>CAZIQO010000040.1:0-25189 GCA_964541465.1 uncultured Oscillospiraceae bacterium
CAAAGGCGGCAGCAGTCACATTCAGGTCGAAACGATCGACCCCGTCGTCTCTCCGAATTTCGTCTCGCAGTATACGAGCGACTCGGTGTATGAAAACAGCCTGCTTTTGGTCTGCGGCGAACGCAGCCGCTATGTAAGCTACTACGATATCTACGAAACGGATTACAGCAGCTACTACACGACCGGCGAAACGACCACCACCTTCAACGGCGAGAGCGAGATCACGAGCGCGATCGACTATGTGACCAGCGAGGATCTGCCGGTGGCGTATCAACTGCAGGGCCACGGCGAACAGGGGCTCGGCTCCGACGAGGAGGATGCGATCGCGGGAGAGAACATCGAGCTTGAGGATTTGAACCTGCTTACGGAAGAAAGCGTGCCGGACGACTGCTCGTGCCTGATCATCGCCTCGCCGCAGACGGATATCTCGAGCGACGAGGAGGCTACGATCCTCAGCTACCTGCAAAACGGCGGACGCATGCTGCTTGTAACGGATTATACGGAAACCGAGATGCCAAACCTCGCGGCGCTGATGAGCGAGTACGGCGTTTCGCGCGTGGACGGCATCGTGGTGGACAGCGACGGTTCCTATTCGGTGCGCGGGTACAACCATTACCTGCTGCCGAGCATTACGTCGCACGATATCACCTCGCCGCTCAAGGACGGCAGTTACTATGTGTTGATGCCGGTCGCCCAGGGGCTCGTGGTGGCGGACGATCTGCGCGACGGTCTGAGCGTGACGAAGCTACTGAAAACGTCGTCGGATTCGTACTCCAAGATCGCCGGCTACAACATGACCTCGTATGACAAGGAGGACGGCGATATCGACGGTCCGTTCGCGCTGGGTGTGGCGATTTCCGATACCTCCGGCAGCAAGGAGGCGCGTATCGTCTGGTACACCACCTCCATGATGTTCGATTCCGACGTCGACGAGATGGTGTCCGGTGCGAACACCGACCTGCTGCTCAATTCTCTCGACTGGATGTGTGAACGCGAGAACACGATCAGCATCCACGCAAAATCGCTCAGCGGCGAACAGCTGACCGTACCGACGGCGGCCGCGAACCACTGGAGTCTGATCCTTGTGGCGGCTCTGCCGCTGGCGCTGATTGCCGCCGGCATCGTGGTCGTGGTCAGGAGGAAACGCAGATGAGAACGACGTTTCTGAAGGAAGCGCGCGGCGCGGAAACCGCCGCGGAACGGAATTTAAGCCGGGGGAGGCGAATGGACAGATGAAGCGCGGATTCAGGCTCCTGCTGCTCGGCTGCGTGCTGGTTGTCGCGGTCGGCGGGTATCTGCTGCTGAGCCATATCAATACGGAAAACGAGGACACCGCTTCGAGCGAGGATACGGAGGAGACGGTCGATATCGCAAAGCCCGCCAGCACGGATATCCGCTCGATGGAATACGTCTATGACGGCGAAACCGTGTGTCTTACCCGTACGGACAGCTCGTCCGACTGGGAGTACGCCGACGATTCGTCGTTCCCGCTCGACCAGACCTATCCCGCGCAGATGGCGGCCGCCGTCGCGGCGCTGTCTCCGACGCGCTCGTTCGCGGGCGGGGATGTGGCCGATTACGGACTGGACGATCCGGACGTGAGCGTGACCGTCACCGACGCGGACGGCAACCAGTACGTCTATTCGGTCGGGGACGAAAACGATCTTACCTATGAGTACTACCTCTCCGCGGACGATTCCGGCACGGTGTATCTGGTGGATTCCTCGCTGTCGGACGCGTTCTCGAACGGACTCTTCGACATCGTGGAGGAGGAGGATATCCCGCAGCTGAAGGACGTGCAGAGCATTGCGATCGACGCCGAGGCGAAGGATGTCTCCATCTATTACGATGAGGACGCGCACCTGTCGTACTCCGATTCGGTGGTCTGGTATCTGAATCAGAACGAGACGGTGCTGCCGCTGGGAACCGACGAGGTGGAGTCGCTCATCGATTCGCTCAACGACATGACCTGGAGCGCATGCGTGAGCTACAACGCCGACCAGGAATCGCTCGGCATCTACGGTCTGCTGGAGCCCGCGGCGACGGTGCGCGTTGCGTACTACGCGGACGTGACGACCGCAACCGGGGACACGGATTCGAGCGGCAATCCCGTGACGACGACCACGAGCGAGGAGCGGACGTATACGCTCGAGCTCGGCTCCTATGTCGGGGATTACTGCTATGCGCGCCTCGGCGATTCCGACATGGTGTACACGATCGACGCGTCGCTGGCGGATTCGCTGCTCACGGCCGGCTATGCCTCCCTGCGCTCCGACAGCGTGTGCGATATGAGCATGAGCACGGTGGATTCGCTCGACGTGACGATCGACGGCGTAAGCCATACGATCGGCATAACGATTGAGACGACCGCGAACGAGGACGGCGATGCCACCGAAACGTACGCCTACACGCTCGACGGCGCCGCGCTCGATTCGGAAACGGCCGAGGCGTTCCTCAGCACGCTCACGGGTCTGACGTGGACGGGCGACACCGCGGACGGCGACGCGGCAGGCCTCCCCGAGGTCAGCGTAACGTTCCATCGCAACACCGAAACATACGCGACCATGACGCTTGCGCTTGCCCGCTACGGCAGCGACGCGTACCGCGTTTCGTTCACGGACGCGGACGGTCTGCTCGTCAGCGCCGACGACGTGACGAGTCTGATGGATGCGTTTACCGCGCTCAGCGAGGCAAGCGAATCGTAACTGTTGAATCGACCCCCCCTTACGATTCAACGAAAAGCGCCGCCGCGAACCAGTTGGTTCGCGGCGGCGCTTTTCAGACCATCGAAAAACCTTGGTTTTTCGATGGAAGCCGCCGTGGCGGGAATCTTCATGCAGCATCGACCTCGGTCGGCTGCGCCGGCTGTCGGTTTTGCTGCATGAAGCGTGTCAAACCCACCGTGCACGCCGCTGGTTTTGACAAATTGCTTGGTCGAACTTTCATTTTTACATTTTCAAATCAGCGCAGCAATTTGACTGGAACTTTGTTGATAGGCTGAGCGCCGCTGCGAACCAGTTGGTTCGCAGCGGCGCCTTTTGCGGTGGGGGACCGTTCGTTTCCGGTGCGGACCCGGCCGGTCAGCGCGCGCGTGCTCTTTCGTACAGCCGCCGAAAGCCCGGCATCGCGCGCAGGATCATCTCGTGGGGCACGCAGTAGGAGACCCGGACGAAACCGGGGCAGCCGAAGCTCCGGCCGGAAACGACGAGGATGTCCTCGCTGCGCGCAAGCGCGGCAAACGCGTCGCCGTCGCCGCCCGGGGCCTCCACGAAAAGATAGAACGCGCCGTCCGGCGGCACGCAGCGGTAGCCGGTCCCGGTCAGGCCGCCGCAGAGCGCGTCGCGGTTCCGGCGGTAGCCGGAGAGATCGGGAAGCACGTCGAGCGCGGAGCAGCGCTCGATCACGCGCTGCAGTACGGCGGGCGCGCACACGTAACCCTGGATGCGCGCACTGCCCGCGATCGCGCCGTAGACGTCGTCGAAATCGGGCATGCGGGTTCCGAGGAGCGCGTATCCGATGCGGTCGCCCGGAAGGGACAGGCTCTTGGAGTAGGAATAGCAGACGATCGCGGCGTCGTAGAGCTCGGTGATAAACGGGATCCGCTCGTCGGTATACCGTAGCTCGCGGTAGGGTTCGTCCGAGATCAGATAGATCGGGTGGCCGAACGCTTCGCACTTTCGTTTCAGGATTTGTGCGAGCGTTCTGAGCGTTTGCTCCGAATAGATCACACCGGAGGGGTTGTTGGGCGAATTGACGATCACGCCCTGCGTGTGCGGACCGAGCGCCCGCTCGAGACGGTCGAAATCGATCTGGAAGCGATGCGTGTCGGCGGGGATCGCGGCAAACTGCGCCCCGGCCGTGCGCGCAAAGCATTCGTATTCCGGAAAGAACGGCGCGAACGCCAGAAATTCCGAATCGCCGTCGATCGTGAGCGCGCGGAACACGATCGAAAGCGCGGCGGCGGCGCCGCAGGTGAGGTACAGGTTCCGCGCGGAAAAATCCGTCTGGAAACGGCGGTTCAGGGACGCGGCGACCGCTTCGCGCGTCTCCGGCGAACCGGGCGCGACCGTATAGCCGTGCGCCTGGTCGGGGCTGCACGTGCTCAGCACGTCGAGAAACGCCGCAATCGTCTCGGGCGGCGGGGGAGCCGAAGGGTTGCCCAGCGAGAAATCGAACACGCGCTCCGCGCCGACGGCCGCCGCGCGGCGGAGGCCGTATTCGTATGCCTCGCGGATGGCGGAACGCCTGCAGCCGATTTCCCGCATCGCCTGAGACACCATAGCGTCATCCTCCGTATCGAAGTCCCGCGTCGAACGCGGCCAGATTCACTTCCAGTACCTTCGGCGGGATCGTTTCGGCCAAAGCGGCCTTCCAGTCGATACCGCCGAGGCCGAACGCGCCGACGAGCGCGCCGAGCAGCACGATGTTTGTGCACTTCGGGTTTCCGAGGCGCTCCGCGATGTCCGACGCTGGAATGACGATCGTGCGGAACGCGTTTTGCATGGCTTCGATCGGATGCGCCGGATATTCGGCCGCGCCCGTTGCGACCGGCAGGGGCAGGATCTCGCAGTCGTTGATCACGGCGGTCCCGCCGGGCCTGAGAAACGCCGCGTAGCGCACGGCTTCCATCTTCTCAAACGCCACGAGCACGTCCGCCTCTCCGTGTCCGATGATCGGGGAATAGACCTTTTCGCCGTAGCGCACCTGCGTGGAAACCGATCCGCCGCGCTGCGCCATGCCGTGCACCTCGCTCATCTTCACGTCGAAGCCCGCGCTGACAAGTCCCGCGGTCAGCGCTCTGCTCATCAGGATGGTTCCCTGCCCGCCGACGCCGACGAGAAGGATACTGGTCGGGTTCGTCATGGTCTTACCTCCTTCTTCGCGGCGGGGGAGTCCTCGCGCGCGATGGCGCCGAACCGGCACACCTGCGCGCAGACCGTGCAGCCGGTGCAGAGCGTGCGGTCGATCTTCGCCTTGCCGCCCTGAAGGCTGATCGCCGGACAGCCGACTTTGAGGCAGAGCCGGCAGGCGCGGCATTTCTCCGCGTCTACCACGCATTTGCCGGTGTCGTGCCGGATGCGCTTGATCAGAAGGCACGGCCGCCGCACGACGATTGCCGCGGGCGCATCGCTTGCGAGCGCGTCGTCGACCGCCTTCTGCATGGCAGCGAGGTCCTGCGGATCGACGACGATCACGGTTTCATACCCGAACGAGCGGAGCACGTCCTCGATGCGGATGCGCGCGGCGATCTCGCCGGAAAGCGTGTACCCGCTGCCGGGATTGTCCTGGTGCCCCGTCATGCCCGTGATGGAATTATCCAGTACGCACGGGATGATGCGGCCCTTGTTATAGAGGATTTCGGCCGCGCCCGTCATGCCGCTGTGGAAGAACGTGGAGTCGCCGACCACGCCGAATACCTTTTTGTCCGTCTGCCCGAGCGCCTCGAACGCCTTCGCCATGCCCATGCCGACCGAGAAGCCGCCGCCCATGCAGACGACCGAATCCATCGCGGAGAGCGGCGCTGCGCAGCCGAGCGTATAGCAGCCGATATCGCCCGCGATCACGAAATTCTCCCGTTTCCCCATCACGTAGAAGAACCCGCGGTGCGGACAGCCGGGGCAGAGCGCCGGCGGGCGCGGCACGACGGGGCAGTCGACCCGTACGGTCTCCGGCTCCTGATGGAACACCGCACGGCGCACGATTTCGGGGTTGAGCTCGAACATATCCGGGATGACCGCCTTGCCGATGCACGGAATGCCGGCGGCCCGGATCTGCTCCTCCATGAACGGGTCAAGCTCCTCTATGACGTAGAGCGTTTCCACCTTCGCGGCGAATGCGCGGATGCGGTCCATCGGCAGCGGCCAGGTGAAGCCGAGCTTGAGAAACGACGTATCCTCGGGGAACGCCTCACGGGCGTACTGGTAGGCGATGGAGGCGGAGATCACGCCGATCTTCGGTCCGCGCAGGTCCGTGACGTTGAGGGGGCTTTCGTTTGAGTACGCCTCCAGCGCTTTGAGCTTTTCCTCGAGCAGGGGCCGGTGGCGCCGGGCGTTGGCCGGCGTGCAGACGAACTTCGCCGCGTCGCGCTCGTACGGCGGCCTTGCCGGCGCTTCGGCGCGCTCGCCGAAGGAGACGAGGCTCTTCGAGTGGCACACGCGCGTCGTCATGCGGAACAGCACCGGCAGGTCGAACCGTTCGGACACCGCGTACGCTTCCCGCATGAAATCCTTGCACTCCTGCGAATCGGAGGGCTCGATCAGGGGAATTTTGGCAAAGGGCGCGTACCGGCGGTTGTCCTGCTCGTTCTGAGAGGAGTGCATGTCCGGGTCGTCCGCCGAGACGATCACGAACCCCGCGCCGACGCCGTTGTACGCCGCCGTGAAGATCGGGTCCGCCGCCACGTTGACCCCGACGTGCTTCATGGCCGAGAGCGAACGCGCGCCGGCGATCGACGCGCCGTACGCCGTCTCGACGGCCACCTTTTCGTTCGGCGCCCATTCGGCGTAGAGAACGTCCCTGTAACGTACGAGGTTTTCAAAGATTTCGGTGCTCGGCGTGCCGGGATATGCCGAACAGACGCGCGCGCCCGCCTCGTACGCGCCGCGCGCGACGGCTTCGTTGCCCGTGAGCAGCCGTCGGGTTGCAGATTCCATCTAGATCGTTCCTCCTTTTGCAGCAATCGCGCCGAGTGCGAGGGAGACGCGCTTCGCCTCCGCCGTGTCCGCGCGGGAAACCAGTACGATCGGGCAGCGCGCACCGACGACGAGTCCCGCCGAGCGCGCTTTGGCAAAGTACGTGAGCGACTTGCCAAAGCAGTTGCCCGTTTCAAAATTCGGCATGAGCAGTATGTCCGCATGCCCCGCGCCGGGGGCGTCGTAGCCCTTGTGCGCGCAGGCGGCCGGACTGACGGCAAGGTCGAGCCCCACCGGGCCGAACACCGTCATGGAATACGCCGACCAGTCCATTTCGGCGAGCGCCCTTGCGTCCGTCGACGAAGGGATCTTTTCGCTGACGACCTCGCTGCCGCTGATGCACGCCGCGACGATCCGTTCGTAACCGAGCAGGCGCAGGAGCCGGGCTGCGTTTTCGAGGATGGCCTTCTTCCGCTCCAGATCGGGCGCGGGGTTGAGCCCGCCGTCGGTGTTGGCGAGCAGCCGGCCGAACGAGGGCAGCTCGTAGAGCATCACGTGCGAAAGGAGATGCCCGTTCATGAGCGGCGAACGCACGACCTCACGCATGAGAACCGTCGTGCTGAGCGCGCCCTTCATGAGGACATCGGCCCGCCCGTCCGCGGCGGCCTGCACGGCGGCCTTCGCGCACGCCTCGCCGTCCGCGCACTCGACGATCTCAAACGCGTCCGGCTCGCAGGAAAGCGAACGGAGCGTTTCGCGGATGCGTCCGCCGTCGCCGAAGAGCAGCGCCGAACATACGCCGTTTTGCGCGCCCGCCGTAACGGCGGCAAGCACGTCGCCGTCGTGCGCGGCGGCGACCGCGACCCGCGCGCCAAGTCCGCCGGCGCGGGCGGCAAGCGATGAAAGCGTCCGTTTCATACAGTATACTCCTTTGCCGGCTCTCCGCGCAGCACCCGCAGCGCGCCTTCCGCAAGCGCGCGCATCTCCTCCTCGCCCGGGAGACGCAGAATCGGCGCGATCCGGCCGACGTACGCGGTAATCGCGTCGCAGAAGCGTTCGGAATTCGCGATGCCGCCCGTATAGACGATCGCGTCGACCTCGAAGCGGAGCGCCGCCGCGAGCGCGCCGATGTCCTTTGCGTGCTGGTAGGCCAGCGCGTCGAAGATCAGCTTCGCCTGCTTCTCGCCGGAGAACGCGCGTTCCTCCACCTCGCGGAAGTCCCTTGTGCCGAGGTAGGAAAACACGCCGGCCTCCGTCCCGAGCAGCTTCTTGATCTCCTGCCTGGTTTTGCCGGAGAAGCAGAGGCCGACGACTGCGCCCACCGGCAGCGCGCCGCCGCGGTCCATCGAAAAGCTCCCGTCGTCCTTAACGTTGAACAGGTCCACGACGCGCCCCTTTTCGTGCGCGGCGACCGAAACGCCGCCGCCCATATGCGCGACGATGAGGTTGACCTGCTCATACGGTTTGTTCAGCAGTCCTGCGGCTTTGCGCGCGACGGCCTTTTGGTTGAGCGCGTGGAAGAAGCTCTCGCGCTCCATGCCGGCAAGTCCGGAGACCCGCGCCACGGGGATCATCTCGTCCACCGAAACGGGGTCGACCAGATAGGCCGGGATGCCGGCCGCGTCCGCCAGTGCCTTCGCAATCAGCGGGCCGAGCGACGAGGCGTGCTCGCCGTAGGGCGGATGGAGGATATCGGCGATCACCGCGCCGCCGATCGCGTACGTGCTGGACGGGACGTGCCGCAGCAGCCCGCCGCGTCCGCAGACGGCGGAGAAATCGCTCATCCGGTAGCCGCGGCCCGCGAGCGTTTTCAGCACAAGCGTTTTTCGGAAGGCAAACTGATCGACGATATGCTCAAAACCCGCCAGCTCCGCGGGGGAATGGAGGATGTTTTCACGGAAGAGCTCCTCCTCGTCCCGGTAGACGGCGATCTTTGTGGATGTGGCGCCCGGATTTACGATCAGAATCAGCATGCTCGGGGTTCCCGCCTCCGTCCGTTGAATGGTTTTCCGTTCCGATTTCATCGTAGCGGTTCAGAGGCGAACGTGTCAATGCCGCCGGGACGAATATATTGTATACTTCTCGCGCGAAGCGGCGCAAAGCTGCCGAAACGGCTCTTTGGAGCGGCTTTCCCATGCGTTTTACCGTTCGAACGCCTGCATCAGCGGGAAACGGAGGGGGCGGCCGCCCCGCAAAAAATGTCGCTTTCCGGCGGATCGGAACGGGTTTTCGGCCCGCCCGCGCCGCGCGCTTGCCGAATCGATCCGCAAAGTGTATGATATGGCTCATACAGCGGAATGCTGCCGGACGAAAGGAGGGCGCGTGGGGAAATGGTTCGCATCCTGATCGTGGAGGACGACGAGGTGATCGCCTTCGCGGCGGCGCGCGCGCTGGAGCGCTGGGGCTTCGAGGCGCGCGTTGCGGAGAATTTTGCCGATATTCCCGGGGAATTCCGGGCGCTGAAGCCGCAGCTTGTGATCATGGACGTTTCGCTTCCGTACTATAACGGCTACTACTGGTGCGCGAAGATCCGCGAAACGTCCAGGGTACCGGTCGTGTTTCTCTCGTCGCGCTCGGACACGGCGGACGTGGTCATGGCAATCGGCACGGGCGGGGACGACTACATCGCAAAGCCGGTCGATCCGGAACTGCTGATCGCGAAGGTGCAGGCCGTGCTGCGGCGCGCGTACGATTACGAACCGCAGACGCGCATGCGCGTGGGCGGCGCGGAGTTCGACGCGGCCGCATCCTGCCTCTTTGCCGGCGGGCGGCGCGTGGAACTGACGAAGAACGAATCGCGCATTTTGCGGACGCTGCTGGAAAAGCGCGGCGGCATTGCAAGCCGCGAGGAGCTCATGCTCCGGCTCTGGGACAGCGATGAATTCGTGGACGACAACACGCTCACGGTCAACGTCAACCGCCTCCGCAAAACGCTTTCGGAGGCGGGGCTCGGCGAATGCGTGAAGACGCACAAGGGGCAGGGGTATTCGATCGATGCGTAGACTCTGGGATTATCTTTCGGCCCGCCGCGCGCTGATCGCGCTGTACGGCTGCTCGATCGCAATCGTGCTGGCGCTGGGACTTCTGGCGGAGCAGGACGCGGTCTACGTGCGGTACGAAACGGTCCTGATCACGTTCTGCTTTGCAATCGTCCTCGCCTCGGACGGCGCGCGCTACCGCAGAAAGCGCCGCCTGCTGCGGCAGATCCGGCTGCGCGCGGCGCTTCTGCCGCAGGCGCTGCCGGAGCCGCTCGACGCGCTGAGTGCGGATTACGACGCGCTTGTGCGCATGCTGGCGCGGGAGAGCGAAGACCAGGGCAGACGCGACAGACTCGCGCTGAACGAGCAGCGCGAATACTACACGCTCTGGGTGCACCAGATCAAGACGCCGATCTCCGCCATGCGGTTGCTGCTGGCCGGGCGGGACGACGAAAACGCGCGTCTGATGCGACAGGAGCTCTTCAAGGTGGAGCAGTATGCCGACCTTGCGCTCCGGTTTATCAAGCTCTCCGATCTTGCAAACGATCTCGTCATCGAGCGGTGCGACTTAAACGAAATCGCGCGCGCGGCGGTGAAGAAGTACTCGCTTTTATTCGTCTACGGCAGGCTTTCGGTCGCCGTGGAGCCGCTTGCAACCGACGTGCCGTCCGACTCCCTGTGGCTCGGGTTCATACTGGGGCAGCTTCTGTCCAACGCGGTCAAGTATACGCACAGCGGCGGCGTGCGCATCCATATGGACGGAAAGGACCTCGTGGTGAGCGACACGGGCATCGGCATCCGCAAAGAGGACCTGCCGCGCATCTTCGAAAAGGGCTACACGGGCTACAACGGGCGCATGGACAATCGCGCGAGCGGCATCGGGCTGTATCTGGTCAAACGGACGGCGGACGCGCTCTCCATCCGCGTGACGGTGGAATCGGAGCTCAATCAGGGCACTTCCGTGCGGCTGCGGTTCCCGGAGCGGGATGAGTTAAGGGAGATGTGACGGAATTGTAAGGTTTGGACCGGGGATCGTAAGGCCATTCGATGGCGGGCGGTCTCCGGTTTTTGTACGATAGCCGCATCATTGCATCAGTGGAGGATTTTTTATGGCGCTGCTTGAAGCGAAGGGACTCGGAAAGATCTACAATACAAAGCTCGGACTGCGTCAGTGCGTGGCGCTTCGAAACGTGAGTTTCGAGGTGGCGGAGGGCGAGTTCGCGGCGATCATGGGCCCGAGCGGCAGCGGGAAGACGACGCTGCTCAACATCCTCGCCTCGCTCGACAAGCCGTCCGCGGGCGACGTGCTGCTCGACGGGAAGAGCTTTTCCTCGATCCGCGACCGCGATCTCTCCGAATTCCGGCGCAGGCATCTCGGGTTCGTGTTTCAGGACTTCAACCTCCTGGACACGTTTTCGCTCAAGGACAACATTCTGCTGCCGCTCGTGCTCATGCAGACGCCGGTGAAGGAGATGGAGAAGCGCGTCCGCCCCGTTGCGGAGCGGCTGGGTATCCTGCCGCTGCTCGATAAGTACCCATTCGAGGTGTCCGGCGGCGAGAAGCAGCGCGCGGCGATCGCGCGCGCGGTGATCACCGAGCCGCGCATTCTGCTTGCCGACGAGCCGACGGGCGCGCTGGATTCCCGCTCGTCCGCCGCGCTGCTCGGGCAGTTTGCCGGCCTCAACGCGTCCGGCATGACGATTCTGATGGTGACGCACAGCGCGATGGCGGCGAGCTACGCGTCCAGGGTGCTCTTCATCTCCGACGGCGCGCTGTTTTCGCAGCTGTACCGCGGCGATGAGACGAACCGTGCGTTTTTCGAGCGCATCGTTTCCAACCTCTCGGTGCTCGGGGGTGCGGACATTGCGTAGGTTCTTCTATTTTCGCCTCGCGCTGTCCAACGTGCGCAGAAACCGCGTTACATATCTGCCGTATCTCGTTGCGACGGCGGTCATGAGCGGCGTGTTTCTGCTGATTGCGGGGCTGCTGTTCTGCGAAAGCCTTACAAACGTCCCTACGGGCCGGAGTGCGACGATGCTTTTTGGATTCGGGCTCGTGGTGTTCGGGCTGTTCACGTTCCTGTTCATGCTCTACATCAACAACTTCCTCATCAAGCGCAGGAAGAAGGAGTTCGGGCTCTACGGCATCCTCGGGCTCGACAAGAGGAACGTCGGCCGCGTGCTCGTTTGGGAGAACTGCTTCGTCATCGGCGGCGGGGTGCTCTGCGGCGCCGCGTTCGCGCTGGTGTTCGGGCGGCTGCTGTTTCTGCTGCTCATCCGGCTGATCCACGCGGCGCCCGGAAGCTCGTTCGCCATCCCGCCGGTCGCGTACGCGCTTACGCTCGGGCTGTTCATGGCGATCTTTCTTGTCACGTCGGTTACGAACCTCGTGCGCATGCATCTGGCCAGCCCGGTCGCGCTGCTTTCGAGCGAAAAGCGCGGCGAGAAGGACAAAAAGAGCCTTGTTCCCGCGGCGGTCGCCGGCGCGCTGCTGCTCGGCGCGGCGTACTATTTTGCCTGGACCGTCGACGTGCCGGGCATCGCGCTCGGCGTGTTCTTTCCGCTGGCGATCCTGGTCATCATCGCCACGTACCTGCTGTTCATCTGCGGGAGCATCGCCGTGCTGCGGCTGCTTCGGCGCAGGAAACGCTTCTACTACCGGCCGGAGCATTTCGTGACCGTGTCCGGCATGTTCCACCGCATGCGGCAGAACGCGCGCGGGCTTGCGACGATCTGCGTCCTCTCGACGATGCTCGTCGTGACCGTCTCGGGGACGCTTTCGCTCTACCTCGGCCGCGAGGACATGATGCGCGGCATGTACCCCTTCGACGCGGTCGTCAATCTGCCTAAGAACGCGACGGACGAGGAGATCGTTTCCTACGACGCGAAGCTCCACGAGCTGGCCGACGCGTGCGGCGTGACGATCGGCGCCGACCCTGACAAGCTGATCTACGAACTGCCGGAAGGGGAGCAGTATGAGCGGAACAATCTTGTGCAGGAAGACAGCGTGTTCGTCGAAATGCCGACGCTGCTGTGCTTCGACGGCGGCATCCGCCTAGACGTGGACGGAAGCGAGGAAGACTGCCTCGCGTTCATTCAGTCGATCCGCGACCATTACGACGAATCGTTTTCCGAGCGGCCGAACCTGATCGTGTCGGATATCTTTACGGCGCGGCAGGACGGCTACGGGTTCTACGGCGGGCTGCTGTTTCTCGGCGCGTTCTTTGCGGCGCTGTTCCTCGCCGTCGCCGTGCTGATCCTCTACTTCAAGCAGGTGACCGAGGGCTACGAGGACAAGGAGCGGTTTGAGATCCTGCAGCAGGTCGGCATGGACGACCGGCAGGTGAAGCGAACCATCGACCGGCAGGTGCTGTGGGTGTTCTTCCTGCCGCTGGCGGCGACCGCGTTGCACATGATCTTTGCGTCCCGCATCATGGCGCGGATGCTCAAAACCTTCATGCTCTACGACTGGGGGCTCGTGCTCTGCTGCATCGGCGGCACGCTTGCGGCGTTTGCGCTGCTGTACTTCTGGATCTATCGGATGACGGCGAAGACCTATTACCGCATCGTGAAGCGTTGATCGTTTCGTTCGCGCAAAAAAGCATAGCCGGCGGAAGGGGCGGCCGCCGCCGCGGCCGTCCTTGTGCCGGACGGGAAAATCCTGTATAATTCCTTTGTACAGAGCCGCAATCAATCGTCCGAAAACGGCATAAAATACGCAAAGCGAACGAAAAGGGGGACGGAGCATATGGGTTTCTGGAACGTGATCGCCTGGCTGTTCCTTGGCGCGATCATCGGCTGGCTTGCGAGCAAGATCATGCACGGCAAGGGCGGACTTCTGCGCAACATCATCGTGGGCATCGTCGGCAGCTTTCTCGGCGGCTGGATCGCGAGTCTGCTTGGGATCAGCTCCGCCAACACGGCGACCTTCGTCGGGTTTCTGATCGCGGTCGGCGGCGCGTGCCTGCTGATTCTGCTCAGCCGGCTGGTCCTCGGGCGCCGCTCCTGACAAAGGACGGCCGAAGGCGGCGGGGGAGTAACAGAAACGGGGTGCCTCGCAGGGGTTTACGGGGTGGCCATAAATGACCGCCCGTTCAAGCCTTCCAAAGTTCCACTGGAACTTTGGATGCCTGCGGTGCCAGCCCTTACTTTGGGCTCTTTGCCGCCCGGGAGTCCGAAGGACGAGAGCTCAAGAGCGGTTGTTCCGTCAAAAAATCTTTTGCAGGGGATTCACCCCTGCACCCCGCCCAGGGGACGTGTTCCCTGGGAATCCCTGACTCCGCAAACGCCCTTCCGGGACGTTTGCGGAAGTGGGTTCTCAGGGCCGTTACGGCCCTGAGCGGTGGTTTGGATACAGAGCCTCCAACGCCCCCACTTGATCGACAAGCAACGGCCGCGAAGCGTTTCGCTCCGCGGCCGCGTTTTTTATAAATGCTCCTTGCAGGTCAGTTCGTCCGCCTCCAGCCGAAAGACGGCGCACCGGCCGACGGCGTCGCCGCCGAACGTCCAGTCGCTTCGCCCGCTGTAATGCGCCATGATGAGCCGCAGGGCGGTTTGCTTCTCCGCCTCGTCCTCGACGGGAAAGACCGTGCCCCGGCCGATCACGCTTTGGAACCGAAAGGAAAACCCGCACGGCGTTTCCGCCCGGTTGATCGCGTGCCCGGTGTCCAGTTCGAATCCGACGCGCGGATTTCTTTTGATCAGCCGGATCTTTCTGCCCTGCGAAGCGCCGTGAAAATAGAAGATTCGTTTGCCGCCGGCGTGCGTGTAGGCAAAGTTCAGCGGCACGATATAGACGTCCCCGCCGTCAGAAAAGCCGATCCGGCAGCAGTCGCACGACTGTATGATCCGGTCGATCGCGGCGTCCTCCGTGATTTCCCTGTCGCTTCGTCGCATGGCTGGTCCTCCTCGACACTGCATCGTTTTTTACGGGGTAGACTCCGTTCAGCCGCGCGCGTTCAGCCGGGCGGCGAATTCCCTGCGGAGGCGTTCGGCGCCGTCCGCCGCGTCCTTTGCATACGGCGCGGCGCCCTGCGCGAGCGCGCCGCGTCCGCCGCCCCTTCCGCCGAACGCGGCGTTGACCGCGGCGATTCCATCGGAGACGGTCACCGGGCAGCCCTCGCCGGCGGCGAACACATAGAGGAGCTTTTCGCCGGACGCGGAAAGGAGCAGCACGAGCGTGCCGGACGTTGCGGCGGTCTGCGCAAGCTCGCGCAGCCGTTCCGCATCCATTCCGTCGAACAGGCGGACGATCAGCCGGCAGGGGCCGACGGCTTCGGCTTCGGCCTCCAGCGAGGCGGCGATATACCCGTTGAGTTCGCGGACGAGTTCCTTTTCCCGGCGCTTCAGGGCGCCGTAATCGTCGGCGAGCTTATCCACCGCGGCCACGATGTGGCTGCGCGAGGCGGAGAAGCGCCGCGCGATCGCGTCCGCGTCGTCGTGCGTTGCACGCGCGTGGGAAAGTGCGCGCGAACCGCAGAAAAACGTGATCCGCGTTCCGCCCTTGTAGGCGGCCGATTCGACGACGAAGATCAGGCCGATCTCGCCCGTGCGGGAGCAGTGCGGCGCGCAGCAGGTGCACTGGTCCGCATCCTCGATGGAGACGATGCGGATCGGCGCGGTCAGACCCTCGGCGTGCTTGCGGAGCGGCAGGTCCCGGATCGCCTCCTCGGAGTCGTAGAACGTTGCGGTGACGGGGAGGTTCCGCCAGACGAAGGTATTGGCAAGCCGCTCGGCTTCGGCGATCTGTTCGCGGCCGAGCGGACGGTCGAAGTCGATGGTCGCATAATCGGGCGCGAGGTGAAACCCGACGTTCGCCGCGCCGAAGAGCCGATAGAACGCAAACGAAAGCAGATGCTCGCCGGTGTGCTGCTGCATAAAATCGAAGCGTTTTTGCCAGTCCAGACGCACCGGGACCGTCTCCCCGGCCGGAAGCGGCGCGTCGGTCAGATGAAGTACCTCGCCGCGTTCCTCCCGGCAGTGCAGCACGTTCGCCGAAGCGATCCGGCCGGTGTCGGACGGCTGACCGCCGCCTTCTGGGAAGAATACGGTGCGGTCGAGCAGCACGTCGTACCCGCCGCTTACGGACTTGCAGGAGAGTACGCGCGCCGTCGTTTCCGCCAGATGACTGTCCTGATCATAGAGCTTTTCGGTCATATCGGTTCACCACGCAGTTCAAACAGGATCATCCGCGTCCGGCTTCAGTAGAGGCCGAGCACGCGGAACGCATAGAGAAAGAGAAACATTGTTACGACGGAGAATATGCTGGTCGAAGCCACGAGCGAGGCGGCCAGTTCGTCGTCCGCGCCCATGCTGGCCGCCATGTTGTAGACGACCATGGCGGTGGGCGCGCCGAAGAGGACGAGCGCCGCGACCAGCGGTTCGCCGCGGAACCCCAGCAGGATGAACGCGGACACAAGCGCCGCGGGGACGACCACGAGCCGGAGCAGCGTGACCACGGCGATCGGGACGCGGTTTTTGCTAAGCGAGCGGAACGAGAGCGTGCCGCCGAGCGCGATGAACGCCAGCGGGGTCGTGATCGAGGCGATATTTTTCAGCGGTGTTTCCAGAAGGTCCGGCAGGCGCAGCCCCGCGAGATTTGCGATAAAGCCCGCCAGACAGCCGATCAGGATCGGGTTTTTCAGGATCTGGAGCAGGAGCCTGCCCAGGCCGGGCTTTCCGCCGCGGTACCGCTCCATGACGATCACCGAAAGCAGGTTGCACAGCGGGACGCTCAGCGAAACCGCGAGCGTCATGTAGGTCAGGTGGTCCTCGCCGAGCAGCAGCGTGGCGACGGACAGTCCGAAGATGGCCTCGTTGGGGCGGAACACGCCGAGGATAAGCACGCCTCTGCGTGCATCGTCCCGGCAGAAACGCGGCACGAGAAGGAGCGCGAGTGCGAACACAAGCAGAATCGAGAGCGCGATGTAGATCAGATACGGCGTTTCGGTCATCGCCTCCAGATCGCACGAGGCGACGCTGCGAAAGCAGAGCGCCGGCAGCGCGGCGTAGAAGACGATCCGGTTCGCGCCGCGGAACCCGGCGTCCCCGACGAGCCCCGTTTTCCGGAGCAGCAGGCCGACGCACATATAGAAGATCAGCGGGGCGACGACGCGGAACGACATCAGCAGGTTTTCCATGTAAGTATCTCCATCCGGCGGCCGCGCGCGCATACGGAAGGCGGCGGCGCTGAACCATTATAACACATACGCGCGGAAACTTTGCAACAGCGAATGCGGCCGCGCGGACGCGGAAGCGGCGGCGTTCCGGCCGGTTTTCACAAGAAAGCTGTTCCCTTTGCTTGCCAATAATGGTATTATGACAATGTAGCGTAATGCGCGGGGGTTGTTTGGATGAGCAAATACACGGACGAAACGGCACTCTACTATTTCAACCGCGGCGTCTCCACTGCGGCATATCTGGAACTGGGCTGCCATGCCGGGACCGGCGAATACGGCGAACGGATTTACCGCTTTGCCGTATGGGCGCCGAACGCGGAATTTGTCAGCGTCGTCGGTTCGTTTAACAAGTGGAACATCGAAGCCGACAAAATGCATCGGGCCGGCACGACGGGCGTATGGGAACTCTGCGTCGGGGTTGCGCACGAAGGCGATCTCTACAAGTATGCGATCGGCACCTACACGGGCGAAATCGTCATGAAGGCGGACCCGTTCGCGTTTCGCTGCGAGAAGCGGGGGACGGCCTCCGTCGTGGGGGACATGCCCTCCTACGACTGGACCGACGCGGCGTATGAAGACACCCGCGAGGAACCCTACGACCGCCCCATGAGCATCTACGAGGTGCACCTCGGCTCCTGGAAAAGCGGGATGGGATACCGCGAACTGGCCCACGAGCTGATCGACTACGTCGCCGATATGGGGTATACGCACATCGAGCTCATGCCGCTGATGGCGTACCCGTACGACCCGAGCTGGGGCTATCAGGTGACGGGGTATTATGCCGCGACCATGCGCTACGGCGAGGCGGAGGACCTGATGTACTTCGTCGACCGGGCGCACCGGAAGGGGCTGGGCGTCATCATGGACTGGGTGCCGGCGCACTTTACGCGCGACGCGCACGGCCTGCGGCTCTTCGACGGCACGCCGCTTTTCGAGCACCCGGACCCGCGCCGCAGCGATATGCCGCAGTGGGGCACGCTGCTTTTCGATTTTGAAAAGACGCAGGTGCAGTCGTTCCTGCTTTCAAGTGCGATGTTCTGGCTCAAGGAGTATCATTTCGACGGTCTGCGCGTGGACGCGGTGAGCTGTATGCTCTACCTCGACTTCGACAAGCGGGACGGCGAGTGGCTGCCGAATATCTACGGCGGGCACGACAACCTCGCGGCGGTCGAGTTCTTCCGCAAGCTCTCCGGCGCGGTTGCCGAACTGCCCGGCGGCAAGATGCTCTTTGCCGAGGAAAGCTCGGCTTATCCGTATGTGACGCGGCCCGCGTCGGAGGATGGACTCGGGTTCACGTTCAAGTGGAACATGGGCTGGATGAACGATATTCTCTCCTACATGGAGATGGACAGCATCTACCGGAAATACCATCACGACAAGCTGACGTTTTCGCTTTGCTACGCGTTCTCGGAGCACTATATCCTGCCGTTCTCCCACGACGAGGTCGTCTGCGGCAAGAAGAGCCTGCTTTCGAAGATGCCGGGGGATTACTGGCAGCAGTTCGCGCAGCTGCGGCTGCTGTTTGCCTACCAGTTCGCGCATCCCGGCAAGAAGCTGATGTTCATGGGGGACGAGTTCGGCCAGTTCATCGAGTGGAAGTACGACGATTCGCTCGACTGGTTCCTGCTCGACTATCCGAAGCACGCCGAGATGCAGACCTTCGTGCACGATCTCAACCGCTTCTATACGCAGACCCCGCCGCTGTACGAATGCGACGACAGCTGGGAAGGTTTTTCGTGGTGCGGCGTGGACGACAATATCCACTCGATCGTTTCGTTCCTGCGCACCGACCGCTCCGGAGACGCGGTGCTCTGGGTCTTCAATTTTACGCCCCTGCCCTGGAGCGATTACATGATCGGCGTGCCGCGGTACGGCGAATACACCGAGGTGTTTTCCTCCGATGCGCCGTATTACGGCGGCACGGGCGATTACCCGAACGCGCCGACGATGGCGGAGGACGAGCCCTACGGCGAACATCCCTGCCGCCTGCGGCTGCGGATTCCGCCGTTCGGCGCGGTGTGCTTCTCGCTGGAGCCGAAGCCGCTGCCGGATGAGAATATGGAGGAGGAGGCTGAGCCGTGAAGAAAACGATCGTCGCAATGCTGCTCGCGGGCGGGCAGGGAAGCCGTCTTGGCGTGCTTACGTCGAGCATGGCCAAACCCGCCGTTCCGTTCGGCGGCAAATACCGCATCATCGATTTTCCACTGAGCAACTGCGTCAACTCCGATATCGACACCGTCGGGGTGCTCACGCAGTACCGCCCGCTCGCGCTCAACTCCTATATCGGCACCGGCCAGCACTGGGACCTCGACCGCGTCCACGGCGGCGTGTTCGTGCTCCCGCCGTACGTAACGGGCGTCGACGGGCGCTGGTACACGGGCACGGCGAACGCGATCTATCAAAACCGCGAGTTCGTCGACCAGTTCGACCCGGATTACGTGCTCATCCTTTCCGGCGATCACGTCTATAAGATGGACTATTCCACAATGCTCCGTTTTCATATCGAGAAGAAGGCGGCGGCGACGATCGCCGTGCTGCCGGTGCCGATGGAGGAGGCGCACCGTTTCGGCATTATGAACACGGACGAGAACGACCGCGTGGTATCGTTTGAGGAAAAGCCCGCCGAACCGAGGTCCAACAAAGCCTCGATGGGCATCTATATCTTCAACTGGGGCGTGCTGAAGGACTATATGCGCCTGGACGACGAGAACCCCAACTCCAGCAACGACTTCGGCAAGGACATCATCCCGGCGATGATTGCGGGCGTGAAGACGATCTACGCGTACCCGTTCAGCGGATACTGGAAGGACGTCGGGACGATCCAGAGCCTGTGGGAGGCGAACATGGACATCCTTTCCACGCCGCCGAAACTCACGCTCAACGATCCGCTCTGGCGCATCTACAGCCGAAACCCCATCATGCCGCCGCACTACGTCGGCTTCAACGCGTCCATCACGCAGAGCCTTGTGACCGAGGGCTGCCGCGTCGAGGGCATGGTACGCCACAGCGTGCTCTTCAACAACGTTTCGATCGAGCCGGACGCGGAGGTTTACGATTCCGTGATCTTCCCCGGCGCGGTGATCGGGCGGGGCGCGAAGGTCTACCAGGCGATCGTCGGCGAAAACGCGCACGTGGGCGAAGGCGCCGTCATCGGCGGCCCGCTGCGCCACGGCGACCATGTGGACAACTCGCTTACCGGCAGCATCACGCTCGCGGGCAACGACATCTGCATCCGCGCCGGCGCGTATCTGCCGCAGGGAACGGTCGCGACCGAGGACGAGAACGGGGGAAGATGCTATGACAAGTAACGCGTTCGGCCTCATCTACACGAGCGAGGGCAACCCGCTCATGCGCGATCTCGCGCTCACGCGCTCCGTGGCGGCGGTCCCGTTTGGGGGGCGTTACCGGTGCATCGACTTCATCCTTTCCGATCTTGTGAATTCGGGCGTGACGAGCGTGGGGCTCATCACGCAGAAGAACTACCATTCGCTCATGGACCACCTCGGCGCGGGCAAGGAATGGGACCTGCACAGAAAGCGCGAGGGTCTGTTTATCCTGCCGCCGTTCATGACCAAGGAGAACACCGGGATTTACCGCGGCAGCATCGACGCGTTCCGTTCCTGCATGGGGTACGTGCGCCGCTGTCCGCAGCAGTACGTGCTGCTGACCGGGAGCCATACGATCTTCAACACGACGTTCAACGACATGATCGCGCGGCATGTCGAAACGCGCGCGAACATCACGATTTTGTACAACGACGTCGAACTGGCCGCGTCCGAAGAGCAGAACAGGGACCTGCGGCTCGTTCTAGACGAGAGCGGCCGCGTTCAGGAAATGGAGATCAACCCCTACCGGCCGCGGAGCGCGCACCGCAGCTGCGGCGTGTTCGTGATCGACAAGCTGCTGCTCGAGTACCTCATCGAGGAGGCGTATGCGCGCGGCGACTACGACTTCGAGCGCGACATCCTGCTCAAGAAATGCGGGACGCTCCGGATCATGGGCTACCGCTACGACGGATACGTGGCCCGGCTCGACTCCGCCAACGATTTTTACCGCCACAACCTGGCGCTGCTGCAGCCGGAGGTGCGAAACGATCTGTTCAACCCGGCGCATCCAATCTACACGAAGGTCAAGGACGAGGCCAGCGCCAAATACGGCGAGAACGCGGTCGTGAAAAACGCCATGCTGGCCGACGGCTGCATCGTCGACGGCACGGTGGAAAACAGCATCCTCTTCCGCGGCGTAACCATGAAAAAGGGCGCGGTCGTCAAGAACAGCATCCTCATGCAGGCCGCGATGATCGGCGAAAACTGCTATCTGGATCACGTGATCCTCGACAAGGGCGTGGTCGTCCGCGACGGGCGCACGCTTACGGGGTACGACGGCTTCCCGATCATTTTGAAAAAGGGCACGACGATCTGACGCGCGGGCGCGGCCGCTTTGCGGTCGAATGAAACGGCCTGCATACGAACCGCCGCGGAAGGAGCAGAATACATAGCGCGACGATGAAAAACCGATACGGGGAGGTTCGACTTTGAAAGTATTGTTTTGCGCGAGCGAATGCGTTCCGTTCATCAAAACAGGTGGCCTTGCGGACGTGATCGGTTCGCTCCCCATCGCGCTGAAGAACGAGGGGGCGGACGTTCGCGTGATGCTGCCGAAATACCGCGCGATCGACGAGTACTGGAGAAGCCGTATGGAGCACGTCTGCCACTTTGAGGTGCTCTTCGGCTGGGAGCGCGTGTACTGCGGTGTGGAGCGCGTGCTGGATAACGGCGCGACCTACTATTTCATCGACAACGAATCGTTTTTTTACGCAGACGACATCTACGGAGGCGGCATCAACGAAGGACTGCGGTTCGCGTTTTTCTGCCGCGCGGCGCTGGAGTCGCTGTCCCGGCTCGGGTTCTATCCGGACGTGCTGCACCTCAACGACTGGCAGACGGGACCGATTGCAGCGCTGCTGAAAACGCAGTATGCGCATTCCCCCGAATACGCGCGCATCCGCACGATCTTTTCCATCCATAACCTCAAGTATCAGGGCCTGTTTCCCTGGAGGGAGATTGCGGGAAGGCTGGGCCTGGACGAACGGTACTTCACGCCGGACTATCTGGAATTCTACGGGTGCATGAGCTTCATCAAGGGCGGGCTCGTGTTCGCCGACCGCATCTGCACCGTGAGCCCGACCTACGCCGAAGAAATCAAGACCGCCTATTACGGCGAGAATCTCGACGGACTCATGCGCGCGCGGGAAAACACGCTTTCCGGCATTCTCAACGGCATCGACTATACGATCTTCAACCCGGCCAACGACCGGTTTTTAACGCACCATTTCAGCGCGGATGCGCTCGAGGGCAAGGCGGACTGCAAGAAAGCGCTGCAGAGCGAATGCGGGCTGGCCGAACGGGACGTGCCGGTCATCGGCATGATCGCGCGTCTTTCCCCGCAGAAGGGGCTCGATCTGGTCGAACGCGTGCTCGACGACATCCTGCGCTGCGACGTGCAGATCGTGTTCCTCGGAAAGGGCGAACAGCGTTTCGTCGATCTGCTGAACTGGGCGAACTGGCGGTATCCGCATCGCGTGCACGCGCGCATCGAGCTCGACGAGGGGCTTGCGCACCGCATCTACGCGGGTTCGGACCTGTTTCTCATGCCGTCCCAGTTCGAGCCGTGCGGCCTGTCGCAGATGATTGCGCTCCGCTACGGTTCGGTGCCGGTCGTGCGCGAGACGGGCGGGCTAAAGGACACGATCGCGCCGTATAATCAATATACTGACGAGGGCAACGGGTTTTCGTTCGCCAACTACAACGCGCACGAAATGCTCTTTACGCTCGAGCGCGCCGTGCGCTACTGGTACGACGACAAACCGATGTGGAAGCGCCTGATGCTGCGCGGCATGAAGGCGGATTTCGGCTGGAGCAAATCGGCGAAAAAGTACCTCGAACTGTATGAGAGCGTCGCGCCGCAGACGGCGGCAAAGGCGGACGAGCCGGCGGAGCGGCCGGAGCCTGCCGCCGCGCCGGTCGCCGAACCGGCGAAACCGGAACCGATGGAAGAGGCGAGCCCTGCGGACGGCGCGCAGGCGCAATCCGCCGGACCGGATTTTCCGACCAAACCGACAGAGCAGACGCCGGTTCCGCCGAACGCGGGGAAAAAGCCGAGGCAGACGACCAAGAAGGACGAAGCGGGGAAGAGCGCGTCGGCGGAACCGCCGAAAAAACCGCAGAGCAAGCCGGCCGACGAACCTGGGCAGGCCGCCGCGAAGGCCGCCAAATAGGCGGCGGGACACGCGCAGACGGTAAAAATGCGCAGGGAGACGTCGGGTTTCTTCCGGCGTTTTCAGCTTATTGATAAAGGGGGCGTTGGAGGCTTTGCCTCCAAACCACCGTTTCGAGCCAGCCCTAAGAACCCATTTTCGGAAGCGCCCTTCCGGGGCGCTTGCGGGATCAGGGATTCCCAAGGGACACGTCCCTTGGGTGGGGTGCAGGGGTGAATCCCCTGCAAAAGGACTTTTTGACAGCCTGAAAAGCCGGAGGACCAGTTGGTCTTCCGGCTTTTTGCAGGGGAAATAGGGTTCCGGGCAAATCCTGCCCTTCGGATCATTGCGCCGGTTCCGCCGGAGCATCCGCAGCGGTTTCTCCTGCGGAAGCGTTTTTCTTCCATACCGCCGCTGCAAGCAGAACGCAGAGGGCGGCGTAGACGACGATGATGCATTCGAGGAGTACGGTGCTCGAAATGTAGTTCGCGAGCACGATTGCGACCGCGTCGAAGAGCGCGTGCAGCAGCACCGCGAGCGGGTAGAGCCAGAACCGTTTCGCGTTCTTGGCCGCGAACCACACCAGCACCGAGGCTGCAATGTGGAACGCCACCGCGGCGAACCGCTCGACCACGGCGAGCAGATACGTCGCCGGCGGAGTGTCGATCAGTCCCTGAACCGTGGCGCTGACCTCGGTTCCGTTCACGCCCGCATTCTGATTGAGAGCCATTACAATATAGGTGACCATGCTGATTCCGAGGATGTACAGCGCCTCAAATCCTCCATGGCCGGCGCCGTACATGAGCGCGTTTGCGTCGTTGCCGCGCTTCTTTCTGAGCACGGTTTTGAATGCGGTGTAGCGGCCGGTTTCCTCGAACAGGCCCGCCATCATGCCGCCGAACACGGCGTAGAGCCAGACGTTGCTCATGATCTTTTTGCCGAGGGCCGAATTCAGGATCAGGCTGTTGAGCGTTCCTTCCACAACCAGCGCGAAGAGGATGAATACCGCGCAGCCGATGAAGAACGGAAGAACGTCGGCGCCGCGCTTTCTGCGGAACACGAGGAACAGGACGACGGGGATTGCCACGCCGAAGAGCGCGACGACGGCCATCATCACGATGGACAGGGCGGGTACGATGTTTTCCATGGTTTTTCTCCTTATATTTTATCTTTTATATATCTGTTCTGCGCCGGGAACGGATGCCGGCCCGGCATGCGTCGTTCGGTCCGTGAAACGGGGAGCGGCGATCCGTTCTGCACGACAAGCGTGCCGGTCCCGCCGAAAACGGTCAGGCCGTCGCCGGGATCCTGCCGGATCGCCTGAAAGCCGGCCGGGCAGAGGACCGGTTCCTCCGTTTCATGTGGTTTCGTCTCCGGTAAAGCGGATGGAATCCAGCGACAGAAGCGTCTTGGTGTTCTGCTCCAGCCGAACGATCCCCTCATAAAAGCCGCTCGTCAGCTCGGCGTCGAATCCTGCGAAGAGCCGCTCGAGGAATTCGATCTCCCTTGGATTCCGCCGGTCGAAGTATTCCCTGCATCCCGGCGTCAGCCGGATGCGCTGGGCCCGCGCGTCGGTTTTGTCCCTCTCGATGGAAACGAAGCCCCGTTTCTGCAGCGCGTCCGCGGTCCGTTTCGCGTTTTGCCGGGAGTACCCGATCAGCGCCGCGGCTTCGCTGATCGTCGGCGGCTCGGCGAATTTTGAAATGCATACGAGAAGGAGCCACTGCTTGATGGTGACGTTCCGGTCGAATTCGTCCCCGAGCACCTGCAGCCGGTTCGACAGGGCGAAGATCGTGCCGAAGATGACGGCCTTCTGTTCCAGTTCGTTCATGTGCCATTCCTTTCAAAAACGTAACATGTTGCGTTTATAATAAGCAATATATTACCTGTTTGTCAACAGGCGGGGAAAATATATTGTGTGCGGGATGTTTCCGGGCGAAAACGCGCCGCCGGGAAACCGTTGCGGCGGCATTTGTGGTATCATAAAACGGTACGGCGAAGGCGCGGCCTGTTCCGGCCGCGCCTTCAGTCTATCAACAAAGTCCCAGTCAAATTGCTGCGTCAATTTGACAATGTAAAATGAAAGTTCAGCCAAACAATCCGTCAAAACCAGCGGCGTGTACGGTGGTTTTGACACGCTTCATGC
>CAZIQO010000041.1:0-25164 GCA_964541465.1 uncultured Oscillospiraceae bacterium
GGCAGCGTGCGGATGGCCTCCACGTATTCCTCGTTCTCGTCGCGGAGCGCGTTGAGCCGGTTGCCGTCGAGGAACGTCAGAACGCGCCCGATCTTCCGGCCGCTGTTTAGCACGATCGTCACCGGTTCGGTCGTTACATTATACGTCGTCTGCGGGTCGTAATCGTAATTGTAGTATCCGTTTTCATCGATATTGGCGATGTTATCGTAGAGCGTGTCCAGCACAAACGCCTTGAGTTCCGTGCTGTCGAAACAGATATCCGAAACCACGATCGAATCATACCCGACGGTTTCCTCGCCGCGGTCGCTTCCCTCAAACTGCACATATGCGATCTCGTTATACGACGGCACATACGTAAAAGTCTCTTCTCCGGCCTGCTGAACGCCGAAGAAGAGGCACACCGCGAGCGCCGCCGGCACCAGATACCACGGCAGCGACCGGAGCACCTTCTTCCCGTTTCGCAGCATGACAGCCTGATAGATCGTATAGCACGCGAGTGACACGGCCAGCACGATCAGAATGCTCTTCAGATTCGGCTTCACCGCGCCGGAGGCAAAGAGCAGCACGATCGGCAGCGTGAGGAGGCAGGCGTAGAGCGTCTGCAGCTTTCCGCTCCGCGTGCCGGACTCCGCGGTTTCGGACGGCCGCCTCTGGAACAGCAGGCATGCGGCCGCCAGCTCTGCGCAGGCGAGCACGGCCGAATAGATCAGATAGGGAACTCCGAATATCTCGTTCTGGAACATATGCCGCACGAGCTCAACGATCTGCCCCGTCGCGATGTTCCAGCAGGGATTCAGATACCACGGCAAATCGAGCCAGCCGATGATCTTCGCCTCGGCCACCATGCCGCGCGCCACCACAAACTGGATGAACCGCGGCAGAAACAGCACGATCAGCGTCAGCGCCGTGTCCGTAAGGAACGTTCCCGTCAGGCTGCACGCAATCGCCGCCGCCGCAAATACCAGCATGGCCGTCACGATATAGAACGGCACCGCCACCAGCGGATACAGCGGAACAAACGCGACCCGCGCGATTAAAAAGATGCTCGTCGTCAAAATGACGCACACGAGCACCGTTGCGGCGATCCACGTCAGCGCCGCAAACGTAACGGAAAGAAACATGTTCTTCCGCGAAACGGGGACGCTGTGGTAAAAATCGCTCTCCGCGCGCCGGTTCAGAAAGGAAAATCCGGTAAATGCAAATACGACGCCGGCGACGTATGCGTAGACCATCAGCGGCGTGAACATCTCCTCGATTCCCGGCAGCGAGCGATACCCGTCGATCGTACAGATCTGCATGGCGACCGCGACGCTCGCGATCGCGGTCAGGATCAGCATGCCCAGCCCGATGCGGCCGAACCTGCGAAGCGATTCCAGATAGGGCTTCATTCGCCGGCACCCCCTTTGCGCGCCGGCTCTTCGAACACATAGCCGAGCGCTTCCATCTCAAACATGAATACTTCCTCGAGCGTCAGCGGCAGAATCTCCATCAGAAGCGGCTGCATGGCGGCGACCTTTTCCTTGCATTCTGCACGTTCGCCGCGCACGATCAGGTTCGACACGCTCCCCTGCTTGGAAAACGACAGCACGTCGAATCCGTCGAACCGGGACCGGTCGTACTCGTCCTGGAAGGCGACCTGCATCTTGAAGAGAGACGTCTTGAGGTTCTGCACATCGCTTTCAAACACGATGCCGCCGTGATACAGCAGCGCCAGCTGGTCGCACGTATCCTCGAGTTCGCGCAGGCTGTGGCTCGTGATCACCGCAGTGCAGCCGCGTTCGATCACATCGCCGTAGAGCAGGTTCTTCACAAGATTCCGCACGATCGGATCGAGGCCGTCGAACGTTTCGTCGAAGAAGACATACTCCGTCATGGCGGACATGGCCAGGATCGCGGCCGCCTGCCGCCGCATCCCCTTGGAAAACGTGTGGATCGGCCGGTCCGCGCTGAGGCGGAACGCTTCGGTCAGTTCCCCGAACCGCTCCTGTGAAAAGCACGGATAGAAGCTTTCGTACATCTGCGCCATGCGCTTTAAATTGCTCTGCGGCAGAAAGTACAGCTCGTCCGGCACAAACACGAAGCTCTCCTTGACGGGCGGGTTGTCGAACACGGGGCCGCCGTTGATGCTGATCAGCCCCTCGTCCGGACGGTATACGCCCGCGCACAGCCTCAGAAACGTGGACTTGCCCGCGCCGTTTGCGCCGACAAGACCATAGATGCATCCCTGCGGGATACTGCAGTTCAGATGGGAAAGCGCCTCCACCTCGCCGAACCGCTTCGTCAGGTTCTTTGCACTAATCATGCGTTCACTTCCTTTCCGTATGCGGCATATACCGCTTCGAGCACGTCGCCGAAAGGCACCCCGGCCGCGCACAGCGACTCCGCGATCTGCCGGATCTGTCCGGTGCGCTGCCGCATCCGCTCGGATACGATACGCGCCGCGTCCTCGGTCACGAACCTGCCGTTCCCCGGCACGCTGACGCTCAGCCCGTACCGCTCCAGCTCCGCGTATGCCTTCTGCAGCGTGTTCGGATTGATCGACAGCGTTTGGGACAGCGCACGCACAGACGGAAGCTGGTCCCCCGCCTTCAGCGCGCCGGACGCAATCAGTCGCTGGGTTTGCTCGATGATCTGCTCGTAGATCGGCGTTCGTCCGAACCGGTCGATCTGAAACATGCCGCCTCCCCCTCTCCCAGGAAGTGTACTATCTGTTATAGTACACATATATAATACTGCTTCGCGCATCGCTTGTCAAGGAAAAAACTGACAAAAAATTCAACTTGAATCTGCAATTTCTGCGCAGTGAAAAATGCCGGTGCGCGCGGGCTGCCGAAAGCGTCCCTTCGCGTCCCTTTGCAGATCGGCCGGAATATGATATGATCCTGCGTATGAAGAAAAACGTGCCGAAAAGCGACCCGGAACGTTCCGACGAAGATTCGTACTTTGAGCGGCTGCGCCGCCGAAAGAACAGGGCTTCTCTCGTTTCGCTGCTTGTCTTGCTGCTCGTCGTCGCAACGCTGTACTACGAGGCCCGCATCGGCGAGATGCTTGCCGACGAATCGGTCTCCGGCGCCTCTCCCTCCGTCGCCGCAGCGGCGGAAACGCCGACCCCTGCCGTCATCGACGATTCCGGCCTGCTGGTTTCGTTTCTCGATGTGGGCCAGGGCGACTGCATCCTGCTGGAATCTCCCTCCGGCAAAACGATGCTCGTCGACGCGGGACCCAACGGCATGTTCGATACGATCGACGCGTATTTAAAGCAGGAGGGCGTCGTGGGGCTGGACGTGGTCGTCGCGTCGCACCTGCACGAGGACCATATCGGCTCGATGCCGGAGATCGTGGACACCTATCCGATCGGAACGTTTTATTATCCGCCGTTCGATTCGGAGAGCGGCGAATACAACGAACTGCTCGACGCGCTTCAGGAAAACGACGTTGCCGTCAGCTCGCCCTATGCTTCCGCCACCTCGCTGATCCCGTGGGACGACGCGGTCGAGGTGCGCATCCTTGCGCCGTACGAGGTCGTATACGACGACTTCAACGACACAAGCTATATGCTCAACGTGACCTACGGCGATACGTCCGTCCTTCTGACCGGGGACGCGGAGACGGTCTCCGAAAAGCTGGCGCTCAAAGCGCTGCCCAATCACTATTTTCAGGCGGACGTGCTCAAGGTCGGACACCACGGCTCCAGCAGCAGCACGAGCGAAAAGTTTCTCGAAGCGGTGAACCCGTCGGTCGCGGTGATCTCCGTCGGCGCGGACAATCAGTACGGCCTGCCGGACGAGGAGGTGCTCGACCGCCTGACGGCGCAGGGCATCCGCGTTCTGCGCACGGACGAGGACGGCACGATCCGAATACTGCTTGACGGAACGGACGTGCGGGTGCTAGAATAGCATAAAATATACGTGCTTCAGCGCGCGTATACTATCGTATGAAACAGGCTGTGAAGGGGAGGAGTTCCGTCCCCGCGCGGAAAAGAGAGCGCCGTCACCGGCTGAAAGCGGCGCGCGCGGCAGGAACAGCATCGTTCGCCCCGGAGCTTCGCCGGTGAACCGTTTCAGTAGCCGGCGGCGGGTTTGCCCGTTACAGCGTTTGAGGCTTCGCGCTATGGCGCGGAGCGAACAAGGGTGGTACCACGATGCGCTTCGTCCCTTTCGGGCGAAGCGCTTTTATCGTAATCGGAAGCAATCAGGAGGAACGAGAGCATGGATATGATGGAGTCTCTTACAAAGCTGCGCGAGGAAACCGAATCGCGGCTGAAGCAATGCCGTTCGAGCGAGGAACTGGAGCAGCTGCTCGGCGAGACGCTGGGACGCAACGGTTCGCTGACCGCGATCCTGCGTTCGATGGGCAAGCTCGGCGCGGACGAGCGCGCGTCCGTAGGCGCGTTTGCCAACCGCGTGAAAGCGTCGCTCGAATCGACGGTAAACGAAAAGCGCGCCGCGCTTAACGAGCTGAAAAAACAGCTGCGCTTCGAGCAGGAGACGGTCGACGTGACCGCGCCCGGAACGATCTGCCGCCCGCTGGGCAGGCTTCACCCGATGACGCAGATCTACCGCGAGATCCGGGACACGCTGGTCGGCATGGGCTTCTCCATGTTCGACGGGCCGGAGATCGAGCTGGACGAGAACAACTTTACGCTTCTGAACCTGCCGAAGGATCATCCCGCGCGGGACATGCAGGATACGTTTTACATCAATGAAAACGTCGTGCTCCGCACGCACACCTCGCCCTGCGAGGTCCGCGCGCTCAAGTCGCTGGAACCGCCGTTCCGGCTGCTCATGCCGGGCCGCGTGTTCCGCGTGGACGAGGTGGACGCGAGCCACTCCCCCGTGTTTCATCAGATCGAAGGGTTCGTGGTGGATAAGGGGCTCACGCTCGGCGACCTCAAGGGCATTCTGGGCGCATTCGTTCGCGCGGTGTTCGGCGAGGACGTCAAAACGCGCCTTCGCCCGAGTTACTTCCCGTTTACGGAGCCTTCCGCCGAGCTGGACGTCTCCTGCTCCATCTGCGGCGGTAAAGGCTGCCGCGTCTGCAAGGGCACGGGCTGGCTCGAGATTCTCGGCTGCGGTGTGACCAACCCGCACGAGATCGCAAACTGCGGGTACGATCCGAAGGTCTGGACGGGCCTTGCGTTCGGCCTCGGCGTGGACCGCATGGCGAACCTCAAGTTCGGCATCAACGACATCCGGCTTGAATACGAAAACGACGCGCGCTTCCTGCGCCAGTTTTAAGGAGATGTGAAGCGATGAAACTGCCGAAAAAATGGCTTTGCGAATATGTGGATTTCAATGTGACCGACGACGAATTCATCGAGAAGATGATGTGGCGCGGATTTGAGCTCGCCGGCGTGGAAAAGGAACTTAGCGGCGTGGAGGGCGTCGTCGTCGGGCGCGTGCTCTCCGTGGTGAAGCACGAGAACTCCGATCACCTGCACATCTGCCGGGTGGACGCCGGAACGGAAACGCTCACGATCGTCACCGGCGCGGACAACGTGTCCGCCGGCGCGCTGGTTCCCGTCGCCGTCGTCGGCGCGAAGCTCGGCGGGCGCGAGATGGCTGCCGTGAACATGCGCGGCGTCATGAGCTACGGCATGCTCTGCTCCGGCGAAGAGCTCGGGCTGACCGAGGCGGATTACCCCGGAAGCGGCGTGCACGGCATCCTGATTCTGCAGGAGGACCACCCGCTCGGGCAGCCGATCGAAACCGCGCTCGGGTTCGACGACGTGATCTTCGATTTCGACATCACGCCGAACCGGCCGGACTGTCTCTCGATCGTCGGCATCTGCCGCGAGGCGGCCGCGGCGCTCGGGCAGGCGTTCCGCGAACCCTCGGTCCATGCCGTCCGGGGCGTCGGCAGCGCGTCCGACTATGCGCGCGTGACCGTCGAAAACTACGAGCTCTGCCCGCGCTACACCGCGCGCGTGATCAAGGATATCAGGATCGAGCCGTCTCCGCTCTGGATGCAGCGGCGGCTTAAGAGCATCGGCATGCGGCCGATCAACAACATCGTGGACATCACGAACTATGTGCTCGTGGAATACGGCCACCCCATGCATGCGTTCGACCTCGCGTGCATCGAGGGCGGGCATGTCGTGGTGCGCAACGCACGCGAGAACGAAACCGTCACCACGCTGGATCAGAAGGACCGTCCGGTCACGCCGGACATGCTGCTCATCGCGGATGAAAAACGCGGCGTCGGCATCGCGGGCGTGATGGGCGGGCTGAATTCGGAGATCACCGATTCGACCAGGGCGGTGCTGTTCGAATCCGCCGTATTCAAGGGCAGCAACATCCGCGCCACGACGCGCAGACTGCGTCACACGACGGACGCCGCCGCGCGGTTCATCAAGGGCGTGGAGCCGGTCAACGCGCTTATGGCGCTCGACCGTGCCGTCGAGCTGGTCGAAGCGCTCGGCGCCGGCACCGTCGTCGGGGAGACGATCGACGTGTGCCGCGAAAAGCCCGCCGAGCGCGAGGTGACGATCGACACGTCCCACGTGAACGCGCTGCTTGCGCTCGACCTTTCCGCCGACACGATGGCCGGCATGCTCAGGACGATCGGCATCCGCGCGCGCGCGCAGAAAAACAGCCTGCGCCTGACGATCCCGCACTTCCGCACGGATATCGAAAGCAGCGTGGAGGCGGACTGGGATATCGCCGAGGAGATCGCGCGCATCTACGGCTACTACAACATCAAGCCGACGCTGATGCGCGGGGATACGTTCCGCGGGCGCGTCGGGGAATCCTTCGCGCTGGAGGACCTTATCAAGGACACGCTCGTTTCGCTGGGGCTGTACGAGATGTACAACTACAACTTCACCGGCCCTTCCGCGCTGGACGCGCTGCTGCTTTCCGAAGACAGCGAGCTTCGTAAGGCCGTCCGCATCCTCAATCCCTTCGGCGAGGACCAGAGCCTCATGCGCACGACGCTGCTGCCCGGCATGCTGAATTCCCTCGTGCTCAACGGCAACCGCAAGAGCGGACAGGGTCGCTTTTTCGAGGTTGGGAACGTTCATATCGACAACGGCGGGGACCTGCCCGAGGAACGGAAGATGATCGGCGTCGTGCTCTCCGGCGCGGACGAAACGTTCTTTACGCTCAAGGGGCTCGTCGAGGAGCTCTTCCGCGCGGTCGGCCTGCACGGCGCGGTCTATGCGCCGAGCGTCGCGCCCTATCTGCAGCCGGGCCGCGCCGCAGTCGTTTCCGCGCCGGACGGGACGCGCATCGGCCTGCTTGGCGAACTGCACCCGGACGTTGCGGACGCGTTCAAGGCGGACGGACGGGTCTATGCTGCGGAACTTTCGTTCGCCGCCGTCTCGCGCTGCCGCGAAACGAGCAGGCGCTTCGTGCCGCTCCCCCGCTTCCCTTCGGCAGACCGTGACCTTGCGCTCGTCGTGGACGCAGGCGTGCCCTCCGCGTCGCTCAAGCGCGTGATCGAAACGGCGCAGTCGAACGTTCTGGTTTCGGACGTCCGGCTGTTCGATACCTACAGCGGCGCCGGCGTCGCGCCCGGAAAAAAGAGCCTTGCGTTTTCGTTTTCGCTGCGCGCAGAGGATCACACGCTCTCGGACGACGAGATCCGTCAGGCGATGGACGCCATCATCGCCGCGCTTGCGGCAAACGGCGCGCCGCTGCGCACCTGACGACGAACCGGTTGCCATTTGCCCGCCGGTACCGTATACTGGAATCAGAGTATCTAAACAGCGGCGCGGATACGGTTGCTTTGCCGGTCTCGTTGATGCGGCGGCGCACAGCAGCATGCATTCGGCCGTGTATGCGCGGCGAACCTGTAAGCATACCATTAAAATATAAGGAGGAAAGCTATGATGTCATTCTGCACCAAATGCGGCGCGCCCATGAACGAAACCGAACAGTTCTGCCCAAACTGCGGCGCTTCCGTCGGTTCGGCCTCGGTCGCCCGCGCCGCCTACAAGCCGGACACGTACGAGGAACCGCCCCAGGGTTCCCCATGCGCCGTGATCAGTTCCTGGTCCTATGTCGGTACGATCCTTCTGATGGGTCTTCCGATCGCCGGACTGATCCTCACAATCGTCTGGGCCTGCGGCGGCGCACATAATATCAACCGCAGGAATCTCGCCCGCGCGAACCTGCTGATCATGATGCTCGTCGCAATTCTCTATATCGTCATCGCCATCTGCGTCGCAGCAGCCGGTTACAGCCTGTTTTCGCTGATCGACAATCTCACTTACATGTAATACCGAAATTTTTATGGGGGAGGAACCTACTATGGCATTCTGTTCAAAATGCGGCGCCGAGATCGGCGAAAATGAAAGCTTCTGCCCGAAGTGCGGCGCGCGGATCGGCGGCGGAAATTCCGGCGTCGGCAGTTCAAACGACACGGCGATGGGGATCCTGAGCTACATCGGAATCCTTGCGCTGATTCCCTACTATTCCAAAGATCAGTCGCAGTTCGTCCGTTTTCACGCGGTGCGCGGCATGAATCTGTTCTTCCTTGAGCTGATCGCGTCCGGCGCCACGATTCTGTTCACCTTTGCGCTGGCGCCTCTCGGCTGGGTGATCGGCTGGATTGCCACCGCCGCGTCCATCGTGATGATGATCTTCGGAATCCTGAACGTGTGCAACAAAGAACAAAAGGACCTGCCCGTCATCGGCGGCATCCGCTTTCTGAAGGACTGACGGGCATCCCCATGGGGGAAAACGAAAAATGGAGATTCTGTTTCAAAACTGTATGGTAATCGACGGAACCGGCGCGCCCGCCTATATGGGCAGCGTCGGTTTCGACTGTGGAAGGATCCGCGTGTTTCGCGGCGGCGTGCTCCCGTCCGCGGATACCGTGATCGACGCTTCCGGGCTCACGATGGTTCCCGGATTTCTCGATGCGCATTCCCACGGCGACCTCACGATGACGAGCGCGTTTGCCGCGCGCTCCAAACTTTCGCAGGGGATCACGACGCAGATCGCCGGCCAGTGCGGCGTTTCGATGTTTCCCGTCTCCGGCGGCGCGGACAGTCTCTTCCCGCGGTTCGTCTCCGGCATCGCACCGCATCCGGATCTGCCGGACGATCTCGGCAGGCTCGGCAGCGCGCGCGGGTTCTTCGGCTGGCTCGATTCCCTCCCGCAGTCGGTGGAGACGAAATCGTTCGTCGGGCACGGCACGCTCCGTCTCTGGGCCATGGGATACGCAAACCGAAAGCCGGACGGCGGCGAGCTCAGGTGCATGCGGGACATGCTGCGCCGCTGCATGCGCGAAGGCGCGCTCGGGCTCTCGACCGGACTCGTGTACGCGCCTTGCTGTTACGCCGATAACGACGAGCTTCTTTCGCTGCTCCGCGTTGTGCGCGAGGAGGGCGGCTGTTACGCCACGCACCCGCGCAACGAGGCGGACACCGTCGAGGAAGCGCGCGCCGAATCCATCCGCCTGGCGAGGGAAGCGGGCGTTCCGCTCTGCGTTTCACACCTCAAGGCCGCCGGCCGTAAAAACTGGGGCAAGCCGCGCCGGATGCTGCAGGCGATCGACCGCGCCGCAGAGGACGGCATGCGGATTCTGATCGACTGTTACCCGTATACGGCGGGGAACACCTCGCTCAACGTTTCGATCCCGCCGCGATACTTTACCAGCGGCCTGCCGGGCCTCGTCGCGGCGCTGTCCTCGAAGACGGAGCGCGCCGTCATCCGCGAGGAAATGTCCCGCCCGTCGAACTACGACAACTACATCCTCAACAGCGGCGGGTTTTCCGGCACGTTCGTTTCGAGTTGCCCGGTCGACCACAGCGCGGAGGGCATGTTCGTTACGGATTACGCCGGAAAGGTCGGCATGGACCCCTTTGACGCATACTGCGATATCCTGATCAAAAACGGCGGCCTCGGGCTCGGCATCTATTTCCACATGAGCGAGGACGACGTCTGCGAAATCCTTTCCCATCCGCTCTGCGTCGTCGGGACCGACGGGCTCGTCGGCAGGGAGGGCGAAAATCCGCATCCGCGCAGCTTCGGCACGACGGCGCACGCATATGATCTGCTCGTGCGGAAGAAACGGCTCTTAACCCCCGAGCAGATGATCCATAAGCTCTCCGGGCAGACCGCGGCGTTCTTTGGGCTGGATCGAAAGGGCCGCATTCGCGACGGCTGCGACGCGGACGCGCTGCTGCTGGATCTGGACGCGTTCTGCGACACCTCGACCTATCAGAACGGCTCCGGCCTCTGCAGCGGGATCCGCGCGGTGTACCGCGGCGGTAAGCGTGTTTTATTCTGAGTTCTTTCACGTATCGGAACCAAACGGGCGGCAGACGCCGCTTATGGAGGCGCAAAATTCTTTTGCAGGGGTTTCGCCCCTGCACCCCACCCAAGGGACACTCTCTTGAGAATTTCTGACCCCGCAGGCGCCCTATTTCCAGGGCGTTCGCGGAAATGGGTCCTTAGGGCCGTTACAACTCGAAGCGGTGGTTTGGAGGCGGAGCCTCCGTCCCCCTTTATCGACAAGCTGCAGGGCCGCCCGTTTAACGGGCGGCCCTGCAGCTATATTACATGCGGTTTTCGATTCGCCGTGTCAGAACAGCGTGTTCTCCGTCAGCGGCGGGATCGGCTCGATGTGCCAGATGTCCCCGGCGTACTCCAGTATCGTGCGGTCGGACGAAAACTTCGCGCAAGACGCCACATTGAGCAGGCACTTCCGGCCGAACGCGATGCGGTTCTGATAGTCCGCGTTCACTTCCATCCGCTTGGCGCAGTACCCCAGCAGTTCGTGCAGCACGAAATAGGTGTCGGGCTTCTGCCAGTTCGACCCGAGCAGGAGCGAGCGGTGCAGGTCGGCAAACGCGCCGCTGTTGTCGTCCGAGAGCGTCCCGTCGATCAGCGAATCGACCACGCGGCGCACGCGCGGCTCGTAATCATAGATCGTTTTTGGAACGTAGTTCGGCCGCAGCGCGTTGAGCTCTTCGACCCGACAGCCGAAGATATAGTTGTTCTCCGCGCCCGCCTGTTCGAAGATCTCGATATTCGCCCCGTCGTAGGTGCCGAGCGTGACCGCGCCGTTCATCATGAGCTTCATGTTTCCGGTGCCGCTCGCCTCGGTGCCTGCCGGGGAAATCTGCTCGGAGACGTCCGCCGCGGGGATGATGTGCTCGGCGTAGGAGCAGTTGTAGTTCTGCACGAACACGACGCGCATCCGGTCCCGCACGGCGGGATCGGCGTTGATCATCTTTGCCAGCTCGTTGATGTACTTGATGATCGATTTTGCGCGGATATAGCCCGGCGCGGCCTTCGCGCCGAAGATGTAGGCCGTGGGCGTAAAGTTCTTGATCCGTCCGTCCTTGAGTCCGTAGTAGGTGTCGAGTATGCTGAACGCGTTAAGGAGCTGCCGCTTGTATTCGTGCATGCGTTTGACCTGCACGTCGAAAAGAAAGTCCGGCGGCAGCACCACGCCCTCGCGCGCCTCGATATATTTGGAAAGCTGCTCCTTCTTGACGAGTTTCACGCCGTTGAGCGCATCGACATCCGAGTCCCCGACATGGTCCCTCAGCGCGGCGATCCGGTCCAGATCCTTGAGGTACCCCGGCCCGATGCGCACGTCGAGGAAGGCGCACAGCTCCTGATTGCACAGCCCCATCCAGCGCCGCTGCGTCACGCCGTTGGTCTTGTTCTGGAAGCGCTCCGGATAGATCGCATACCAGTCGCTGAACACGTCCTTTTTCAGAATCTCGGTATGGATGGCCGCGACGCCGTTGACCGTGTACGAACAGTACACGGCCAGAAGCGCCATGTGGATCGTCTTGCCCTGTATGATCGACATGTGCGAGCAGTCCATGCCACGCGCCATGATCTCCCCGCAGAGCTTGACGTTGATCTGATAGATGATATCGAAGATTTCGGGCAGCACGGACTTGAAGAGGTCCACGTCCCATTTTTCCAGCGCCTCGGCCATGACGGTGTGATTCGTGTAGGAAAACGTCTTCTCCGCGATCTCGAACGCGCGGCTGAACGAAATGCCCTCCTTCATGAGAAGACGCATCAGCTCGGGGATGCTTACGGTCGGGTGCGTATCGTTGAGCTGAATCGCCACGAAATCGGCAAACGAGTCGATCGGGCGGTTCTCGCGCTTGAAGCGGAAGATGATATCCTGCAGCGACGCGCTCGAGAGGAAGTACTGCTGCTTGAGCCGGAGCTTCTTCCCCGCCTCCGTGGTATCGTTGGGGTACAGCACGCGGGTGATGTCCTCCACCGCGTTCTTTTCGAGCACCGCAAGCGCGTATTCCTGATCGTTGAACAGCTTGAAATCGAAATCCCGCACCGCTTCGCTCTGCCAGAGCCGCAGCGTGCCGACATTGTCCGTCTGATACCCCAGAATCGGCATGTCGTACGCAACGGCCCGCACGGTCATATCCGCGAAGGTGACGAGCACCTCGTGCGTATCGCGCCTGCGGCTCCAGGGATCGCCCTGCCGCTGCCAGTCGTCCGCCGACTCGCACTGAAACCCGTCCTCGAACGTCTGTTTGAACAGGCCGTACTTATACCGGATGCCGTAGCCGTCGAGCGGCAGGTCGAGCGTCGCCGCCGAGTCCAGAAAGCATGCCGCAAGGCGGCCGAGCCCGCCGTTTCCGAGCGCCGCGTCCTCGATATCCTCAAACACGGCCAAGTCCAGTCCCTTTTCCTCGAACGCCTTCTTTACGTCCTCCAGAATGCCGAGCACAAACAGATTGTTGTAGATCGCGCGCCCCACCAGGTATTCCGCGCTGAAATAGTACGCTTCGCGCGTGCGCTCGTGCGCATGCCGGCTTTCGTACCACCGGTCCGCGATTTGACCCATGATCACGTCGGAAAGCGCGTCGTGCAGCTGCGCGGTCGTCGCCTCCATGAGCGACGCCTGATGCTTCTGCTTGAGCGTCAGTTCGACGCTTTCCATGATTTTTCCGATGTCTTCGATCTTCACAAGCCCAATCCTCTCTTTTTCCGCATCGCGTTCCAGTATAGCATAATCGCGCCGATCTGAAAAGAGCGTCGAATCCTTCCAATTCCTGCGTTTTTTTCGCGGCGTGGGCGGTTATTGCATATAGTCCGTATGGGAATCGCCTGAATTTGCCAAACGACGTTCCGATCGGGCGCGCAGACACTGCCGCGGAAAACGCTTATGCCGCGGCATGGAGCGCATTTCTATCCTTTTGCCGTGTTTCTTCGGCCGCGGCGCTCAGCCCTGCTTTTCCTGTTCCCGGAGCGACGCCGCTACGAGCTCGCGGAACAGCGGATGCGCGCGGTTCGGGCGGCTCTTGAATTCGGGATGGAACTGCACGCCGATAAAGAACGGGTGTCCGTCGAGCTCGATCGTCTCCACGATGCGTCCGTCCGGCGACGTGCCGGAAAGCACCAGCCCGGCGTCCGTCAGGCGGTCTCGGAATTCGTTGTTGAACTCGTAGCGGTGCCGGTGGCGCTCATGGATGAGCGGTTCGCCGTAGCATCGCTGCAGCAGGGTCCCTTCCTTCACCTTGCACGGATAGCTCCCGAGCCGCATCGTGCCGCCCTTCTGGATGCCCGCGTACTGGTCCGGCATGAAGTCGATCACCTTGTAGGGGCTGTTTTCGTCGAATTCGCCGGAATTCGCGCCGAACATCCCCGCGACGTTTCTGGCAAACTCGATCACCGCGATCTGCATGCCGAGGCACAAGCCCAGATACGGCACGCCGTTTTCCCGCGCATATTTCGCGGTCTGGATCATGCCCTCCACGCCGCGCGTGCCGAAGCCGCCCGGCAGCACGATGCCGTCCAGTCCACCGAGCTTTTCGGCCGCGTTCTTCGTGTCGATCGTTTCGGAATCGATCCAGTCGATCTCCACGTCCGCGCCGTTTTCATAGCCCGCGTGATGCAGCGCCTCCGCCACCGACAGGTACGCGTCGTGCAGGCGGACGTATTTCCCGACCAGCCCGATCTTCACGTGCTTTGTGCAGTTCTTGGCGCGCTGCAGCATCGCGTTCCAGTCGCGCATATCGGGCGCCGGGAGGCTGAGCGCCAGCTCGCGGCACACGACCTCCGAAAACCGGCTCCGCTCCAGCATGATCGGCGCCTCGTAGAGCGTTTCCACCGTGAGGTTTTCGATCACGCAGTCCTGCTTGACGTTGCAGAAGAGCGCGATCTTCCGCTTGATGGATTCGTCCACGGGCCGGTCGACGCGAATGACGATCACGTTCGGCGTGATGCCGGCCGACTGCAGCTCCTTGACGGAGTGCTGCGTCGGTTTGGACTTATACTCGTCCGAGCCGGAGAGGTACGGCACGAGCGTAACGTGGATATACAGGCAGTTGCCCGGCCCCACCTCGTGCCCGACCTGACGGATCGCCTCCAGAAACGGCTGGCTCTCGATGTCGCCGATCGTGCCGCCGATTTCGGTGATCACCACGTCCGCGCCTGTCGTGTCCGCCACGCTGTAGATGAAGCGCTTGATCTCGTTCGTCACGTGCGGAATATACTGCACCGTTTCGCCGAGATACGCGCCCGCGCGCTCGTTCTGCAGAATGTTCCAGAATACCTTGCCGGTGGTCAGATTGGAAAAGCGGTTCAGATTCTCATCGATAAAGCGTTCGTAATGGCCAAGGTCCAGGTCGGTCTCCGCGCCGTCCTCGGTCACGAACACCTCGCCGTGCTGAAACGGGCTCATCGTGCCGGGGTCGACGTTGATGTAGGGGTCGAGTTTCTGCGCGGCCACCTTCAGCCCTCGCGCCTTGAGCAGCCTCCCGAGCGACGCAGCCGTAATGCCCTTGCCAAGCCCCGATACGACGCCGCCCGTCACAAAAATATACTTCGTCATCTCTCATACCTCCGTTATCCTGATCATTCTGCAGTGCTTCCGAAATATAGTTGCCTAACATGAATCGAGCGCCCCTTTGGTGGGGCGTTCGAAGAAGCCGAATCATTCGACGGTGACGCTTTTTGCCAGGTTTCTCGGCTGGTCGACCGGGCAGCCTTTCTGAACCGCGAGATAGTACGCGAGCAACTGCATGGGAACGATCGCGAGGAACGGCGCGAGCGTTTCGTCCGTTTCGTCGATCGTCCACTGCTCGTGCGCATGCTCCTTCGCGCCTTCCCACGGCCCGTTGGTCAGCGCGAGAACGCGCGCGCCGCGCACGCGCACCTCTTCCATGTTGTTTGCGATCTTGCCGAACAGCTCGGGCTGCGTGGCGAGCGCCACGACGAGCGAGCCGTCCTCGATGAGCGCGATCGTGCCGTGCTTGAGTTCGCCCGCCGCATACGCCTCGGAGTGGATGTAGGAGATCTCCTTGAGCTTGAGCGCCGCCTCCATCGCAAGGGCGTAATCGATGCCGCGGCCGATGAAGAACACGTGCTTTACGGCGAACGAGCGGCTCGCAAAGAACTGAATCCGCTCGCGGTTATTTAGTATCTTCTGCATGGAAAGCGGCAGTTTTTCCATCGCGCTTAACCGGTCGGCGACCGCCTCCGGCGTCATCGTCCCGCGCTTCTCGGCAAGATCGAGCGCAATCATGTACAGGACGATGATCTGGGTCAGATACGATTTTGTGGCCGCGACGGCGATCTCCGGCCCGGCGTAGGTGTAGAGCACATGATCGACCTCGCGCGAGATCGTGCTGCCGGTCACGTTGCACACGGCGAACGTCTCGCACCCGATCTCCCTTGCGCGGCGCATGGCGGCGATGGTGTCCGCCGTTTCGCCGGACTGGCTGACGACCATAAAGGCGTCCCCGCTTTGTAGCATGGTGTCGCCATAGCGGAATTCGCTGGCGATATCCACGTCGACGGGGAGCTTTGCCATATGTTCGATGAATTTCTTGCCGAGCATCGCCGCGTGATACGCCGTGCCGCAGCTGACGATCGCGAGCCGCTTCATGCTCTGCGCGCGCTCCTTCGTCCAGGGAAAGCTCCCGGGCTTAAGGGCATGCTCACGCGCGGACGCATACTGATCGAACGTCCTCTTGAAGGCCGCGGGCTCCTCGCAGATCTCCTTGATCATGAAATGCTCGTAGTTGCCCTTCTTCGCGGCCTCGACGTCCCAGTCGATATGGACCGGCGTTTTCTCGATCGGCACGCCGAACTCGTCGTAGAAGGAAACGCCGTCCCTGCGCAGCACCGCAAGCTGGCTGTCCTGCAGAAAGCACACGTCGCGCGTATACGGAAGGAGCGCCGGAATGTCCGAGGCGACGATGCTTTCCCCGTCGCCGTGGCCGACCACCATCGGGCTGTCCTTGCAGGCGCAGTAGATCACGCGCGGGTCGTCCGCGAACAGGATCGCGAGCGCGAACGAGCCTTCGATCATGCTCACCGCCTGCTTCAGCGCCGTAAGCGCGTTTCCGCGGTACAGGTAGCCGAGCAGCTGCGCGACGACCTCGGTATCCGTTTCGGACACGAACTCGCAGCCGTTCAGTTGGAGCATTTCCTTGAGTTTAAGATAGTTTTCGATGATGCCGTTATGGATCAGCGCGAGCGTTTTTTTGCCGTCGGTATGCGGATGGGAGTTGACGTCCGAGGGTTCGCCGTGCGTCGCCCAGCGCGTATGCCCGATGCCGCACGTGCCGGTAACCGGGGACTCTTCCAGCATCTTTTCCAGCACGCCGATGCGTCCCTTCGCCTTGCGCAGCGCGATGCTGCTTCCGTCCCACACCGCGATGCCGGCGGAGTCGTACCCGCGGTATGCAAGCGACGTCAGTCCCTCCATCAGGATCGGAACGCAGTCCTTTTCGCCCGTATATCCAACGATACCGCACATATCGAAATCCCCCCTTTTTCTCAACAGAATCAGCCTGAATCGACCTGTCGGCCGCACACCCAAAAAAGAAGCGTCCGATAATAAGCCGCCAACCGCCCACCCATTATCGGACGAAAAAATCCTTTTGAATTATACAAAAAGCGCACGGTCCGCGTCAAGTGAATTCTTTCCCCGACCCGGATGCGTGCGCTTTTATTTTTATGTGGCGGCGTCAGTTTTCCTTCAGAAACCGCTCGCCGCAGCCGTATTTTTCGTACACGTAGTCGATGTCCTTGTCCCCGCGGCCGGAAAGGTTGACGAGAATCGAACCGACCTCGCCCGTCCGCGCGCGGCGGATTGCGTACGCGAGCGCATGCGCGCTCTCGATCGCCGGGATGATGCCCTCGTACCGGCAGAGCAGGAAGAACGCCTCCATCGCCTCCTCGTCGGTCACGCTCTCGTACAGAACGCGGCCGATGTCGTGCAGGAACGCGTGCTCCGGTCCCACGGCGGGATAGTCGAGCCCGCTCGCAATGCTGTACACCGGCAGCGGCGCGCCCGTCTCGTCCTGCAGCAGCAGGCTCTCAAACCCGTGCAGCACGCCCTTTTTGCCGAACGTGACCGACGCGGCGTTGTCGCCGGCCCCGCTGCCGCGGCCCATCGGCTCCACGCCGACGATCTCGACCGGCTCGCCGAGGAACGGAATGAACAGCCCCGCCGCGTTCGATCCGCCGCCGACGCAGGCGCAGATCGCGTCCGGCAGAAGGCCCGTCATGTCGACGAACTGCTCCTTTGCCTCGATGCCGACCACCATCTGGAAGTCCCGCACCATCTTCGGGAACGGATGCGGACCCACTGCCGAACCGATGCAGTAGATCGAGTCCTGATACTCCTTCATGTACGCCTCGAACGCCGCGTCCACGGCTTCCTTGAGCGTTTTGAGCCCGCTCGTCACCGTGATCACGTTCGCGCCGAGCAGCTTCATGCGCGTTACGTTCGGCGCCTGCTTTTTGACGTCCACCTCGCCCATGTAGATATCGCACTCGAGGCCGAAATACGCGGCGGCGGTCGCAAGCGCCACGCCGTGCTGGCCCGCGCCCGTCTCGGCGATGATCTTTTTCTTGCCCATATACTTGGCAAGCAAGCCCTCGCCCATGCAGTGGTTGAGCTTGTGCGCGCCGGTGTGGTTGAGGTCCTCGCGCTTGAGGTAGATCTGGTATTTGCCGAGCTTGCGGGAGAGCCGTTCGCAGTGATATACGGGCGTCGGGCGGCCTTGGAAGTCCCTGCGGATGCGCCGCAGTTCGTTGATGAACTGCGCACTGCGGCAGATCGTTTCGTACGAATCGTCGATTTCCTTGAATACGGGGATCAGCTCCGGCGGCAGATACTGCCCGCCGTACGGTCCGAACCGTCCGTCGGCCGTGGGATACTCCTTGACGTAGTTGTCGAAGTCCTTGTAGGTTTTCATGTTTGTTACCCAACCCGCCGTTGGCCGCGGGTGTTGATCCTTTCTGAAATATTATTTCCGGCGGAACGAAAAAAGTCCCTGTTTCGACGCTTTACGCCGAAACAAGGACGATCTCTCGCGGTGCCACCTTGTTTCCCGGTTTCCCGGGCTCTTTGTGGAAATGCCAACACATTCCCCGCGATATAACGGTCGCGACCCGTTGCGGGATACTTACGTTTCCCCCGCACGCTCTGCGGTCCATTTGAACGCCCGTTTCCTGCGGGGATTCCACCGTCCCCCGTTCTCTGAAAGGTCGTATGCGTCCGTTATCTCCGCATCACTGCTTATGGACGGAATTATATATCCTCCCGTTTTATCTGTCAATACCGAATTTTTTTCCTCGCCGGTCCGAAGGATTTTCCTTTTCAGTTGAAAAATTCCTCTCCGGTATGCGATAATATTCCTGAAGATTGAAAAGGTTGCCGACGGCAGCCTTCCTGTTTCCCCATGCCGGGTATGGTTTTTGAAAGGAGCCGCGCATGAAACGATCGATCGCCGCGCTTGTTCTCGCCGCGTTCCTTTTTGCGCTGTTCGGCTGCGCCGAGCCGGCGGAACCGGCGTTTGTCGACACGCTTCCCTGCAACGCGCAGAGCGGCTACACATGGGTCATATTCAAAAGCGCAGGCAACACCGGCGACATCGACGCCGAGCAGACCTATCGGGACGACGAAACATACGCCCAGCTCGGCGCCTCCGGCGTGCTGGAAAACACCTTCACCGGCGTTTCTCCCGGCAAGGTGACCTTGCGTCTCTACTATGTGCAGCCCGATTCGTGGAACGGTCTGCGCTCCAGCGCGGACGGCGCGGCCTACTACGAATTTCAGGTCGACGACGATCTTTCGATCCGGCTGCTGTATTCCGAGGTGGAATTCCCGGACGGGTTCTGATCGTTTTCCAGTCATATATATAAAAGAGCCGGCGTTTCCGTATCTGTGCGGAAGCGCCGGCTTCAGACTGTCAAAAAAATTCTTTTACAGGGGGTTCACCCCTGCACCCCACCCAAGGGACGCGTCCCTTGGGAATCCCTGACCACGCAAAGCGCCCCAGGGCGCTTGCGAAAATGGGTTCTCAGGGCCGTTACGGCCCTGAGCGGTGGTTTGGAGGCGGAGCCTCCAACGTTCCCCGCTTGATCGATATACAAAAGCCGGCGCTTTCGCATAAATACGGAGGCGCCGGCTTTCTGCCTGGGCTGTGCGTTACCGGACGAACAGCCCGTTTTCGTTTTTGTCGACCACGAGCGTCGTATCCGGCGCGATGTCGTCGGCGATGATCTTCTTTGCCAGCAGCGTTTCCACATGCGACTGCAGATACCGCTTGAGCGGACGCGCGCCGAACACCGCGTCGCTGCCGGATTCGATGATATACGCCTTGGCCGCGTCCGTTACCTCGACCTTGAGCTGCTTGTCGGCCAGCCGTCGGCTCAGGTCCGCGATCAGCAGGTCCACGATGCCGGTCAGGTCCGCCTTGGTCAGCGGGCGGTAGAACACGATCTCGTCGAGCCGGTTAAGAAACTCCGGCCGGAACTGCGTCCTCAGCATCGTCTGCACGGCGTCGCGCGCGCGCTCGGAGATCCGACCGTCTGCGTCGATGCCTTCGAGAATCACATCGGAGCCGAGGTTGCTCGTGAGGATGATGATCGTGTTCTTGAAGTCCACCGTACGGCCCTGCCCGTCCGTAATGCGCCCGTCGTCGAGCACCTGCAGGAGCACGTTCAGCACGTCCGGATGCGCCTTCTCCACCTCGTCGAAGAGCACGACCGCGTAGGGCTTCCTGCACACCGCCTCGGTGAGCTGCCCGCCCTCGTCGTAGCCCACGTAGCCCGGAGGCGCGCCGATGAGCCGCGACACGCTGTACTTCTCCATGTACTCGGACATATCGATGCGCACCATGCTCTTCTCGTCGTCGAAGAGCGCCTGCGCGAGCGCCTTGGCAAGCTCCGTCTTGCCCACGCCCGTCGGCCCCAGGAACAGGAACGAGCCGATGGGCCGGTTCGGGTCCTGAATGCCGGCGCGGGAGCGCAGGATCGCGTCGCTCACGCGGTCGACCGCCTCGTCCTGGCCGATCACGCGCTGGTGCAGGATCTGCGGCAGCCGCAGCAGTTTCTCCCGCTCGCCCTCCATCAGGCGCGATACGGGAATGCCCGTCCACCGCGCCACGATGCGCGCGATTTCCTCCTCCGTCACGCGGTCGTGCAGGTAGGTCGTTCCGTGCGCGCGGCTCTCCGCGAGCTTTTCCTCCTTTTCAAGATCCGCGGTCAGCTGCGGCAGTTTGCCGTACTTGAGCTCCGCGGCCTTGTTGAGATCGTAATCGCTCTCCGCGCGCGAGATTTCACCGTTCGTGCGCTCGATCTCCTCGCGGAGCTGCTGCACCTTGCCGATCGCCTGCTTCTCGTTTTCCCAGCGCGCCTTCATCTCGTTGAACGAGCCGCGCAGCTCCGCAAGCTCCTTCTGAATCTCGCCGAGATGTTCCTTGGAGAGCCGGTCGGTCTCCTTCTTGAGCGCGGCTTCCTCGATCTCGAGCTGCATGATCTTGCGGCTGATCGTATCGAGCTCGCTCGGCATGGAATCCATTTCGGTCTTGATCAGGGCGCAGGCCTCATCCACCAGGTCGATGGCCTTGTCCGGCAGGAACCGGTCGGAGATATAGCGGTGGCTCAGCGTGGCCGCCGCGATCAGCGCGGAGTCCTGTATCTTGACGCCGTGGAACACCTCGTAGCGCTCCTTGAGCCCGCGCAGGATCGAAATCGTATCCTCCACCGTCGGCTCCTCGATCAGCACGGGCTGGAACCGGCGCTCCAAGGCGGCGTCCTTTTCAATGTACTGGCGGTACTCGTCGAGCGTCGTCGCGCCGATGCAGTGCAGTTCGCCGCGCGCGAGCATGGGCTTTAAGAGGTTCCCCGCGTCCATCGCGCCCTCTGTCTTGCCCGCGCCGACGATATTATGCAGCTCGTCGATGAACAGGATGATCCTGCCGTCGCTCTCCTTGATCTCGTTGAGCACGGCCTTGAGCCGCTCCTCGAACTCGCCGCGGAACTTCGCCCCCGCCACCAGCGCGCCCATATCGAGCGCAAACACCTTGCGGTCCCGCAGGTTTTCCGGCACGTCCCCGCGCACGATGCGCAGTGCGAGTCCCTCCGCGATGGCCGTCTTGCCCACGCCCGGTTCGCCGATGAGCACGGGGTTGTTCTTGGTCTTTCTCGAGAGGATGCGGATCACGCTGCGGATCTCCTCATCCCGCCCGATCACAGGGTCGAGCTTCTGATTTTTCGCCAGTTCGACCAGATCCTGCCCGTACTTCTTCAGCACGTCGTACGTTCCTTCCGGATTATCGGACTGCACCTTCCGGTTGCCCCGCACGCTCTTGAGCTGCTCGAGAAACGCCTTTTCGGTTACGTTGAAGCGGCCAAACAGCTTCTTTACTGCGTCCGACGGCTTTTTCAGCATGCCGAGAAACAGATGCTCCACGGAGACGTATTCGTCCCCCATATCCTTTGCGGTCTTCTCCGCCGCATTGAGCGCGGCGTTGAGGTCGCCGGAAACGTATACCTGCTCCGCGTTCGATCCGCCGCTGTAGCGCGGCAGCGCGTCGAGCGCGCGCGCGGTTTCTTCCGACAGGGCGCGCGCGTTGCAGCCCATGCCGGTCAGCAGGCTTCCGATCAGCCCATCCGGCTGGGAGAGCAGCGCGTCGAGCAGATGAAGCTGCGCGACCTCCGTGTTGCCGCGTTCGGACGCGCTCTGCTGCGCGGCCTGCACAGCCTCTATGCTTTTCTGCGTCAGCTGATTGATATTCATGCTCATTCCCCCCTTTACAGGATCATTCCGCCGCCGCGCACATATTCCGCATACAGCCGTTCCACGTTCTGTATCGCCGCGGCGGGTTCGTTCAAATAACCAAAATAGGTTTTCAGCGCCCGGTCGAAAAGGCGGATATACCCCGCGATCCCTTCGCCGACGGATTCGTTGTCCGTTTCCGAACCCTCCGAAAGGCGTAGCTTTCGGGTATACCGCCCGTCCTCCATGGCGTACTCCGTGCGCCCGATATAGGCGTTCTCCACGCGCGTCCAGAGCTTGAAGAACTGCAGCATGGCCAGCACGAATCCGCTGTTCTGGCTGCGCACGGACACCCTCAGCTCCCCGAGCAGCGGCCGCGCGTGCTGATAGAGCTCCACGCAGTAGCGGACGCTCGGGTTGTACTTATAGTCCAGCGCGCTCCGGAGCGAATACATGGAGTCGGACGGCTGCAGCAGCGGCTCGAACGCGCCGCCCAGCAGCATGTGCCCGATTGCGTCGAACACCTCCCGCATGCGCTTCTCCGGCGTCGTGTACCGCACGGAATCGGCAAGGATCTGGTTGACCATGCCCGAGCGGCTCACGTTTGCCTCGTACGCCATCCGGTCGATCTCCTGCACGATTTCGTCGGTCAGCACCAGCGAATAGACGCTTTTGCTCATTCTCAATCACCTCGCGTATCGTTCGACCTTATTATACCAATTCCCGCCAAACTCGCAACCGTTTTTATTAACATCTCGTGCAATTTTGCAATTATTTCACTTTTCCGGCATGCGCGCCAAAACGAACGGCGGACGGCATTCGCCGTCCGCCGATTCTCCCTATGTTCCGCCGCCCGGAAATCCGCCGAACGGAAGAAAAAGCGCTTTATTCCCGCAGAAAGCGCCGCCTTGTATCGGCCTCAACCGGCGGCAAGTGCCGCTGCGCCGGTTTTGGTTCGCCGACGTACGTCTTCTTCACATACTCGCTGGTGTAGGCCCGCAGCAGCGCGCCGTAGTCCGGCGTGAAGTCCAGCACGTCGCCGACGCGGTACGGCCTTGCGCGGGTCAGATCGACGATCAGATGGTCCGAACTCGCCCCGATGATTTTGATATCGGCGTCGCGCGGGGTCAGCCCGTCCGCCGCGGTGTCCTGCCGGCCGATCTTGCAGATGCCGCGGATCTGGTCGCCGTCGCCGAAAAACGTCGGACGTTCGCCGAACGCGTTCGCGCCGCTTTCGCCGATCGGCACCGAAGGCTTCGTCTGCACCTCGATGAGCTGCGCGGAGAGCGTGAACGCGTCGCCGCAGAGCCCGTTCATCACGCGGCGGGCGGCGGTGTCGTTGCCGAGCAGGATCGATTCGCCGAGGCGCAGATGGTTCACGCCGTCCGGCACGCACCCGCGTTTGAGCAGGCCGAGCGTGCTGGAGTTGCCGCCCGATACGATGGGTACCGGCAGGCCAGTATGCGCGCGCACCTCGCCGGCGATCCGGCAGAGCTCGCCGAGGTTCGTCTCGTCCGGAATGATCGCGCCGTAGCAGGTCAGGTTTGTGCCGACGCCGAGCAGTTCGACGTTCGGTTCCGCCTTCGCCGCGTCCGCCGCCGACAGGATCGCTTTTCGGTTGGTGAAGAGCAGCCCTTCGCGCAGGTCGCCGAGGTCGATCATGAGGATGATCGCATGCTTCCTCCCGGCCGCCCGCGCGGCCGTGCCCAGCGCGCGGATGGTCCCTTTCTCCGAAACAAGACTGATATCCGCAAGACGCACCGTTTCGTCCGCTTCGTCCGGCGAAGGCGCGCGCAGCAGCAGCTTGGGCTTTCTCGTTTGCAGCCGCGCGAGGTTTTCGAGCCGCGCGTCCGCCAGCATGGCCGCGCCGCTGTTCTCCAGCACGCGCACGATGTTCTCATCCGCGCAGACGACCTTCGTCACCGCCGCGATGGATACGCCGTGCGCCACGCAGAGCGCGGTCAGCATGTCGATATTGTGCCGTATCTTCGTTAAATCGGCGCAGATCTGCGGATAATTCGCCATCATTATGCCCTTCGAATCAACGGATTGTTATGCAAACCGCAGCGTTTTTTGGAGCAGCGCTTTCGCCGCGTCCGGACGGGTTTTTGCCAGCACGCCGAGCGAGGCCATCACGTACTCCTCGTCGAACGCGATGCGCATGCCGCCGGGTTTCGGGTAAAGCATCGCGCCGCCGGCGTTGCAGTCCGCCAGCCGCCTGAGGATGCGCTCCCGCTCCGGCAGGCGCGTGAGCGCGCCGCCCGTGCCGACGAGCGTCTTCACCTGCGTAAGGTCCTTGCCTTCGGCGGCAGCCGCGCGCCCCTGCGGCGTGTAGTAATACCGCAGCCTGCCCGCGTGCCGCGCAATGGCGGTCAGGCCCGCCTCCTCGCAAAGCCGCGTGGTCAGGCGGAGCTGTTTGGCCGACTGCGGAATCGGCCGGTAGTCCCGCAGTACGGCGGCGACATCGACGCCGAGTTCGGCGCCCAGCTTCTCTTCGCCGATCTGTTCGATCAGATGGCGCGCGTTGACGTACAGCCCGAGGTCGCCCTCAACCGTGCGTTTGGCGAACGGCTCCGGCGCGGTCAGAAGCGCCGCGATCTCGTCCGAACCGTTCGTTACGGAGTGCACGTCCGTCGTCGCGCCGCCGATATCGAGCACGGCGAGGTCGCCGATCTCCTCGTAGAGCAGCATGGCCGCCTCCATAACCGCACCCGGCGTCGGAAGGATCGCCCCCGTCACCATGTCACGGATATGCTCCATGCCCGGCGCGGAGACGATGTGCCGTTCAAACGCCGCGTGAATGACCCGCCGCGTCGGTTCGATGTTGAGCGCATCCAGGCGCGGATAGACGTTTTCCGCAACGTATACGGGCGTTCCGGCGGCCTCGAAGATCTCCTTCACCGCCGTCCGGTTCTGCACGTTGCCCGCGTAGAGCACCGGCGCGCCCGTGCCGCTCTTTGCGAGCAGTTCGGCGTTGCAGAGCGCGGTCTCCCGTTCGCCGTAGTCGGTGCCGCCCGCAAGAAGGATCAGGTTCGGGCATATGGCGCGCTGTTCGGCCAGATCGCGTTCGGTAAGGCGGCCCGCCGTGGTCTGCCGCACGATCGCGCCTGCGCCGAGCGCCGCCGCCCGCGCCGCGCTGACCGTCATATCGTACACCAGCCCGTGCACGCACATCTTGAGCCCGCCCGCCGCGCTGGA
>CAZIQO010000042.1:0-16425 GCA_964541465.1 uncultured Oscillospiraceae bacterium
GTGCTGATTCTGATTTTTTTGCCGCTGCCGATCTGGAAGGGCGCGCCGCTTGACAATATCCGCATGATGGTCGCGTATCTCGGCGGCACGGCGTTCTCCGCCGTCGCCGGCAAGATCGGTCTGGAGGTCGCCACCATCGCGAACGGTCGCGCGGCGGAGGCGGCGCAGAAGGGGATCAAACCCTCGTTTATGGCCGGCTTCCGCGGCGGCGCGGTCATGGGCATGGCGGTCGTGGGCGCGAGCCTGCTCGGCGTGGCGATCGTTTACATGGCCACGAAGGACCCGACCACGGTGCTCGGCTTCAGTTTCGGCGCGAGTTCCCTTGCGCTCTTTGCCAAGGCGGGCGGCGGCATCTTTACGAAGACGGCCGATATCAGCGCGGACCTCGTGGGCAAGGTCGAGCTCGGCATTCCCGAGGACGACCCACGCAATCCCGCCGTGATTGCGGACAACGTGGGCGACAACGTGGGCGACGTGGCCGGCATGGGCGCCGACCTGTTCGATTCCAACGTCGCTTCCATGGCGGCCGCGCTCGTGATGGCCTGTTCGCTGGATGCGGCAACCGGCGGCAAGAACGTCGCCATGGTGTTCTGCTTTGCGGCGCTCGGCCTGCTTGCGTCGATCATCGGCGTAATGACCGCCCGCATCGGAAAGCACGGCAACCCGACCCGGGCGCTCAATTCCAGCACCTATGTCACCACCGGTATCTACCTCGTTCTCACCGCCGCGGCGACCTATCTTTTCAGGTTCTCCTGGCGGATCTGGGGCGCCTGCACCGTCGGTCTGCTCGTGGGCGTGGTCATCGGGCTTACCACCGACTACTTTACGGACGATACGAAGAAACCCGTTCACTTCGTGGCCAAGGCCAGCAGCACCGGCCCGGCGTTCACGATCCTCTCCGGCATCTCCTACGGCCTTCTGAGCGTTCTGCCGGCCATGATCGGCATCGGCGTTTCGGCGCTGGCCGCATATAAGCTCTGCGCGCCGATCGACCCGGCCAACTCCATGCAGTACGCGCTGTTCGGCATCTCCATGGCGGCGGTCGGCATGCTTTCGATCGTCGGCATGATCGTGAGCAACGACGCGTACGGTCCGATCGTCGACAACGCGCGCGGCCTCGCCGAAATGGGCGATCTGGGTGACGAGGTGCTGGGGATCACCGACCAGCTCGACTCTGCGGGCAACACCGTCAAGGCCGTCACCAAGGGCTTTGCGATCGCGGCGGCCGGGCTTACGGTTATCGCGCTGCTCGGCGCGTTCATGAGCGAGGTGAACACGGCGGCGGCCGCGCTCGGCATCGCCGGCATCGAGAACTTCGACATCATGAATCCGCTCGTGTTCTTCGGCCTCCTCGTCGGCGCGGCGATTCCGGCGGTATTTTCGGCCATGCTCATGCTGGGCGTCGACCGCAACGCGCAGCGCATGGTTGCGGAGATCCACCGGCAGTTCCGGGAGATCGTCGGCCTCAGGGAAGGCAAACCAGGCGTGGAGCCGGAATACGACCGCTGCATCTCCATCGCGACCGCCGGCGCGATCAAGGAACTGATCCCGGCCGGGCTGATGGCGATCCTCGCCACGTTCGTCGTGGGCTTTATCGGCGGCGTGCAGGCCATCGGCGGGTTCCTCTGCGGCAACATCATCAGCGGCCTGCTGTTTGCGCTTTTCATGAGCAATTCCGGCGGCCTCTGGGACAACGCCAAGAAGTTCGTGGAATCCGGCAACGAGGGCGGCAAGGGCAGCCATGCGCACAAGGCGGCCGTTGTGGGCGATACCGTGGGCGATCCGTTCAAGGACACCGCGGGCCCGTCGCTGAACACGCAGATCACGGTCGTGTCGCTTGTGGCGTCGCTCGCGAGCACGCTGTTCCTCACGCTGTCGCTGTTCTGATCTCTTTTCCTTACAATTCAGCGCGGCGGCTCTTTTGAGCCGCCGCGCTCAGCTTGTACGATAAAGGGGGAACATTGGAGGCTCCGCCTCCAAACCACCGCTTAGGGCCGTAACGACCCTAAGAACCCATTTCTACAAGCGCCCTGGGAGGGCGCTTGCGGGGTCAGGGATTCCCAAGGGACGTGTCCCTTGGGTGGGGTGCAGGGATGAATCCCCTGCAAAAGAACTTTTCTGACAGACAGCAGCGCGGCGGCTCCTGCGAGCCGCCGCGCTGCTGTCGTTTGGTTTTGCGACGGAAAAGGCGCTTTTCCGGTCAGCCCCGCTGCGCATCCGCAGCCGGTTCGTCCGGCTGCGCGCAGATCTCGGCATACGTACGCGCGTAATAGGGGCGGAACAGCCGGAAATATCCCTTCGTGCGCTCGTTGACGAAGGTGGCGGGCACGCGCTCGTCCTCCGCGAGCGTCTGAAACTGGTATGGTCCGTTGACGCGCCAGGCGTTGAGAAAACCGGGACGCACGGCGTCCTTCGGGCAGCGGAACGCGCAGCTCATGCACATGGTGCAGTGATAGGAAAAATGAGGAAGGCCGTCCTTCATGCGGATATTCTGCGCGGGGCAGCGCTCCGCGCAAAGCCCGCAGCCTGCGCAGAGGTCCCTTTTCACGTGAATGAACGGGCCGTTGATCCAGGCGCCGAACCACTGGAGCCGGAAGAGATACATCCAAAGAACCGTCCAGGGCGCGTAGCGCAGTTTCTGCGGCGATCCGGCGGCGACGCCGTTTGCGATCACCCCGGCCATCTCCCGCGTATGCCGGTACATCTGCTTCACAAGCGCATCGGGATAGCGGAACATGATGTTGTACGGCATGAGCAGGTGGCGTTCCAGCATCGGAAGGAAGCCCTTTTTCCGAAGGATGCGCACCAGCGGCCAGCTGGACGCGCTGTTGGCGTGAAACGGTTCTCCGGAGGTCTTGAAGAGGAACGCCGGCATACGTTCGACATGCGGCAGCGTTTTTGCAAAGCGCAGGAAGAACTGCGGCGTGTTGAACGCATGGATCGGATATCCGAATCCGGCGATATCGAACCCGTTGGGGTCCGGCGCGTTGGAAAAGGGAACGCGAACGTCCCACACGGTGGTCCGGATCCCCCGCCGGGACAGTGCCTCGGCAACAAAATCCGCCGCGATGCGCGTGTTCCCCGTGCCGGAGAAGACGTAGAGGACGGCTTTCTTCATGCGCGGAATCCTTCCGGATAGCAGGCGTGCATCGCTTCGAGGATCCCTTCCTTCACGCCGCCGCGGCTGTACCCGAGCAGCGCGGATATCTCGTCGATCGTCTGTTCCGGAATATAGAGCTCCTCACCCATGATATCCAGCATGAGATGCTTCATGTTCAGGCCGGCCTGCTTGCCCTGCTTGGCCTCCTTTTTGGCGAGCTGTTCCGCGCCCATCGCGCAGAGCCCCGCGGGGAACTGCCAGATCGGCTTCTTCACGTCGAGACCTTCCTCCATCCATTCCAGCATCACGCGGAAATTGTGGTTTTCGTCCCCGACCGGGTAACGGTGCGCGTGCTCGCCGTGCTCGAGCGCGCCGACGCCCGCTTCCCCGACGGAGCGCACATGGATCATCGTCGTGCCGCCCTTCGGGAAGCATACGACCGGCGCGCGGAAGAACCGCTCGAGAAAAACGTCCTTCCACAGGGGCGTGCGGTTCGGCATCGCGCCGAAGATATAGGGCAGTTCGAGCACCATCACGTCCATTTTTCCCTCGCTCTCGTCGATCAGGCGCGCGGCCTGCTCGACGCGGCAGCGGATGTACGGGTGCAGCTCGGCAAGGCGCTTTTCCGGATACATCCGGTCGAACGCGGCAAAGTAGGAATTATAGACCACGGCGCGTTTCACGCCCGCCCTGCGGGCCGCGCGGAACGTTTTAGCGCAGTGCTCGACAAGCCGCTCATGGAAGAACTCGTATGCGGGCGCGGGCGGCGTCACGCGGTCGTCCGGACCGACGGAGTAGACCAGCGCGTCGTATCCGTCAATCGCGGCCGCGATCTCGTCCTCGTTCATCGTAAACACGTTGCCGAAGCGGACCTCTACCTCCTGCGGGTACCATCCGTCCAGCGGCACGTCGTCCACGGAAAGAGACCCGACGGTATGCCCGTGCTTCAGCGCGGCGAGCGTTGTGTAGTAGCCAAGGAACCCGGTTCCACCGACGATCATGATCTTCATGCCATATTACCTCCATCGATTTTTACAGATTGCAAATGAAAATTCGATGCCGCGAAAAGAACTGAAAAAAGTCCGCGCCGATGCGGCGGCGTGCATCCGCGGCTTGCAAGCGCGCCTGCCGAACAAACCAAACCGGGGGAGCGTCGGAAAAAACGCTCTCCTGTGCACAGCAAACCAAGCGGCGGGATCGGGCATCCGTCGAGTGAACGATTCTGTGAAAACGGCTGGCGCCGCAGATTGCCTGAATAAAAAACCTGACACATTTTGCCAAAACCAATGTAATCATACATGATTCGATGCAATATGACAACCTTCTTTCTTTCGGATTCGATTCGGATTCAAAAAAAGACAGGCGCTCCTGAAGGAGCGCCCGCCGGGAATAGAATACGGAATTTACGGAGCCGGAGTCGTCGTCGTCGTACTCGGCGTAATCGAGGCAGAACTTCCGGGTGTCGGCGTGATCTTGGATTTGTTGTTCGCCTTGCCCGTTACGGCGTCCATCGCGTCGTCGCTGTAGATCAGATCCAGCGTTTCCTGACCGGCGATGCCGTCGATTTGGCTGAGGCCGTTATATTCCTGAAATTTCTGCACGGCCGTTACGGTTGTTTCGCCGTAGTAACCCGTCGCGCTGCCGGACGTCAGATAGCCGAGCTCGATGAGGCGGTTCTGCAGATCGGTGATATCCTCCACGAGCTTTGTGAGGATCTTGGTGCGGTCGTCTCCGTCGCCGCGGGAGAGGTAGTAAGCCTTCGCATCGTCGCTCATGAGCAGATTATAGGTTGATGCCCCGATGATGCCATCCCAGTCGTCGGAACTGTCGAAGTTCTTCAACTGGAACAGACGGATGGCCGTTTTGGTCGAAGGACCGTACTTGTTGGTATAGCCGCCTTCCGGCATGTCCATATACCCAAGCTCGACGAGCCGTTCCTGAATCGCGGGAATCAGGTCGCTGATGGTGCCTGCCTTCGATATGGTTTCGCCGTTGAGCGGGTCGGGATCCGGCGTCGGCGTCGGCTCATCGGTCGGAGCGGGCGTGTTCGTCGGCGCAAGGGACGGCGTAACGGTGACGTCCGCGATGGCGAGCTGCCCGTCGTCGGAGCTGCCCGTACGGTTACTGTTCGGCAGAAGAACCGCGAGCAGCACGATCGCCACGAGAACCATGGCGATGGAACCGCCGATTACAACCAGGGTTTTGGCGGGAAGCTGCGCAAGATACAGCCCGAGCGCGCGCATGAATCTGGCAAATTTGCTGCGCTTCTTCTTCCGCTTCGCGGGGCGGGGCGTGCGTTCGGTGTATTCCCGACCGGTGTCGTCGCCCTCGTCGCCGCCGTAGCGGCCGGTGTTGCGCGAATAGTAGGTACGCCCGGTATTGGGATTGCCGCCGCGGGCGGCGTACTCGTCGCCGTAGGAGCCGGAGCGGCGGGAAGTATAGCCGCTGTCGCCGTAACCGGCGTTTGCCGGCGCATATCCGCCCTCCTCGCGCCCGTAGGGGGAGGGATCGCGCCCATAGGAGGAAGGATCGCGTCCGTAGGGGGAAGGATCGGTTCCGTAGGCGGAGGGATCGCGCCCGTAAGGGGAGGGATCGGCTCCGTAGGCGGAAGGATCGGTTCCGTAGGCGGAGGGATCGCGCCCGTAAGGGGAGGGATCGGCTCCGTAGGCGGAAGGATCGCGCCCGTAGGGGGAGGGATCGTTTCCATAGGCGGAGGGATCGGTTCCGTTGGTCGCGGGATCTTCGCGGTAGGAACGCGGATGCGCGGCGCCGGGATCTTCGCTGCTCGGATTCTCTTCATAAGGAGGGTATCCGTGCGAACCGCCACGATATTCCATATAGCTCACGCTCCTTGCAGCAGAATCGGTTGTGCCGGTGGGGGGAAACCTGCACGGTTTTTGGCACCGGCACAGGTGTCCAGTCAAATACAACTTTAGTGTACCATAGCAACAGGGGTGGAATTCTCCGGATTATTGTGAAGAATTTATGGATAATTTGTTAATCATTTTCGCATCAATTCCTGCCGCGGTGGGGGGAAATACGGAAAAACGGGGGATTCTTCATCCCCCGCCGGCCGACCGGAAAGACGCCTGTTAATATTTTAAGGAAGAAAGTTTTCGCCTCTGCGCGTCCGCAAAAAACGGAGGCGGGGGAAAAACGGTCGTTCCATCCAAAAGCATGGTCTCCCGGTGAACTCAGACCACTTGTTCGAGGATCTTTTTCGTCGAACTGCAGCCGATGCGCGTGGCGCCGGCGGCAATCATCGCTTCCGCCTGTTCGCGCGTGCGGACGCCGCCGCTGGCCTTGACGCCCATGTCCGGCCCCACGGTTCTGCGCATGAGGGCGATATCCTCCATGGTGGCGCCGCCCGTGGAAAAGCCGGTCGAGGTTTTGACGAAGGCGGCGCCGGCGGACTTCGCGGCCAGACAGGCGCGGACTTTCTCATCCTGGGTGAGCAGGCAGGTTTCCAGGATCACCTTGACGATCGCCGGTTTCGACGCTGCGACGATGGCGGCAATGTCCGTCTGCACGGCATCCCATTCGCCGCTTTTTGCAAGGCCGATGTTCAGGACCATGTCGACCTCCTCCGCGCCGTCGCGCACGGCGAGCGCGGCCTCGAGCGCCTTCGCGGCGGTGGACATCGCGCCGAGCGGAAAACCGACGACCACACAGGTTTTTACGCCGCTGCCCCTGAGATTCTCGCTCACAAGCGCCGCATAGCAGGAATTGACGCATACGCTGGCGGTATGGTAATATTTGGCCTCCTCCACGACGCGCAGGATATCGACGCGCGAAGCGTCGGCTTTCAGCAGCGTGTGATCGAGATACGTGTTGAGCGGATTCATGAAAAATACCTCCTGAGTAGTCCTTCCAGACAATTGCCGCGCTGCGCGTCGTCACGCGCCATCTCGTGCAGCGCGTCGTGAATCGCGTCGAGATTAAACGCCTTGGCGCGTTTGGCCAGCGTGTTTTTCGCTTCGGCGGCGCCGTATGCCATATCGGCGCACACCGAAAGATTCTGTTTGGTGGAAACGGCCGCGCGCTCGCCGAGCAGCTCGGCAAACCGGGCGGCCTGACCGGTTTCCTCTGCGGCGTAGCGTTCCAGCGCCGCGCCGATCTCGGGGTATCCCTCGCGTTCGGCCGCGCGCGCCATCGCAAGATATGCGCCGGCTTTTCTGCATGCGCCGTCGAAGTTGCGGCGAAGGCCCTCCAGCACCGCCGGCTCCACGCCCGCCGCAACGCCCGATACGTGTCCCGCCGGGCAGGGCTTCCGTTCGGCGGCGTCCTCCGCAAACGATCGACCGGTCGCGCCGCACGTCGGGCATGTTTCCGGCGGCCGCTCTCCGGCAAAGACGCAGCCGCATACAGGACAGCGAAACCGCTTCATCGGGCACGTGCTCCTTTCCGGCGCCGGCGTCGACCGCCTGCGCCGCTGATTGTCGGAATCCCCCGGCTCTCGCCGGTGATTATCAGTATATCCCGTCGAATGTAAACAATCAATCACAAAACGGGGAAACGTCTACCAAAAAAAGCCCGCGTTTGCTATACTGCAAATCGAAAATAGTTGCGAACGGGAGATTGGGATGAAACGGTTCCTTGGCATTCTGCTTGTTCTGGCGGTGCTTTTAACGCCTGCGGCGGCGCGCGCCGACTATGATTACGACTCCATCAAAACGCCGAATATGATCGTGACCGACGCGGACGATCCGAGCGTCGTGTTCTACGAACGCGCTGCCGACGAGAAGGTGTATCCCGCCAGCACGACCAAGATCATGACCTGTATCATCGCGCTCGAGAACGGCAATCTGGACGACGAATTCATGGTGGGCGAAGAGGTGCTCGGCACCATTGTCACGTTCACGAGCTATTCGTCCCTGATGGGGCTGCAGCCGGGCGAGACCGTCACGCTGCGCGACCTTGTGTACGGGCTGATGCTGGTTTCCGGCAACGACGCGGCGGAGGCGATCGCAAAGCACGTGGGCGGTTCGCTGGAGGGATTCGTTTCCCTGATGAATGCAAAGGCGGCCGAGCTCGGCATGACCAACACGCATTATACCAACCCGCACGGCATACAGAACGCCGATCACTATACGACCGCGCGCGATATGGCGAAGCTGACCTCCTACGCGCTGCAGAATGAGGAATTCTGCGATATCATCAAGACCCTGACCTATACCGTTCCGGCAAACAGCGTGCGCACGACCCCGCTGGAGCTCAATAACGCAAACCGGCTTCTGCGGGCGGTCGAGAGCGACACGCTGCAGACGGTGTATCAATACGCCATCGGCGTGAAGACCGGGGACACCGACGCCGCCGGCAAATGCCTCGTCGCGGCGGCGGAGAAGGACGGTGCGCGCGCGCTCGTCATCCTCTACGGCGACAAGGCCGATCTTTACAACGACGATAAGGACACGACCAACCTCGCCCGTTTCGTCAACGCGGCGAGTATTTTCGAATATATCTTCGCCAACGAATACCAGACCGTCACGGGAACGGAACTCGGCCTGCAGAGCGCATTTTCCACGGGCGTGGTCAATGCGGACGAAGAGGACCTTCAGGACGGGCAGCTCACGATGAGCGCGGACGTTTCCGGCGTGACCATCCGTGCGCTTTCGAGCAAAATCGAAGCCTACCGCGCCGCCGCGTCTTCGATCACCGCCACGGTGGAACTGACGACCGAGGTCCAAGCGCCGATCATCGCGGGTCAGAGCATGGGCCTGGTGCGCTACGAACTCAACGGAGAGACGATCTGCACGGCGCCGCTGACTGCCGATTTTGCCGTCGGGGAAGTGATGGAAATCAAGTCGCTTGAGCCGGAGGAGACCGCCGTGGTCACAGACGCGCCGGACAGCACGCCGCTGATCACAAAGGGACACGGCGACTGGAACACCGCAAAATTCCTGACGCTGGCGTTCATTCTGCTGGCTGTTCTGCTGATCGCGCTGATCGTTATCTTCGCGCTTTCCGAACGCAAGCGCCGTTATGAGCGTAAACGCCGCGCCGCGCGCGCACACAAACGGCCCCGCTACTGACGCACCGGCGTTTGGGGGCTTTCCCTGTGCGGCCGTGCCGCATGCCTGCTCTTTGTCGGCATTGGAGGAGCGGTTCGCCGGGGAACCCGTCGGTCGTTTGACCGTGCCCGCCAGGGCGCGCGTTTACCATGCCGCCGGATCCGGCGGCTTTTTCATGCAATTTGGCTGGGAGGCCGCGCTCTCGTTATTGCCGGCGTCGAGCACGATGCCGGCCGCCCGCCGCCGCCCGGAAACACGCCGATGGCGGAGAGATTTTCCGCGGAAACGCGCTTTTGATCGTCCAGCAGCGTTCCGTCCGTATCGCGGCAGAGAAACAGGCCGTCGTAAACGCTCATCAGCACCTCCGAACGTTTGGAATCGCCACACGGTTCACCGACCTTGCAGGAAAGGCGACGCGGCGGCAGACGGAGGGGTACTGTGCCACGGACGAGGGAACCGCGAGGGGTTGCGCGGCAGGGCGGAAACAGAGTATACTATGCTTTACGGCATGGGCCGATAACCGCGCAAAACACGCGGGGACAGTCGCTTTGAGGGGAGGGCTCGTTGACGATGGATCGGCAGAGCAAACGACTGGTTGCGGGCGTCGGCGCGGCGAATGTGGACGTGCACGGCAGGAGCCGCGCGCCCATCGTGATGCGGGACTCCAACCCGGGCTATCTCGGAACGTCGGTCGGCGGGGTGACGAGAAACATCCTGGAAAACCTGGCCCGGCAGGGCGTTTCGGCCGCGCTTCTCGCGGCGGTCGGCGGCGACGTTTACGGCGAGAAGATCCTGCGCGACAGCGCCTTGGCGGGCATCGACGTCTCCCGCGTCAAGCGCGTACCCGGCGGGGCGTCCTCCTGCTACGTCGCCATGCTCGACGAATGCGGAGACATGCTGCTTGGCATGTCGGATATGCGCATCATCGACGAACTGGACGCGGCGTATCTCGACGAAAACCGGGACCTGCTGCGGAGCGCGGCTGCGGTGGTCTGCGACGCCTGCCTGCGCGTTTCGTTTCTGGAACGCCTCGCCGAGGCGGCCGCGGACGCACCCCTGATGATCGACCCCGTTTCAACCGCGTATGCGCGGCGGATGAAGCCGGTTGTCGGACGTTTCTTCGCCATCAAGCCGAACGTAATGGAGCTCTCCGTCCTCGCCGGCATCCCCGTGGAGACCGAGGCGGATATCGAGCGGGCGAGCGAGGCGCTGCTGGCGCGCGGAACGCGCTGCGTCGCGGTCAGCCGCGGCGAAAAGGGCTGCTACTATGCGGATGCGGACGGCGCGCGCATCTTTTGCGCGCTGCGGCCCGTGGAAGAGATGGCCAACGCTACGGGCGCGGGGGACGCGTTCATGGCGGGTTTTGTCCATGGCGTCGTCGACCGCATGCCGGTGAAGGAGCGGCTCGAATATGCGCTGGCTTCCGGCATTACGGCGATCCAGAGCCTTTCGACGATCAACCCGGAGATGAGCGATGCGCTGGTTCTGCGGAATCTGGCGCGCTACCGGATTTCGGAATAAATCGAGCTTCAATCAGGAGGAGGAATCGTATGCGCAGGGAAGCATATTTGGACGTACTGCCGGAGGTTTCGGCGGCGGTGGAACAGAACCGGCCCGTGGTCGCGCTGGAGAGCACGATCCTGAGCCACGGCATGCCGTATCCGGAAAATCTGGATTTTGCCTTGGAGGTGGAAAAAGCCATTCGTGCCGAGGGTGCCGTGCCGGCGACGGCCGCGCTGATCGGCGGCCGCGTCAAGCTGGGGCTGAACAGGGACGAACTGGAGCTTATGTGCAGGGCGGAGGATGTCGGCAAGGTCAGCCGGCGCGATATGGCGACCTATATCGCCATGAAGAAGAACGGCGCCACGACCGTGGCCACCACCATGATCTGCGCCGCAATGGCAGGCATAAAGGTGTTCGCCACGGGCGGCATCGGCGGCGTGCACCGCAACGGCGAGGTGACCATGGACGTTTCCGCCGATCTGCAGGAACTCAAGCAGACGCGCGTCGCGGTCGTCTGCGCCGGTGCGAAGCAGATCCTCGATATCGGCCGTACGCTCGAATACCTCGAAACCATGGGTGTTCCCGTGATTGGCAACGGAACGGCGGACTTTCCGGCGTTTTTCTGTCGCAGGAGCGGCTACGGCGTGGATTATGCGGCGAAGGACGAAGCGGAGATCGCCTTGATCATCAGCACCAAATGGGAACTCGGGCTCGAGGGCGGCGTGCTGATCGGCAACCCCATCCCCGAGGCGTACGCGCTCGATTACGACTATATGGAGGGCGTGATCGGCCGGGCGCTTGCCGCGGCGGACGCGGCGGGCGTGCACGGCAAGAACATCACGCCGTTTCTGCTTGCAAAGGTGAAGGAGCTTACGGGCGGCGTTTCCTTCGCTTCAAACGTGCAGCTCGCGCTCAGCAATGCGCGCGCTGGGGCGCGGATTGCAAAGGCGCTCTGCGAACTGTCGGCGTAGCGCGGCGGACCGCCCCGCAGGACCTTTGCGTTTTCTGCCTCCATAGAGACGGAAGATAAAAACGAATAAGCGGCTGTCCCGTCCAAAGCGTGGCTTTGGCTGCCTTGCGCGTCCTGTCGTCGGCGGGGCGCGCCGTATGTTTTCCCGGGTGCCGTTTCCAGGCAGAATGCGGCGTTCGGGGCGCTCAAAATGCACTTTTCCATAGAATCATGAGAAATACGGTGTTTTTTGAAAGGTCTTCGGTGAAATATATTTCCCAAAACGCTGTGACCATGTTATACTTTTCATAGAATATACAACAATTATATGTAATCATTTCCTTGCACAGATTTGACTGCACGTATTCTACAGCAAAATCGGAGGGAAGCGCATGGAGAGCGTTCTGTATATCGAAATCAGCGTGATCGGGATTTTTCTGCTGATTTTGGTACTGATCAATCAAAAGCAATCCATGGGCACTTCCACACTGCAGAAGCGGTTCAACAACATTATCTATGTGACGATGGCTGCGCTTGTCGTGGACGCGGCGTGCTGGTGGATCGACGGGAAGACGTTCGCGTTTGCGCAGGCGGCCAACCTGACGATCGAAACATGCTACTACCTCTTTGAGGTCGTCATGCCGTTCCTTTGGGTTTCCTATGTGGAAATCGCCCTCAGCGAGGATGTCAGGATGGCGCATACCCGCAGCCGCTGGCTCGCGCTGCCGATGGCGGCGTTTCTCGTTATGATGGGCATCAATCTGAAAAACGGAATGATCTTCTATATCGACGCGCAGAATCAGTACCACCGCGGATCGCTGTTCATTCTTTCCGCCATACTGCCCTATTGCTATCTGATGTATGCGTCCGTGCGGGCGCTGGTGAAAGCGGCGCATGCCGGCTGGAGCGGCGAGCGGAAACGCTGCCTGCTGCTGGCGGCCTTCATTCTGCCGCCCGTCATCGGCAGCGTGGTTCAGACGTTTATGTTCGGCGTGGCGTATGTGTGGATCTGCACGGCCCTCGGAATCCTGATGGTGTATATCGATATGCAGAACCGGCAGATCTCGACCGATCCGCTGACGGGTCTCAACAACCGAAGGGAGCTTTCCAAATTCCTGATTCGCGAAACGCGCGATGCCGACCGGATTTCCGGCCTTGCTCTGATCATGATGGACGTCGACCATTTCAAGGCGGTCAACGATACCTACGGCCATTATTACGGGGATGTCGTGCTGATGTCTGTGGCCGGTATTCTGAAAAAATCCTGCCGCGGCACGTCGGCGTTTTTGGCGCGCTACGGAGGAGACGAATTCTGCATCGTGTATCCGACGGAGAACGCCGAGGAAGTGGAAAGCCGGATTGCCGCGATACAAAGCAATATCGATGCGAGGAACCGGGAGGAACCGGACGAAGTACCGGTCAGTCTGAGCATCGGGTATTCGCTCTGGGACGCGGAGAACGATCGTTCCATCGAGATGCTCTATCGGCGGGCGGACATGAACATGTATCAGGCAAAGCGCGCAAAGGTCAACTAGGGCGCGGGGAGCCGGTTTGCTAAGCGAAACCATGATTCGGCGCGCGGCCGGGGAAACCCGACGCGCGCGTTGCACGCTGCGGGCGCGCACCGAAAAAATTCCGACGAAACGGCCGTAAGCGGCGCAGGAAACGGCTTTTGTTTTAGGGTGTGTTTCTAAAATGCGGTGAGGACAGGCCGAACGGATTTTAAAAACATACCCTAGCAGGCTAAAATCCCGTATCCGTCAAAAAGCGAACGGCGCGGAAGTGGACGGATGCTTTTTCATGCAACCTGCTGGAATGGGGCTTGACAGCATGACGAAAAAGACGCTCGAACCAGGCAACTTTCTCTCGGCGAGAAGGTCGCGTTCGGAATGGGCGACGTGGGGTACTACGTATTCAGCTCCGCCATGGTGTACTTCTTTAAATACAACCTCGGCAACAGCGAGCTGATGTCCCTGTTCACGCTGGCGCTGGTACCTTCCTCCGTGATCGGCATGCTGATCGTGCCGCCCGTCGCCCGCAGGTTCGGCAAGAAAACCGTGTTCTTCTGGGGCGGCGTCGTCATGGCCGCGGCGTTTTTCGCCATGTTCCTGACGGCCGGCCGGATGCTGCCGCTGTTCGTCTTCGGCTGCATCGGCGCGGCCGCCAGGACCGGACCGCTGGTCGCGTCCTTCTCCATGGTGTCCGACACGGTGGAATACGGCAAGTGGAAGACCGGCTCGGACGTACGCGCCGTCAGCTTCAGCGTGTTCGTGTTCGCGCAGACGGTGGGCATTTCGCTTTCGTCCCTGGTGGTAGGGGTGGTGCCGGAGGCCACCGGCTACGTGGCGAACCAGCTGCAGACCCCGCTCACGCAGAACGGCATCCTGTGGCTGTTCTCGCTGATTCCGGCCGTCATCACGCTGCTGATGAGCGTTGCGATCCGCTTCTGGAATCTGTCCGGGGAGAAGGCCGCCGAAATCCTGCGGGAACTGAAGGCGCGCTGGCCGCGCTGCTGCTGATTTGCGAAATCACGGCGCGCATCATCTGCGATCTGCCGGTGCGGGCCGACTTCTACAGCTCCGTTCCGCGCGGCGAAATTCCAGAAATGCAGCGGCGGTTCGGGCTGCTGGCGAACCCCGGCGACACCTTTATGTCTGCCCGGTGCGGGGGTTCCCGGATTCGGACAAGCGGGGGCTTTTGCGGGGATTCGTTTTGCCGCCGGCCGGACTGCGGCGAAATAAAAATCATGGCCGTATCCCGCGCGCAATTTGACAAATCGGCGGTTTTCGGGTATAAATAATAGTTTGTTGGCGGTATCGCGGCCAAATTCAAATCCGGGGAGACGAACGATATGGAAACGGATATCGTGATCGTGGGTGCCGGCCCTTCGGGCATCTTTACGGCGCTGGAAATGCGCAGGCGCGGCGGCAAGCAGCGCATCCTGATCGTGGAAAAGGGACAGGCGGTTGAGAACCGCCGCTGCCCGAAAGCCGTGACCGGGCGGTGCGTCAACTGCAAGCCGTACTGCCATATCACCACCGGGTTTTCCGGCGCGGGCGCGTTTTCCGACGGGAAGCTGTCGCTTTCCCACGAGGTCGGCGGCGACCTGCCTTCGCTGATCGGCGTAAAGCTGGCGCAGGAAACCATCGACTACACCGACGGGATCTATCTTTCCTTCGGCGCGGACGAGCACGTCGAGGGTGTGCAGGGCGGCGAAAAGATCAAGGAGATTCGCCGCCGCGCAATCCGCGCGGGGCTGAAGCTCGTCGATTGTCCCATCCGCCACCTCGGGACCGAGAAGGCGCAGGATATCTATTACGCCATCGAGCAGGATCTGCTTCAAAACGGCGTCGAACTCCTCTTCGGTCACGCCTGCACGAACCTGATCCTCGAAGACGGCGTCTGCCGCGGCGTACTCGTCAACGACGGCGAAAAGACGTTTGAGATCCGCGCGAAGCGGACGATCGTCGCAACGGGCAGACGCGGCGCGGACTGGCTCGAAAGCATCTGCGCCGAGCACGGCATCGCGCACCAGCCCGGGACGGTCGATATCGGCGTGCGCGTCGAGGTGCGCAACGAGATCATGGAGACGATCAACGACGTGCTCTACGAATCCAAGCTCATCGGCTACCCGCCGCCGTATCGCAACAAGGTGCGCACGTTCTGCCAGAACCCGGGCGGTTTTGTAAGCCAGGAGAACTACGACAACGATCTGGCCGTGGTGAACGGACACGCCTACAAGGAGAAGAAATCGCCCAATACGAACCTTGCGATCCTGTGCTCGCATAATTTCAACATTCCGTTCGATCAGCCGATCGCCTACGCGCAGAAGGTCGGCGAACTGACCAACATGCTCGGCGCGGGGCATATCCTCGTGCAGCGTTACGGTGATATCCTCGACGGCAAGCGGACCTGGCAGCGGGAGCTGTCGTTCTCCAACGTCGTCCCAACGCTGCCGGACGCGGTGGCCGGCGATATCACCGCGGCCATGCCGTACCGCGCGATGACCAATATCATCAATTTCATCCAGGCGGTCGATCAGGTCGTGCCGGGATTCGCGGCGTCCGAAACGCTCCTGTATTCGCCGGAGCTCAAGTTCTACAGCAATCGCGTGAAGATGGACGAGCACTTCAACACCAGCATTGCGGGCCTCTTTACGCTCGGCGATTCGAGCGGCTGGACGCGCGGGCTGATGATGTCCTCCGTCATGGGCGTGCTCATGGGCCGGCGTCTCGCGGCGGAGGAACGGTAACGACGCGGCCGTCAAAGCCGACGCAGCCGAGAACATGACTGCAGGGCTGCGGCCCGTTATAATCCAAAAATCATTTTATGAACGGGGCATGCCGCAAGGCATGCCCCGCGGCCTATCGATAAGGGGGGACGTTGGAGGCTCCGCCTCCAAACCACCGCTTAGGGCCGTAACGGCCCTAAGGACCCACTTTTGCAAGCACCCTAGATGGGTGCTTGTGGGGTCAGGGATTTTCAAGGGACGTGTCCCTTGGGTGGGATGCAGGGGCAAAGCCCCTCCAAAAAGCTTTTTGACAGCTCGCGGGGCATACTTTTCAGCATGCCCCGTTCATAGAAAAATCCGTTTTTTAGAATGCTGCGCAAACTCTTTTCGATTCTCAGAGAAAAATGTAGGTTCTCTTTGTTTTTTCTCTTTCAAGAGAAAGAAGAATATATGCTGAAGCGGTACGCAGAATCTTTCAGATTTTGCCAAGAGGTAAGTTCTCTTTGACTTCTTTCTCTTTTAAGAGAAAGAAAAAATATGCTGAAGCGGTACGCAGAATCTTTCAGAATTTTGTCAAAGAGGTAAGTTCTCTTTGACTTCTTTCTCTTTTAAGAGAAAGAAAAAATATGCT
>CAZIQO010000042.1:16525-23759 GCA_964541465.1 uncultured Oscillospiraceae bacterium
GAAGCGGTATGCAGAATCTTTCAGATTTTGCCAAAGAGGTGAGTTCTCTTTGCCTTCTTTCTCTTTCCAAGAGAAAGAAGGTCAGTCGATAAAATCAAACTCCCACTCGCCGAGACGGATGCTGTCGCCGTCCTTCACGCCCATTTCGCGCAGCGCCGCGACGATGCCCGTGCGGATGAGTATCTGCTGGAAGCGCCGCATGGAGGTCTCGTCGTTGGGGTCGGTCGTATCGAGCAGTTTTTCCACATCCCCGCCGGACACGACGAACGCGCCGTCGTCGGCACGCTCGATATGGAAGCCGGGCGCGTATTCGGGCGCGTCGGGCAGATCGGTCTCCTCATAGCGGCGGATCGGCGGCAGCGTATCGAGCACCTGCACGATGCGATCGAGCAGCACATCGAAGCCCTGCGCGGTTGCGGCGGAAACGGGAAAGACCTCCGCGGCGGGGTACGCTTCCCGAAAGCGGTTGAGGTTTTCGTCCGAACCGGGCAGATCGGTCTTGTTCGCGGCGACCAGCTGTGGAAGTTCGGTCAGCAGCGGCGAGAATTTGCCGAGCTCCTCGTTGATCTTCCGGTAATCCTCCAACGGGTCGCGCCCCTCGCTGCCGGAGATGTCCAGCACGTGCACAAGCATGCGCGTGCGCTCGATATGCCGGAGAAAATCGTGCCCGAGTCCCGCGCCCTCCGCCGCGCCCTCGATCAGGCCCGGGATGTCCGCAAGAACGAACGAGCGCCCGTGCCGCGAGGCCACGCCGAGATTGGGCGAAAGGGTCGTGAAGTGATAGGCCGCGATCTTCGGTTTGGCGGCCGTGAGCACGGACAGAATCGTCGATTTGCCCACCGAGGGCAGGCCGACGATCCCGACGTCCGCGATGGACTTGAGCTCCATCTCGACCTCGCGCTCCGGCGTCTTCTGTCCGTTCTGCGCAAATTTCGGCGCCTGGCGGGTCGGCGTGGCGAAATGCGCGTTGCCCTTGCCGCCGTTCCCGCCGCGCAGTACGAGACGTTCCTTGCCCTCCTCGTTCAGATCCGCAAGAATCGCGCCGGTCTCCAGGTCGCGCACGATCGTGCCGACGGGCACGCAGATATGCAGGCTCTTACCGTTGCGGCCCGTCTGCAGTTCGTTTCTGCCGCCGTCGCCGTTTTCGGCGCGGTAGAACCGCTGAAACTTGAGATCCAGCAGCGTGGAAAGACGTCCGTCCGCGACAAACACAACGTCCCCGCCGCGGCCGCCGTCCCCGCCGGACGGACCGCCGCGCGCGACGTACTTCTCGCGGTGGAACGCGGCGCACCCGTCGCCGCCGTTGCCGGCCTTGATCACGATGCGCGCCTTATCGACGAACTGCATACCGATTCTCCTGAATGCCTTTCTGATGGTATTCGCAAAGCCCGGACAGCGGGCAGAGTCCGCATTTGGGGTTCCGGGACGAGCACACCTGCCGCCCGTGGAAGATCAGCCAGTGGTGCGCCTTGCCCCAGTTTTCACGCGGGATGGCTTCCATAAGCTGCTCCTCGGTCTTTTCCACGGTCGTGGCGTGCGCAAGCCCGATGCGGTTGGATACGCGGAACACGTGCGTATCCACCGCGATGGCCGGGATGCCGAAGGCGTTGCTGGCTACGACGTTTGCGGTCTTTCGCCCGACGCCGGGCAGCGTCTGCAGCGCGGCGAGATCCGCGGGCACCTCGCCGCCGTACTCGGCCATCAGAAGCCGCGCCGTCGCAATAATATGGTTCCCCTTCGTGCGGAAAAAACCGCAGCTCTTGATATAGGGGTAGAGCTCCTCCTCCGTCATGGCGGCAAACTGCGCGGGCGTATTCGCAACCGGGAACAGAACGCGCGTGCAGCGGTTGACCATCGTGTCCGTGCACTGCGCGGAGAGGATCGTCGCCACGAGCAGCTCGAACGGCGAGGTGAACAGCAGCGCGGGCTTCGCGTCCGGATACAGGCGCTCGAGTATGGCGAGCGCTTCTGTTTTCTGCGCCCTGGTCAGCATCAGGTTTGAATCTTTCCGCCGAACTCCCGCACGATGATATGCGCCATGGAGAGCGCCTGATCGAGGATCCCTTTTTCGTCCTGTCCCTCGAGCATGATGCGGATCAGCGGCTCCGTGCCGGACGCGCGCAGCAGCACGCGCCCGTTCCCGTTGAGCTTGCGCTCGATCTCGTCCTTCTTTGCGAGCAGCTCGGTGCTCTCGAGCACGGCCGCCTTCTGGTCGTTTTCCACATTGACGTTCACGAGCACCTGCGGGTATTTCGGGATGCGCGCGGCGAGCTTGGAGAGCCGTTTTTTTGATTCCGCGACCACGCCGAGCAGCGCAATGGCGCTCATCATGCCGTCCCCGGTGGTATTGCGCGCGAGCAGAATGATGTGGCCGGACTGCTCGCCGCCGATGGAATAGTCGTTTTCAAGCATATTCTCAAGCACGTACCGGTCGCCCACCTTGGTTTCCACGATGCGGATGCCGGCATCCTTGAGCGCCTTTTTCAGGCCGAGGTTGCTCATGACGGTCAGCACCAGCGTATCCTTTTTGAGCGTGCCGTGCGCCTTCATCGAGAGCGCGAGAATGCCCATCGCCTGGTCGCCGTCGACGATGTTGCCGTACTCGTCGCAGGAGATGAGACGGTCTGCGTCTCCGTCGAACGCGAAGCCGAGATCGGCGCCGTAGTTGACGACCATCTCCTGCAGGCGCTCGGGGTGCATGGCGCCGCAGTGATTGTTGATGTTGATGCCGTCCGGCGCGCAGGACTTGGCGATCACCTCCGCGCCGAGACGTTCGAATACTTCCTTTGCAATGAACGACGTAGCGCCGTTTGCGCAGTCGAGCACGATGCGGAGCCCCTCGAAGCGGGCGTCGGCCTGCTCGACGAGAAAATCGCAGTAATCCTGCCGCGCGCGTACGGCGGGGATGATGCGGCCGACCTCGCGCCCCTCCGGACGCGGGATCTGCTCGCCGCTTTTGATGATGGACTCGATGCGGTCCTCGATCTCGTCCGAGAGCTTAAACCCGTTCTGGTCGAACCATTTGATGCCGTTGTACTCCATCGGGTTATGGCTCGCGGAGATCATGACCGCCGCGTCCGCCTCATACAGCCGCACGAGATACGCCATGGCCGGCGTAGGCAGAACGCCCACGTCGAGCACGTCCCCGCCGACCGAGCAGACACCGGCGGAGAGCGCCGCGCCGAGCATGGGGCCGGATTTGCGCGTGTCCATGCCGATGAGGATCCGGGGGGAATGGACTTCGTTGGCCAGCACGTAGGCGCCCACCGCGCCGATCTGATACGCCAGTTCACAGTTCAGGTCGCGGTTTGCAATGCCGCGCACGCCGTCGGTTCCGAACAGTCTTGCCATCGTTGCTATTCTCCTGAAATCATAAAATTATTCCGACGAGTTTCGAGCGCGCGTATGGAAGCCCGGGCCGCGGGAAGGCGGGCCCGTCAGAGGGAAGCGAGATACGCCAGCGCCGAGGAAGCCGCCACCGCGCCGTCCGCGCAGGCGGTAATCACCTGGCGCAGCGGGGTGTTGCGGATGTCGCCCGCGGCGAACACGCCGGGAAGGCTGGTACACATGGCCTCGTCGGTGAGGATGCTTCCGTTCCTGGAAAGCGCCACCTGCGTTTGGACAAGCTCCGTGCGCGGCTCGACGCCCACCGCGACGAATACGCCGCTCACGGGCAGAACGCGCGCCGCGTCCGTCTTCAGGTCGCGGATCTCCAGTCCGTCCACCTTCTTTTCGCCCTTGAGGGAAACGGGCACGCAGGAATATGCAAAGCGGATCGCGGGGTTGGCAAACGCCGCCTTCTGCAGCGCCGCCGAAGCGCGCAGCTCGTCGCGCCGGTGCACCACGGTGACGGACGCGCAGAAGCGCGCCAGATACAGCGCGTCGGAAATCGCCGTGTCTCCGCCGCCGATGATCGCAACGTCCATACCCTTGAAGAACGCGCCGTCGCAGGTCGCGCAGTAGCTTACGCCCGCTCCGGTGAGCTCCTCCTCACGCGCGATGCCGAGCATGCGCGGTTTTGCGCCCATGCAGAGGATGACGGCCTTCGCCGCGTCCTCCCGGGCCCCGACGAGAATCCGTTTGGGCTGTTCGCCGAGCGTGAGCGAAGCCGCGCCTTCATACTCCACCTGGAGGCCGAACTTCTCGGCCTGCTTCTGGATGCGCGCGCCGACGGCATACCCTTCCAGCCCGTCCGGGAATCCCGGGAAGTTGTCGATGGTCGGCGTCTTGGCGATCTGCCCGCCCGGAAACAGCTCCTCGTACAGCGTGACGCTTACGCCGCCGCGCGCGGCGTACAGCCCTGCCGTCAGGCCTGCGGGCCCGCCGCCGATGATCGCTAAATCCGGCATGTTCAAACCTCCGTCCCTGTCAATTCTGATTGTACATGTAAGTATAACCAAACCGCAGATAAAAAGCAACGAAGCCGGGCTGCCGCACATTCCGGCAGCCGCGGCGCGCGTTATCCGCCGTTGACCGCGTCCGGCAGATACGCGACGGCCATCCGGTCGAATCGCTCCACCGTATAGCCGGCCGCTTCGTACGACGCAATGAAATCGTCCTCGATGATGTAGACGGGGTCGCCCGTTTCCATTTTCTGAGGATTTTCAAACGCGAACTGATCGAACGAAGCCGGCTCGGGGTAGGTCGGGTCCACATAGACGATATTGGCGTGATACTGCTCCAGAGGCATTTTCAGGTAATAGAGCACCTTGGCGTATGTTCCGTGTATCCGGCAGACGATCGTATCCGTGGTCAGGTCCTTCGCGTACAGGATCGCTTCCTTTGTGCCGGGACGGTATTGATCGCTGAGCACGGTCTGGCCCTCTCCGAAATAGTAGCCTGTGAACGCGAGGAAGCTGATGCAGTACGCCGCGACCACCGTCTGCACGACCACCTTCCATTTGAGATTGGCCAACTGCCGCACGCCGACCGCGCAGAACAGGATCATGGGAATATGGATGCAGTTCACGCGGTTGATGTTGATTCCCTTCAGAAGCAGGCATGCAAGGACCGCCGCGAGAAGCTGAATCAGCAGGAATGCCTCCAGTGAAAACGTCCTGCTGCGGAATTTTGCAATGCACTTCCTTATCGTGGCGACAAGCCCCAGGAGGATCAGCGGCATGGAGAACAGATAGTACAGGCCAAAGCGGTCAAAGCTGCCGTAGACCGTTCCGTCCGACTGGGAAACAAGAAGTTCGAACAGCCGGCTGAACGACTGCAGGCTGGTCAGGTTCCCCAGCGAGAGATCGCGCTGGCGCCAGGATGCCAGATGGGGCACGGAGAACCACGCGGTCTTGATCTCGGGGATCCAGCATCGATTCACCGCGATCAGCAGCAAAAGCGGAATGGCCATCAGTCCGACAATGACAACAAAACCCGCCGTATACAGGGTGACGCGGGCTTTTTTTGCGATCAGGGCGTAGAGGATCTGAAGCAGCAGGATCACGGGAACCACAAGACAAACAATCGCGTAGGTATAGAGGCAAAGTCCATACATCAGCGCGGAAAGCAGGTAAAAGGCGGGGTGCTTTTCCAGCGCAAGAACGAAAAAGTACAGACCCGCGAGCAGAAACGCCGGGGCGAGATTCGATTCCAGCGCCCAGCGGCTCATCATGATGCTCCAGGGGTTGATCGCATACAGAAACAACCCGATGAACGCCGTTTTTCGATCAAACATCCGCCGGAACAGAAGAAACAAGACGGGCATGCAGAGAATGGAAATAAGCGCCTGCGGGAAACGGATGGTAAAATCGGTCATGCCGAAGAGTCGGATCATCGGCATCATGAGATAGATTTCAAGCGCGTTCATGCCGCTGCCCCACGCTTCGAAATAGACGGGATTGTGATAGCCGTTGAGATCCAGCCCTTCGGTCACCATGGTGTAGGCCTGATAGGCGGCCATGGCTTCGTCCTGATTGACGCCGTCCGGCATGGCGCCGAGTCCGATCAAACGGACGAGGGCGCCGATCAGGAACAGCAGCGCAAACAGAATATACGCAAACCGCCGTGTGACGCGCCGCTTTGGCAGTTGCTCCATAGTTACCTCCGGCTATTGATTTGCAAACAGTATACCACCGCAGAAGACGGCGGACAAATTTCGGGCAAGAAAGGCATTTGATTGATTGTGAAATTCACATCATATATACTGAACGCATGAAATTGAAAGGATTCCGAGCATGAGGGGAATAAAACGATGGCTGAACGACCGCTACGGCGAAAAGGGAATCGCACGCGGCGTTTCCATCTTTCTTTCGGTTGCATTTCTGCTGTTTATCGGCTATATTCTGGTTCGATATCGGTACTTTACCTATATCGTGCGCGAAGAGCTTTTTTCCACGCCGATGTTCGGGCTTCTCCTGGCAGGGTATGCCGCCGCGCTGCTGCTGTTCGTCACGCTGTACCGCGGAGGTAAAAAATCAGCCGCGCACTGGGCGGCGATCGTCTTCTGCATGGCGCTTCTGCCGCGGCTTGCCGCGTATCTGTTCATCCGCTATATTCCGACCAGCGATTTTGCCAATTACTACGAGATGGGCCTGGCGTTCGCGCGCGGCGATTATGCGGCCGTCGCCTCGCAGGCGGCGACGTATCACATACCGGATTTTGTCGGACTCGGCGTGATCAACGGATGCCTGCTCAGCCTGTTCGGCACGGACATCCGCGCCTTCCAGCTCGTGCACTGCGTGATCACGTCCCTCTCGTGTGCGGCGGTCTATCTGGTGGCGCAGAGATTCGACGAAAAGGCCGCGCCGGTCGCCGGATTTCTCTTCGCGGTGTATCCGGCCAACATCATTTACTCGCAGGTCACCAGCAATCAGCACGTTGGCGTGCTGTTCACGCTGCTCGCGGTGTGGCTGCTGCTCGGCGCCTTGGGCGCGCGGAAACTTTGGAAGGCCGCGCTGCTGGCGCTGTTTTCCGGGATTTCGCTGTTGATCAGCCAGTATGCGCATCCTTCGACGACTCCGACGCTGATCGCGTTTTCGCTCTATTGGCTGACGCTGTTTCTTTCCGCCTGGAAGCGGAAGAAGGAATGGATCGGACTGCTCTGCGTGGCCGCCGCCTTCGCGCTCGGTCTGTGCGGCGGGCGCGCGCTTGCCAACGCAGGGATGGACACGGTCGGACTGCGCGAGGGGACGAAAGGGCCTAATTCGAGCTATCTGGCCAAGGTCGTCATCGGGCTGAACCCGGAAACGTGCGGCGCGTACTCCGAATCCGACTGGGGTATGATCTGGAGCGT
>CAZIQO010000043.1:0-23705 GCA_964541465.1 uncultured Oscillospiraceae bacterium
AGCGCCTCGGCGGCGCTTATGGCGTTGGTTACCGATCCGGACATGCCGGAACCGAATGCGATGTGGAGCAGATCGCCCTTTTTAAGCTGCTCCTCAAAAAAGCTCTGGTAGCTCTCGGTGTTGATCTGGGAGGTGCGCGGTACCTTGCCCGCGTTCAAAAAACCATAGAAGCGCGGCAAAGCCTCGGGGTCGCGTTCCATATCGTCCGTATACTCCCGACCGTCCACAACATAGGTATAGAAGATCACCGGAACGCCGCGCTTTTCCAGATAGGCATATGGAAGATCGACCGTCGAGCCGCAGCTTAATATAAACTTTTGCGCCATACATCCCCTCGTGATTCCGGTGCGATCTGCAAGGCAACGCGCGTATATTCGGAAACGGACGTTCCCTTGCCGCGGAATCGGTTAGCTATATTATACTTCCAGAAGGCGCGGTGAAAAAGAACGATTCTGCACAGTATCCGAATTTTTGCCAATTATACGCATTTTTTTAACATTTTACACAATTTGAACGGCGGGAATTCCTGGCGCACAACAAAAACCGCGTTCCATGGCACCCGGACCGGCGCATCGCCGTTGCCGCGACCGCTCCCGGGTGGCCCGGACGCGGAGCCGCCCCTCCGCTTCGGTTTCGAAACTCCGCAGCGGAAGGGACTTTTTTCATGCGCACACGGCAGTACCTCTGCCCGGCGCGGCACGGGGCTCTTTGGCATCCGTTCGGCGGAGACGTACCGCCGCGGTGCGGACGGACGTTATGCTTCCATCTGCGAGCCGAGGAAGATCGCGGCCGTCTCGCACGCCTTGATGGCGGCGCTGTCGATCGGCACGTCCGGCTTCTGCGAAAAGAGCAGCACTGCGCCGAGCGCGTCGCCCTGCGATACGATCGGCATCAGGATCAGGCTCGAACAGATGAACGCGGGATCGTCCTCCTCCAGAAGCGCATAGCGCGTATCGGACGGCTCGGTGGCGAGGATGCGGGACCGGGACGTCACGGCACGGTCGACCTCCGCGGAGATCGCCTTCCCGAACAGGCTGCGTTTGCCAAGGCCGGCGCATGCAACGTAGGAATCCTTGTCGCAGATCGCAGCCGGCAGCGAAAACGTGCGGTGCAGCGACTGCGCCAGCTCGAGCGCGTTCTGGGAAAGCTCGCCGATCGGCGAGTATTTTTTCAGTATAATGCCGCCGTCGCGCTCCGTATAGATTTCAAGCGGATCGCCTTCGCGGATTCTCAGCGTACGGCGGATTTCCTTCGGTATGACCACGCGCCCGAGTTCATCGATGCGACGCACAATTCCTGTTGCTTTCAAAACCATTCCTCCTGTACCACAACTTGCCTGACATGGAATAGTGTTTGCCTTCGGCCGTCAAATATGCGTTGGTTTGCGCCGCGGGCGGCGCGGAAGCGCTGACAAATTCTGCCGTAATTACTTGTTACGTCCGGCGCGGCCGCCGCGAAACTTGCGTTTTTATGGCAAATCCCCTATACTGTTGATGAAAAAACAGCGGATTTGTTTCGCAACCGCAGACGCGCCGGCGCGGCGCTCCGGGCGGAACGAACGCGGCGAGGAACCGATGAAAGCAAGAACAAACCGAACCAGTCTCGAGCATATCGCGCGCATCATCGTTCTGGTCGTGGCGGACATGGTCCTGATCACGCTCGCAGATATCGTTGCCACATGGCTGCCGTTCTCCGGCGAGGCAAGCACCTATGCGTTCCCGTTTTACGTAAACGGCGTAATCGCCTATTCCTACCCGCAGTTGGTCCTGTATATGGCGATCTACATCGCGTGCTTTTCGGTGTTTCGTCTTTACGGAAAATCCTGGCTGGACGGATATGCGGCGGAGAACACCTATCTGCTCGCGGCGGTCGGCGCAGGGACGGGGCTTGTGCTGATTACGAACATCTTCTTCGGCAACGAGTATAAGCTCTCCCTGTTTCTTGCCGGGATGCTGCTGATCCCGATGCTCTTTGTCGAGCGCGTGCTTTACCGCGCCATGCGCCGCGCAAGGCGTATGTCGATCAACCGCCAGAACGGCGGCAAATCGCCGCTGCTGATCGTCGGCGCGGGCTTCTTCGGCAAATATGTGCAGGCGCAGATCGCGGCGGGCATCGTCAAGGGGACGAGCTATGTCGCCGCGTTTGTCGACGACGACCCCAAAAAACTCGGGACGCATATCCGCGGTGTAAAGGTCGTCGGCACGACGGCGGATATCCCGGGCGTCGTCAACCGCTTCGGCATCCGCGAGATCATCCTTGCGATTCCGTCCATCGACGAGGCGCGGCAGATCGAGCTCGTGGCGCTCTGCCGGTCCACCAAGTGCCGCGTGCGCATGGTGACGCCGCTTCGCGATCTGGACGCGCAGCCGACCATGCGGGATATCCGCGAAATCAGCGTCGACGACATCCTCTTCCGGCCCGAAGTTCGGCTGGACAAGGAGAGCATCGCCGACTATATCCAGCACAAGACCGTGCTCGTCACGGGCGGCGGCGGGTCGATCGGCTCGGAGATCTGCCGGCAGACGGCGATGTTCTATCCGGGGAAGCTGATCGTGTTCGACATCTATGAAAACAATGCCTATGAGCTCCAGATGGAGTTCAAGCGTCGTTTCCCGTGGCTCAACGTGTGTGTGCGCATCGGCTCGGTGCGCGACAGGGCGCGTGTCGACGCCGTGATCGCGGAGTTTTCACCGGATCTCGTCATCCACTGCGCGGCGCATAAGCACGTGCCGCTCATGGAGGACAGCCCCGCCGAGGCGATCAAGAACAACGTGGCCGGCACGTACAACGTCATTCACAGCGCGGGCGAGCACGGCGTGAAACGCTTCGTGCAGCTTTCGACCGACAAGGCCGTGAATCCCACCAGCGTCATGGGCGCAAGCAAGCGCATCACGGAGTTGATCGTGCAGGACTACGCCAAGCATAACCCGATGAAGTGCATGACGGTGCGTTTCGGAAACGTGCTCGGCTCCTACGGCAGCGTGATCCCGCTCTTTGAAAGCCAGATCCGCAGCGGCGGCCCCGTGCAGGTGACGCATCCGGACATCACAAGGTATTTCATGACCATTCCCGAGGCGGCGCAGCTCGTGCTGCAGGCCGGCGCGCTCGGCGAGAGCGGCGCGATCTACGTGCTGGACATGGGTTCGCCGGTTCGGATACTCGATCTTGCGGAGAAGCTGATCCGTTATTATGGATACACGCCAAACGAAGATATGCCCATCGAGATCATCGGCCTCCGGCCGGGCGAAAAGATGTACGAGGAACTCACGCTCGACGAGGAGGAGCAGAGCATGATGGAGACCTCGCATAACCGCATCTTCCGCGCAAAGCCGCTGCCGATCGACGACGAGGCGTTTCCCGGCAAGCTTGGGGCGCTCATGGACGCGGCGCAGCGAAACGATCCGAACCTGCCGGAGATGATACGCGATCTCGTTCCGAACTACACGAAACCCGATAACGCTGCCGCGAACGATCCGGGCGATTTATGATACCAGGCTGCATACGGATTTATCCGCTTCCTGCGAAGACGGATGCGGCCGGGGCGGGCGCCGGAAACCGATGCGCCATATGGAGAGGGGGCCTGCGCCCGTGGATATTCCGGCGCTGTGCGAAAAAGCGGCGGACATGTTGAAAAGGTGCGGCGAAATCACCGTCGCGTCGGTCAGCGAGGACGGGTATCCGCGCATCTGCGTCGTTTCTCCGCTGCGGACGGAAGGATGCTCGGTCGTCTATTTCGCAACATCGGCGAACTCGGAAAAAGTCCGGCAGTTCCGCAAAAACCCGAAGGCCGGCGTATGTTATTTCAACGGCGACAACAGCCAGACGCTGACCGGCACGGTTCAGATCGTGGAAGACATGCGCCTGAAGAGGAAAATCTGGCAGGACTGGCTGATCCGCCATTTTTCGGGCGGGCCGGAGGATCCGGATTACTGTCTTGTCAAATTTACGGCGAATGCCGCCACGCTCTGGTACGGCGGCGAATTCGCCTCCTTTTCGATCCCGGCGGGGGAATGACGCGGCGGCGCAGACCGGCCGCCCGGGAGGAGAAAGGATCGGCGAAACGCGGGCGGCATGGAATCATTTCAAAAAAGTAACGCATAGAAAAAAAGCGTCTGATGAACGGCGCTTTAACCTGTCAAAAAAGTTTTTTGCAGGGATTTCACCCCTGCACCCCACCCAAGGGACACGTCCCCTGGGAATCCCTGATGCCGCAAGCGCCCTTATTTCAAGGCGCTTGCGGTAATGGGTTCTTAGGACCGTTACGGCCCTAAGCGGTGGTTTGGAGGCGGAGCCTAAACGTACCGCACCGTTTTATCGACAAGCTAAAGCGCCCGATAAAGACGCTTTTTGTTCGTCAAAGGAATATCCGGCAAACCGAGCAGTTCGGACGCGGAATCCTACGGACGCTTCGTGCCGCAGGACGAGCAGAACAGATCCGCGCCGTCGGCCCTCTCGCCGCAGTTCGGGCAGATCCAGCCGTTGTCCGAAACGAAGGACTCCTCGACGACGGGCGGCTCCTCTTTCGGCTGCGCGGCGCCGCAGTGCGGGCAGAACGCGGAGGCAGCGGGAATGGACTCGCCGCACGAAACGCATTTGCGGCATCCCTTCTGCGCGAGGACCTGCGCTTCGAGCTCGGCGATCTCCTCCGCCATCTGCTGCGCGCGCGTGGTGAGCTCCGCAAATTCGTTGTCCGTCTCCGCGGCGTGCTTGTCGCAGTACTGACGGCCGATTTCGGCGTATACCATGCGCAGATCGCGCGATTTTGAAGAGATCTCCGAATTCTTACCGATTACGCCGAACGTGTCCTGCGTCTTTTTCCAAACGCCCTGTCCGAAGCGTTCCACCTTTTTTCCAAAGTCGTCCGCCATATGAAAGCTCCTTTCAATTTGTGAATTCATGCGGCGCGTTCAGAACGAAACGGACCGCTTTTCTGTTAGTATAACATTCCATTTTGAGAATGTGCAACAACGGACGTTTTTTCACGAAAACATTGCAATCGTTCCATGATTTCAGTATAATATTCTTCGCGCGGGCGCAAAGACACGGAGAGATGTCAGAGTGGTCGATCGTGCGGCACTCGAAATGCCGTGTCCCCCCTAAAGGGACCCTGGGTTCGAATCCCAGTCTCTCCGCCAAAGGGACGCAGCCGCTTTTTCAACGGCGGCGTCCCTGTTTTTTTGCTCAAAATCCATCCGGAAACGGCGCGCGGCTTCCGTCAGATGCCGTATGCGGCGGTTCATCCGGGGGAAAAGAACCTTTTACTTCGGGATCTTGCCAAACGGCCGAAGAAAGGGAAAAAAGAAAGGTACGGTACTTATGAAACGAGCTTTTGTACTGTCCGTCGCATTTCTGCTTGCGGCAAATCTGATCGGATGCGGCGGCGCGGTGGAAACCGATACCTCGCCCGACGCGGAGCAGACGGAAACGGTTTCCGGGGAAACGGCGGAGGAAAATCCCGCGGCGATTACCGAAGCGGCGGAAGGCATAACGGATTACGAGGCGCTGCTGGAGGCGCTCGGCGACGAATCGGCAACAAGCGCGCATATCTCCGCGGATATGACGATCGCTCCAGAAGAAGCGTCGACGTTTGAAAGGGAAGGCTTTGTGCTGACCGTGGACGAAGGCGTTACCGTGACCATGGACGACAATTTCTGCATGGTTTTCTGGGGGTCCGAGGATACGCCGGGCCTCGTTGTGAACGGCACTCTGATCGTGACCGGTTCGATGGACTTTGGTGAAATTACGCTGATGAACAGCGGCATGCTCGAGATCGCATCCGGGGGAGTGCTGTGCCCGGGCATGAGCACGATCCTGAACGACGGCACGCTGCTGATCGATGCGGGCGGAGAACTGCGGCTCGAGCGCGGCAGCGGTCTGCAGAACAGGGGCGTGCTGATCAACAACGGTACGCTGAACATCACCGATGACGGCGGCAGCCTGACGAACGACGCAGGCGCGTCGATAGAAAACAACGGGCATATCGCTTTCGACGGCGATTATCAAAACAGCGGCGACTATACCGGCGCCGAAGCCGAGCCCGCGAGCGGCGACTGATCAATACCCAAACAGAATCGGCAAACGCAGGCGGAGCGCCATGACGGCGCACCGCAAGGAACGGGCGCGTGATGCGCTTTTAAAATAAAACGAAACGCGCGGCAGCCCAAATAAAGGGAAACGGCCGGTCCGTGTCGAATGTGAAGTCAGGGTTCAGAAAAAAAGTGAACGGAATAAAGGCCGAAAGGACGGCGGACGAAACCGACGGATCCGGCCGGAGGCGAACGGAAAGGACCGACAATACAGAAGCGAAGGAGCCGTATGAAACGCATGCGAACCATCCCTGCCGCGGTGCTGATCCTTTTCGGCGCGTGCGCGCTCATGACCGCCTGCGGAAAAACGCCGGCGCAGCAGGCGCAGGCCGCGTCGGAACCGACCGCCGCGGCGCAGACCGCCGGCGAGGCCGATCAGACGGCGGCGGAGAGTACGCCGGCAGATACGCCGGGCCCAACGGAAACCGCCGCGCCCGTACCGTCGCAGCCGGAGGAAACGGCGGAGGAAGCCGAATCGGACGGCGCTGGCGTGCTGAACTTTACCGTCGTTTTGCACCTGGAGGGCTGGGACGACGGGGAAAAGGAAGCGAGCTTTCGCAGGCATGCCGAACTGCTGCGCGGATACGCGGATCTTTTTGAACAATACGGCGCGAAGATGACGCTCGAATCCAAGGAGATCATTGAAGGGTGCCTGAACTGGGACGACAACGTGCTGCTGGAGATGCAGCAGCGCGGGCACGCCGTCGGCATTCATGCGGACGCCGGCGGCAGCGACGACGCTACGGTGCGGAGCATAGCGGAAACGCTCACGGAGATGAAGGCGAATCTTGCGCTGCTCGGCATCGACGCGAGCTTTGCATCGGGCGTCGCGTCCAAGGCGGACTGGGTGACCGCATGCGAACGCGCGGGAATCGACACGGTGAGCTGCATGGTTTGCTACGGGCTCTGGTCCCTCAAGCCGGCGCTGCGTCCGGCGGAGTTCCGCCCGTATAAGAACCCCGCGGACGGGCACGGCGCGTATCCGTTCGATCTGGCCGACCGCGTTTCGCCATGGAGAGCCAAGGACGGCGCAAGCTGGATACTCGACGATCCGACCGGCGCGCTCGTGATCCTGCCGACCGGCCTGAGCCTGAACAACGCCGTCGAGGAGCTGAGCGGCGAAAGCGGCGCCGGCCGCACAGAGTTTACGCAGGATGATATCGAAGCCTGGGCCGAGGCGCTGCCGCAGGCCATTGCGGCGACGGACAGCGGCAGCGTCAACACGTTCTACGCCGTATGGTCGTTTGGAAATGCAGTGGATACGGACCTGCTGGCGGAGTGGCTCGAGCTGGTGGACGGATACGTCCGGCAGGGCAGCGTGCGCTGGAGCACCGTGCCTGAAATGGCGGCGCTTTACCGGGCGTCTCTGACGGACTAGGGTGTGTTTTTAAAAGCACGATGGGGTTCGATAAAAACGAAAGAATCCTGAACGAACCGTTCCGCCCACAGTGCGAAACGGTTCGTTTTGTCATGCCGCGGGCCGCGCCCTTTGCAGGCCGGAAATTTACAGAGGGGAAAGGCAGCGGGTAATTTTTATAATGCATTATTCCAGGGCAATTTGGGCCGTTCCGCCGAAAGACGGAGCGGTTTTTCGTTCCTTCACGCCGAACCGACGGCGCGCCCCTTCGCGGCGGTTTCGTCAGAGGCTGTCATGCGGCCCCGAATTCCGGCATAGTCTGTAGCGATGTCGGGCCGCGCGTCCGCGTCAAGGTTCATGCGGGGGGATGGTTCGTTGCGCGACTATATCGAAGAACGCATCTATGAGACGGCGCACTATATCGTCGAGCACGGCGCGACGGTTCGCGACGCCGCGAAAGTGTTTCATATCAGCAAATCGACCGTGCACAAGGACGTCTCCGAGCGGCTGCTCGGACTCGACGCTTCGCTTGCGGCGGCGGTGCGGAAAGTGCTCGATGTGAACAAGGCCGAACGTCATATCCGGGGCGGCCGTGCAACGTATCAGAAATACCGCGGCGTTTCCTCGGCGGGCTCCTGATCGGCGGCGCAGGCGCAGAGAGCGTATACACGCGCCGCGCCGGCGCGCCGCAGCGCGTCCGCGCAGGCAAGCAGCGTGCCGTGCGTGGTCGTCACGTCGTCCACGAGCAGGACGGACAGCCCGGCGGCGGCGGGGGAGGCGGCGAACGCGTTCTGCACGTTCGCGCGCCGTTCGGCCGCGCGCATCGCCGTCTGCGTGCGCGTGTACTTGACGCGCCGAAGCAGCGCCGTGTTTACGGGAAGCGAATACCGCCCGGCAAGCGCCTTTGCAAGCAGCTCGCTCTGGTTGAACCCGCGCCGCCACCGCTTGAGCGGATGCAGCGGCACTGGCGCGACGCAGTCCACGCGCCAGTCCGGCGGAACGTTCATGCGCCCGGCGAAGGACCGCGCAAGATAGGTCCGGCGCCCGTACTTGAACGCCTGGATGCCCGCGGCCGCGGCGCCCTCGTAGACAAGCCCCGCGGCCAGCCCGTCGAGCGGCGGTTCGCAGGTCAGCGGCGGGCACGGCCGGAGGGACGCGCGGCAGTCGTCGCAGAGCAGATCCATTCCGACGATGGCTTCCTGCCCGCAGAGCGCGCAGCGGACGCGCGCCGGATAGAGCGCGTTCAGCAGCGCGTTTCCGGCCGCGGTCAGGCTGTTTTTCAGAATGGGACGCTTCATCATCATAAATGAACAGAAAAGGGCGGTTCTCGGTCAGGGACGGATCGCGCGCTGCTCCGTAAGACGTTCGCACAGCGCGGTGTAGCGGCGGTCGGTGCGGTTGTTGTCGATCATGCTTTTGAGCGTGTCGCGGCGCCCCACGCAGACGACCTGCTGTCTTGCGCGCGTAACGGCCGTATAGAGCAGGTTCCGCGTCAAAAGCGGCGCGCCGCCGCCGAACATGGGCAGGATGACGATCGGGAATTCGCTGCCCTGGCTCTTGTGAATCGAAATGCAGTAGGCAAGCTCCAGTTCGTCCAGTTTGGTGAAATCGAATACCGCGAGGCGGTCGTCGTCAAACACCACGCTGACCGAACGGTCCGCTTCGCTGATGCGGAAGATCGTGCCGAGATCGCCGTTGAACGCGCCTGTGCCCTCCTCCGTGCCGCCGCCGGGCAGGCGGCGCTTCCATTCCACGCGGTAGTCGTTCTTCATCTGCATTACGCGGTCGCCTTCGCGGAGGACGGACTCGCTTAGGACGTGTTCGCGCCTGCCTTTTTCCGGCGGGTTCAGCGCGGCCTGCAGTTTGGCGTTGATGTTCCACACGCCGAGCACGCCCTTCTTCATGGGCGCGAGCACCTGCACATCGAGCAGCGGCTCGCGGGTCCGGAGCACGCTTCCCGGGTGCGTGCAGAGCTCAAGGATACGCGCGAGGATCTGATCCTGCGACGCCACGTCCTCAAAGAGAAAATCGGACGCGGGCGCGTCGAGCACGGGGAACGCGCCGGCGTTGATGCGGTGCGCGTTGGTCACGATCATGCTCGTCTGCGCCTGCCGGAAGATCTCGTCGAGCCGCATGACGCGGATCGTCCCGCTCGCAATGACGTCCCGCAGCACGTTTCCCGCGCCGACGGACGGAAGCTGGTCCCGGTCGCCCACCATGATCAGGCGCGTGCCGGTGGGGACCGCCTTTAAAAGCGCGTAAAACAGCGGCACGTCCACCATCGACATCTCGTCCACGATCACCATGTCGCTCGTCAGCGGATCGTCCGCGCCGCGCCGGAACCCCTCGCCCGGGACGTATTCGAGCAGGCGGTGGATCGTGCGCGCGTCGTGCCCCGTCGCGTCGGACATGCGCTTCGCGGCGCGGCCCGTCGGGGCGGTGAGCTCGACGTCGAGCCCCATGGATTCCATGACGGCCGTGATGAAGCGGATGATCGTCGTTTTGCCGGTGCCGGGGCCGCCCGTGATCACGAGCGCGCCTTCGTTCAGCGCGGCGAGCACCGCATCCCGCTGCTGGCCGGAAAGCTCGAGCCGCTGGGACGCCTGCACGGCCGCGAAGTCGAAGAACGGATTCTCGACCGGACGTTCGGAAAGGCGCGTCAGCTTTTCGGCGATGCTCGTCTCCATCCGGTGCAGATAGGGCAGGAACACGCCCTCCGTTTCGCCGACGTACTGGCAGATCGCCTCGCCGGATTCGACGAGGTAGTCGAGCGTGTCGCTCAGCCGGTCCGCAGGCGCGCCGAGCAGCTTCTGCGCGTAGCTTAGCAGCGGATCACGCGGAAGATATGTGTGCCCGTACTCGCCGCTCGCCTGCTGGAGCGCGTAGAGGATGCCCGCCTTGAGGCGGGACTCGGAATCGAACGAAAACCCGGCGACGTTCTGCGCGATTTTGTCGGCCGTGACGAATCCGATGCCGTCCACGTCGCGGATGATCTGGTAGGGGTCCTCCTCGATGCGCGAAAGGCACAGTTCGCCGTAGATGCGGTAGAGCTTGTACGCCTGGCCGACGGTCACGCCGTAGGGCTCGAGCGCGAGCAGGATGTCCCGCATCATGCGGTTCTCCGTGTAGGAGGCGAGGATCATTGCACGGCGCTTGGGGCCGATGCCGGGGATCTCGGAAAGGCGCATGGGCGAAGAATCGAGCACCGCGAGCGTGTCCGCGCCGAACTGCGCCACGATGGCGCGCGCGGTCGCCGGGCCCACGCCCTTGATGAGTCCGCTGCTTAGATAGCTTTCGATGGCGGAGAGCGTGGCGGGCGCGAGCGTGCGGCAGCTTTCCGCGCGGAACTGGCTGCCGTACTTGGGGTGCGTGCCGAACGCGCCGCTCAGCTCGACGCGTTCCCCGACGCATGCGAGCGGCAGCGCGCCGACGACGGTGAGCTTTTCGTTCCCGTCCGTCTGCAGTTCCAGAACGGTCCAGCCGTTCTCCGCGTTCCGGTAGATGATGGAATTGACGACGCCGCTGAGCTGTTCCATCGGGCTACACCGACCGGCGCGCGCTGCCGCGGAGAACCGCGGCGTCGCACACGGCGCCCGGCACGATCGGGTCCGTCTTGCGAACCGCATGCCAAAGCCTGCCCCCGGCGCGGTGCCCGATGGGTTCCATCGGGCGGATCGCCGCGGACAGGAACGGGATGCGCTTCAGGCGGCCGGCGGCCGCGTCGGGCAGTACGTTCATAAAATTCATGTCCATCCAATCAATTGCCCCCGTCCGGTACGACGGGGGCGGGCGCAGGGAGCGCGTCAGAAGTCCAGCCGCGTCTCGATGTAGGCGGGCAGCTCGCCGATCGGCAGGCGGACCTGCTGCATCGTGTCGCGGTCGCGCACGGTGGCGCATCCGTCGGTCTCGGTGTCGAAATCGATCGTCACGCAGTAGGGCGTGCCGATCTCGTCTTCGCGGCGGTAGCGCTTGCCGATGGAGCCGGTGTCGTCGAAATCGGTCATAAAGCGTTTGGAAAGCGCGGCGTAGACCTCCTCCTGCGCCCGGTCGGAGAGCTTCTTGCTCAGCGGCAGCACCGCGCACTTGAACGGCGCGAGCGCGGGATGCAGGTGCAGCACCGTGCGCTTGTCGCCGCCCGCGAGGTCCTCCTCGTCGTAGGCGTTGCACAGGAAAGCCAGCGCGACGCGGTCCGCGCCGAGCGACGGCTCCACGCAGTAGGGGATGTATTTTTCGCCCGAAAACGGGTCGGTGTACTCGAAGTTCTCGCCGCTGTGGTTTGCGTGCGACCGGAGGTCGTAATCCGTGCGGTCGGCGACGCCCCAGAGCTCGCCCCAGCCGAACGGAAAGAGGAACTCGATGTCCGTGGTTCCCTTGCTGTAGTGGGAGAGCTCCTCCTTGGCGTGCTCGCGCAGGCGGATCTTCTCGTCCCGCATGCCGAGGGAAAGCAGGAATTCATGGCAGTATTTCTTCCAGTATCCGTACCATTCGAGGTCGGTGCCGGGCGCGCAGAAGAACTCCAGCTCCATTTGCTCGAATTCGCGGATGCGGAAGATGAAATTGCCGGGCGTGATCTCATTTCGGAAGGATTTGCCGATCTGCGCGATGCCGAAGGGCAGTTTCCTGCGCGTGGTGCGCAGGACGTTCTTGAAGTTGACGAAGATGCCCTGCGCGGTCTCGGGGCGGAGGTATAATTCGGAGGACGAGTCCTCGGTCACGCCCTGAAAGGTTTTGAACATGAGGTTGAACTTGCGGATGCCGGTGAAGTCGCTCTTGCCGCACTGGGGGCAGACGATGCCGTTGTCGCGGATGTAGGCCTCCATCTGCGCGTTCGTCCAGCCGTCCGGGCGGACGTCGGTCAGGCCGCGCTCCGATGCGTAGTCCTCGATGAGCTTGTCGGCGCGGAAGCGCGCACGGCAGGACTTGCAGTCCATCAGCGGGTCGGAAAAGCCGCCCACGTGGCCGCTGGCCACCCAGGTTTCAGGGTTCATGAGGATCGCCGCGTCCATGCCCACGTTGTAGGGGGATTCCTGCACGAACTTGCGCCACCAGGCGCGCTTGATGTTGTTTTTGAATTCCACGCCGAGCGGGCCGTAGTCCCAAGAGTTGGCGAGCCCGCCGTAGATTTCACTGCCGGGGTAAACAAAACCGCGCCCTTTGCACAGGGCGACGATCTGATCCATCGTAAATTCGGTCGACATTGATTCATTCTGCTCCTTCGCCATCAGTCAACGCATATTATCGCAAGAACAGGCGCGTTTTGTCAAGGCGAAACGGCCGTTCCCCGCGCCGGAAAACCGCCGGGTCAAGGGTTTTTGGGCATATGTCACCGGAAACGGAATTGTTGCGTAGTATACAGTGATCGGTGAACTTTGCGCCGAAATGAAAACGGTTGATAGGAGGATGTAACGAATGGGTTGCCTGAGTGATTTCTGCGGAGGGAATTCCATGTGGTGGATTCTCATCCTGCTGCTGATTCTGGACAACGGGAGCGGCAGTACCTGCGATTCCCTGATCTGGATTCTGCTTCTCTCACGCTTCTGCAATTGCGACCCCTGCAATCCCTGCAATCCCTGCAGCTGCGGGTGCGGCAATCAGCCGAATCGTTCCTGCGGCTGCTGACGGATTCGGCGGGGAATGACGGCATTGTAGACGGTTTCGGCCTCCTTTGTGGTATACTGTGTGCATACCGAAGGAGGCCGAACGCTGTATGAGGACGTATCGCATTCTGATCGACGGCATGGGATGCCAACACTGCGTGGACAATGTTTCGCGCGCGCTGACGGAGGCCGGATTTTCGGTGCTCTCCTGCGGGATCGGCGAGGCGCGGGTCACGTCGGAGCTGGACGCGGAGGGCGCCGAGAAGGCGGTCCGCGCGGCGCTCGACGACGCGGGATATCCGCTTCTTGGCGTGCAGGCGGACGCGTGATGGCCGAGCTGCACGCGGGGCACGTGGTCGTCGGCATGTCCGGCGGCGTGGACAGCGCGGTGGCGGCGCTCCTGCTTAAAAGGGAGGGGCGCGACGTCGTCGGCGTGTTCATGAAAAACTGGGAGGAGGACGGCGAGGACGGCGTCTGCACCGCGGCGGCCGACTACGAGGACGTGAAGAACGTCTGCAACGTACTCGGCATACCCTACTACACCGTCAATTTCTCACGGGAGTACCGCGACCGCGTGTTCTCCTACTTTCTGGACGAATACCGGCGCGGCAGGACGCCGAATCCGGATGTTCTGTGCAACTGCGAAATCAAATTCCGCGCGTTTCTCGACTTTGCGATGTCCACCGGCGCGGCGCTGCTCGCGACCGGCCATTACGCGCGGCTGAAAAAGGACGGCGGCGCGCGGCTTTTGCGCGCGCTCGACGCGGGCAAGGACCAGACCTATTTTCTCGCGGGGCTGACCGCGGAGCAGCTGGAACGGGCCGTGTTCCCCGTAGGCGGCCTGCTCAAGAGCGAGGTGCGGCGCATTGCGCGCGAAAACGGCCTGCCGAATGCGGCAAAGAAGGATTCCACGGGCGTTTGCTTCATTGGCGAACGGAACTTCAAGCAATTCCTCATGCAGTATCTGCCCGCTCAGCCGGGCGACATGGTGACCGAGTCGGGCAGGATCGTCGGCAGGCACGACGGGCTGATGTACTACACGCTCGGGCAGCGAAAGGGGCTCGGCATCGGCGGGCGCAGCGACGGAACGGGCGAAAAGTGGTTCGTGATCGGCAAGGACCTCGCGCGCAACCTCCTGATCGTCCAGCAGGGCGAGCACGACGAACTGTTCTCGCTTTCTCTCGACGCGCCTTCCGTCAACTGGATCGCGGGGCAGCCGCCGGCAGGGGAATTCTCCTGCACGGCGAAGTTCCGCTACCGGCAGCCCGATCAGGCGGTGTTCGTTACGGCGGAGGACGGCGGCGCGCACGTGCGCTTCGCGCGTCCGCAGCGCGCGGTGACGCCCGGCCAGTGGGTCGTGTTCTACGACGGGGACGCGTGCCTCGGCGGCGGGATCATCGACCGCGTGGAGCCGAAAAAGGCGATCAAAATATAAACGTGGCGACGGAACGGCAGTTTAGACGATCGATGAGCCTGCATAAGGGTTTTTTACAAAATGCAGAAATAAATTTCTTCCACAAAAAGAGCAGCGCACGGACGAGACTGGCCGTTAAATCCGTGCGTTTCAGCGGCATTCACGGGCAAAATCACAACTAAAAACACACGCGCGGCGAACGGGCGCGGCTGACAAACCCGGGCGAAGCGGTTTGCAATGCAAGCGCTTTTTCTTTATAATATCGGTATGCAGGAAACAATTTGCCTGATTCGGCCGCGCGGGCGTCTTTTGTGCGCGATGGAGCTGCTCGGCGGCGCGCGCGTGGTCGCGGACGTCGGGTGCGACCATGGTCGGCTCGGCTGCGCACTGCTGCAGCGCGGCGCGATCGAGCGCTGCATCGCGATCGATATCAGCCCCGCTTCGCTGGAAAGGACGGCGAAGCTCGCGGAAACGGTGGGCGTTTCCGAACGGATGGATCTCCGGCTCGGCGACGGGCTTCGGCCGCTGCGCGCGGGCGAGGCGGACGCCGTCGCCATCCTCGGCATCGGCGGCTCGCTGGCGGCGCGGATCCTCGGAGCGGCGGAGACGCCGTTTGCCGGCGCGCGGCTGTGCGTGCTGCAGCCCATGCGCGGCGCTGAAGAGATCCGCCGCTTTCTGTATGAACGGAACTGCTTCGTGCTGGACGATCGCGTTGTGCTCGACGGCGGGCGGTACTATCAGGTATTTTCCGTTTCGCCTCCGCGGCCGGAACGGCAGGGTTTGCCGCACGGCTGGCCGGAGGGGTTTTTCGCGCTCGGATTCACGGCGCTGGAACGGCGCGAACCGCTGCTCGGACCGCTGGCGGAACGGCTGCTTCTGCAGACCGATCGGAAGCGGAAAATGCAGCGCGCGGAGGCGCTGGAACGGCGCTCGGCGGCGCTTCGGCAGGTGCTGCGCCTTACGGAGGAACAAGGATGAAGCTGAACGATTTTCTTTCTGCCATGGAACGCGTGGCGCCGCTCGCGCTCGCGCTTTCGTTCGACAACCCCGGGCTTCTGGTCGAACCGGATCACGGCGAGATCCGGCGCGTGCTCGTCGCGCTCGACTGCACGGCGGACGTGGCGAAAGAGGCGGTGGAAACGGGCGCCGATCTTGTGCTCACGCACCATCCGCTGTTCTTTTCGCCCGTGAAGCACATGCGCTACGACGACCCGGAGACCGCGGCGGCCTGCATCCTGCTCCGCGGCGGCGTGGGGATGTTTGCGGCGCATACGAACCTCGACGCGGCGGAGGGTGGGGTGAACGACACGCTCTGCGAGCTGTTCGGCCTGATCGGCGTCGTGCCGTTCGACGAGGGCGTCTCGCGGCTGGGAACGCTCAAAGGCGAAACGACGCTCGGCGAACTGGCGCGGTTTGCGGGAAAAACGCTGCGCGCTTCTGTACGCGCGGTCGGGGCGGAGCACGCGGCAATCCGGCGCGTGGCGGTCTGCAGCGGCAGCGGCGCGAGCGCGATTCTGCCCGCGGCGGCGGAGCGCGCGGACGTGCTGCTGACCGGCGAAATCAAACATTCGGACGCGATCAGTGCAAAAACGCTCGGACTGAACGTAATCGCCGCCGGGCACTACGAAACGGAGCGCGTCGTGCTCGAACCGCTGATTCGGCGTTTACAGAACGAATGTTTTGATGTACAATATACGCTGTCGCGTGCGGACGCGAGTCCGTTCGCGCGATTTTAGGAGGGAGCGCCATGAGGAAGATGGATGCCCTGTGGGCATATCAGGAGGCGGAAATTGCGAAGGTGCAGCTCGAAAACGAGATTCGTTCCACGCCGTCGAGACTGCAGCTGAACAAGCTTCATAAACTGCTCAAAACGCAGCTGACGCAGATATCCAGACTGACGGAAGGCATGGAGGCGTATGAGCAGAAGCTCGGCAAGCTCGGCGAGCAGACGGATAAGCTCGAGGACCGCCTCGAGATGGAAAGCAGCGAACTTACGACCATCCGCCAGGACGAGGAGAGCACCGCAGAGGAAATGACGGAGCTTCGGGGCGATATCGAGCGGCTGAACCGCGAGATCGCGCAGCGCGTGCGGGAAGGCAAGGCGCTTCTTGCGGAGATCGAAAAAGCGTTGGAGGAATACCAGTCGACGCGCGCGGCGGCGGGAAAAGCGAAGAAGGAATACGACGCACTGCGGATCGTGTGTGAAAAGGAGCGCGACGACCGCGCGGAGGATCTGGCGCGGCACGATAAAACGCTCGAAAAGCTGGAAAAGAACGTCGATCCGGCCATGCTGGCCCGGTATCGGAAGGTAAAGCTGCACCACGCGGTGCCCATCGCGCGCGTGGCGGGCCAGAAATGCAGCGGATGCAATATGTCGCTCCCGATGGTGATGCTCAAGCGCATCGCGACAACGGACGGCATTGTGGAATGTGAAAACTGCGGCAGGATTCTGTACTCCGACGCATCCTGAACGCGGCTGAAAAATGAATATCGAATTTTGAGCAAGGAAGGCGACCGCGCCCGCGCGAGCGGGTGAGGAAAGTCCGAGCACCATAGGGCGGAGTGCCGGGTAACACCCGGCGGAGGCGACTCCAGGGAAAGTGCAACAGAAAGAAACCGCCCGCTTTTGCGGGTAAGGATGGAAAGGCGAGGCAAGAGCTCACCCGCGTCCCGGCGACGGAGACGCGCTGTAAACCCCACTCGGTGCAAGATTGGAATGGGAGCATTCAATAGCTGCCCGCTACGCTCCCGGTAATCGCATGAGCCTCTCGGCGACGATTGGCCATAGATAGATGGTCGCACGCGACAGAACTCGGCTTATTCCTTGCTCAGATTTTTTTGATACGGCGCGCCGGACGGCGCGTTTTCAATCAGTACGGGAAACGGGGCAAAAAGCGGGAACCGCAAAAAGCCAGGAAACGGGATGCGGGCCGCCCCGCTTACCGGAAACGACATTGGGGGAGACACCTATGGAGACGAACGCCGCACAGAAGAAAAAAACCGTGCTCTCCGGCATACAGCCGACGAGCGGCCTCACCATCGGCAACTATCTCGGCGCGCTGCGGAATTTCGTGGCGATGCAGGAGGAGTTCGACGGCTACTACATGGTGGCCAATCTGCACGCGCAGACCGTCCGGCAGGACCCGGCGGAACTGCGCAGGCGCAGCGTCGAGACGTTTGCGCTGTTTCTTGCGTGCGGCATCGACCCGGACCGTTCGGTCGTGTTCGTGCAGTCGCACGTGCCGGAGCACACGATGCTCACCTGGGCGCTCGCGTGCAACACCTATATCGGCGAGCTTTCGCGCATGACGCAGTACAAGGACAAGAGCGCAAGCCATTCGGACAACATCAACGCGGGTCTGTTCACCTACCCCGTGCTTATGGCGGCGGACATCCTGATCTATCAGGCGCACTATATCCCTGTGGGCGCGGACCAGAAGCAGCACGTCGAGCTGACCCGCGATATCGCGATCCGCTTCAACAACGCGTTCGGTGAGACGTTCGTCGTGCCGGAGCCGTATATCCCGAAGATCGGCGCGCGCATCATGAGTCTGCAGGAGCCGGACAAGAAGATGAGCAAGTCCGACCCGAACCCGAACGGCTACATCCGCATTCTTGACGAGCCGGACGTCATCGCGCGCAAGATCAGGCGCGCGGTCACGGACAGCGAGGGCAGGATCACCGACAGTCCCGAGCGCGCGGGCGTATTCAACCTGCTCTCGATCTATTCCTCGTGCCGCGGCGTTTCCGTATCGGACGCGGCGCAGAGCTTTGCGGGGAAAGGGTACGGCGACCTCAAGTCCGCCGTGGCGGACGCGGTGATCGAAACGCTCGCGCCGATTCAGACGGAGTACGCGCGGCTGCTTTCAGATAGGGCGTATCTGACCGAACGGATGCGCACCGGCGCGGAGCGCGCGTCCGCGACCGCGCAGAAAACCGTGCGCAAGGTCTACCATAAGATGGGCTTCGACTCGTACAAAGCATAGCGAGGGACGAAACGGCGGAGAAGCAAACCTCCGCCGTTTTTTACGCGGGAGCGCGTGCCTGCGTTCGCAGGAACCGAACATACCAATGGAGCGCATATGATAGAAAGAGACGTTTTTGACGCGCTGAGAACGCGCGCAAAGGATTTTCGCTATTCCTCGTTTGAATATTTAGAGTATGAGCATGCCGCGGCGTATACGCTGCTGGAGGATTCGAAGGAACTGATTCTTCTTCCGGGAAAAAAGGAAGCCGCAGGCGTGGACGAGGCGCAGTGGGCGGCCGACGAGCCGGACCGGCTGCTCCGGCGCATCCGGGACCGCGGGCGCGAAACGCTGGTGCCGTTCGTGCCGGAACCCTGGAAGGAGCTGTTCCTGCAGAGCGGCTTTTCGGAGTTCGGCATCCTGCGCGAATACTGGATCAGTCCGCTCAAAGCGGACTGGCGCCCGCAGTTTCTGTGCGCGCCGATCCGGCCGGACGAATGCGGAGAGGCCGCCGCCATCACGCGCGCCTGCCGTCTGCAGAGCCGCGAATTCTACGGCGAGACCGCCGGGAGCCTGACTGCGTGGATGACGGGAAACGATCCGGACGCGGCGGCCGGCGGCGCAAAGTACGAAACCGTGCTCGCCTGCCGGGAAAACGGCGGAATCGTCGGGATCATCTGCACGGCGGTCTACGGATTCGACGGCGAACGAGGGCCCGTCGCGTGGGTGCGGGAAGTCGCGGTGCTGCCGGCGTATCAGGGGCGCGGGTACGGCCGCGCGCTGATTGAAAGCGCGCTGCGCTACGGCGCCGAACGCGGCGCGAGGAACGCGTTTTTGATGGCGGACGACTGCAACCGCTCCGCGATTGCGCTCTATACAAAGATCGGCTTTGAGCCGAACATGGACGAGGCGCAGATCGATCTGATCTATTCGCCGGACGGCGCGCAAGGCAAAGCCGGGCAGGCGTAATCAAAGGATGAAAAAGCGCCGCTTCCGTTTTGTAACGAAAGTGGCGCTTCAGCCTGTCAAAAAAGTTCTTTTGCAGGGGTTTCACCCCTCTACCCCACCCAAGGGACATGTCCCTTGGGAATCTCTGACCCCACAAGCGCCCTATTCTTGGGCGCTTGTGGAAATGGGTTCTTAGGGCCGTTACGACCCTAAGCGGTGGTTTGGAGGCGGAGCCTCCAACGTAGCCCCCATTTATCGACAAACGGAAGCGGCGTTTTTTACGTGGATTCGGCTGTTCAGGCGAGCAGCTTTTCGAGCGCGGCGAGCTTGAGGCAGGTGCAGAATACGTCGATCGCCAGCTTCAGCTCGGGCAGCGGCGGGTAGGAGGGCGCGATGCGGATGTTGGTGTCCTCCGGATCGGCGCCGCCCGGGTAGGTCGCGCCGGCGGCGGTCATGGCGACGCCCGCGTCCTTGCACAGCGCGATCGTACGCTTCGCGGTGCCGTACATTGCGTTTAGGCTCACGAAATATCCGCCTTTCGGCCGGTGCCAGGCCGCGATGCCGAGCGGGGCGATTTCGCGCTCGAGCGCGTCGCAGACGAGGTCGAACTTCGGCTTGAGGATGGCGGCGTGCTTCTGCATGTGCGCCAGCGTCGTTTCGCGGTCCCGCAGGAAGCGCGCGTGCATGAGCTCGCACACCTTGTCGGGACCGATCGTCTGATACTTCATGATCGAAAGCACGTGCTTGAGATTATCGACGCTCGCCGCCATGCAGCAGATGCCGGACCCCGCGAATGTGACCTTGCTTGTGGAGGCGAATTCGTATACGAGGTCGGGGTGGCCCGCCTCGCGGCAGATCGATAGCATATCGGGGAACGGTTCGTCCGCGCCGTCGAACGTATGGATGCAGTATGCGTTGTCCCACATCAGCGCGAAATCCGGCGCGGCGGGGGACAGCGCGGCGATGCGCCGGCAGGTCTCGGGCGGATAGACGTACCCGTCCGGGTTGGAGAACTTCGGCACGCACCACATGCCTTTGACGGCGGGGTCCTGCACAAGCGTCTCCACGAGGTCCATGTCCGGGCCGGTTTCCATCAACGGCACGGGGATGAGCTCCATGCCGAACGAAAGCGAAAGGTTGAAATGCCGGTCGTATCCGGGGTACGGGCAGAGGAACTTGACCACGGGCTCCTTCGACCAGGGACGGGGCGAGTGCAGAAGGCCGTTCGTATACGCCTTCGCGATCAGGTCGTACATGAGGTTGAGGCTCGCGCTGTTGCCGCAGAGCACCTCTTCGGGCCTGCAGAGGAGAATCTCCGCAAACAGCCTGCGGCAGGCGGGCAGGCCGGCAAGTTCGCCGTAGTTGCGCACGTCAACGCCGTCGCTGACGAAATCGCCGTTGTCGATGGTATGGAGCAGATCGTTTGAGAGCGCGAGCTGCGCGGTTTCGGGCTTGCCGCGCGTAAGGTTCAGATTTAGATGGCTGGCCTTGAGCGTTTCGTAGTGCGCAAGAACGGAGTCGAACTCCCTTTTCAGCGCCGTTCTGTCGAGATCCTGATACCGCATAACCGATGATCCTTTCGTCTTGTATAGATTTGGCAGGAGACCACAGCCGGGGACAATATAGAACCGCCCGAAACCGGATCGCTCGCGGCTTCGGACGGCACAGCCCACGGTTATTTATATGGTACTTGAATTTCGTGCGCATTTCAATCGTTTATACGAAATTCATGCGGATTTCCGGTAAGCGGCGAAACGATCCGTGCGTCGGCTACTCCTTGCCGAGACGGCGTTTCATGGTTTTCTCGACGGCGTTGAGTATATTTTCATACCCCGTGCAGCGGCAGAGGTGGCCGGAAAGGAGCTTTCTGAGCTCGTCGCGGGTATATTCTTTTCCGCTTTCGAGGATTTCGACCGCCGTCATGATGAACCCGGGCGTGCAGAAGCCGCACTGCACGGCGGCCTCGTCCACAAACGCCTGCTGAATGTCGCTCAATTCGCCGTTCGGGCCGAGCAGGCTTTCAAGTGTGCGGATATGCTTGCCCTCCGCCCAGACTGCAAGGTAGATGCAGGAGTTGAAGCACTCGCCGTCGATGAGCACGCTGCAGGCGCCGCACTCGCCGACCTCGCAGCCTTTTTTCACCGAGGTGAGGCGGTAATCGTTGCGGAGCATGTCGGTCAGCGAGGCGCGCACGTCCACGTAGGTTTCGACGTCTTTGCCGTTGATGTTGCAGCGAACCAGTTGTTTTTGCATTACAGAACACCTCCCGCTCGTTCGATGGAAGATCGCAGCGCGCGGCGCGCGGTCTCGGCGATGATCTGCCGGCGGAAATCCGCCGTGGCGCGCCAGCTCGTGCGGGGTTTGACGTCCTCAAGCACGGCTTTGCCGACCGCCTCGATCGTTTCCGCGCCGATGGGTTTTCCGGCCGCCGCGGCCTCGCCGGAGACGGCGCGGAGCGGAACGGGCCCCGCCACGCCGTAGCCGATGCGCGCGCGTTCGATTGTCTTTTTATCGGCGGAGAGCACGACGTTGACCGAGCAGCCGATCGTCGCGATGTCCATGGCGTTCCGCATGGCGTACTTGATGTAGTGCCCGAAGCAGTTTTCGTAACTTTCCCGCGGGATGAGGATCGCCGTGAGCAGCTCGGCGGGTTCGAGCGCGACCTTGCCGGGCCCCTTGTAGAAGTCCTGTATATGCACGGTGCGCACGCCGTCTGCGCCGGTGAGTTCGAGGACCGCGTCGTAGGCAAACAGCGTCGAGGCGGAGTCCGCGCTCGTCATGCCGTTGCACACGTTCCCGCCGATGGTGCCGATGTTGCGCAGCTGCGGCCCGCCGGCCTGGTCGACCGCCTCGCCGAGCACGGGGATGTATTGGCAGATCAGCGGGTCCTTCGTCACATGGGAAAAACTGGTGAGCGGACGGATGCGGAGCGTGCCGTCGCCGTCGAGCGAGACGCCGCGCAGTTCGTCGAGCTTAAAGATGCTGATCAACTCCGCGCCGGCGAGCTTACCCTCGCGGATCTTGATGAGCACGTCGCTGCCCCCCGCGATGAGGTGTGCGTTTGGATGCGCCTGCATCAGTCCGATGGCATTCGGCACGTCGGTCGCTTCGTACAGGGCGGAAAAATCGTACATGTTCGTCAGCTCCTTTCCTTACAGCAGCCCTTCGTCGCGGAAGCGCTCAAAGAGCACGTGCGGCGTGATCGGGATGCGGTTGACGGCCACGCCCGTCGCGTTGAGAATCGCGTTGCGGATGGCGGGCGCGCCGGGGCAGGCGGGGGGTTCGCCGAGCGCCTTCGTGCCGAACGGACTCGTCGGCTCGGGGTTCTGCACGAACTCCGCGCGAAGGTCCGGATGGTCCATGATCGTGGAGAGCTTATAGTCGAGCAGATTGTTGTTGAGCGGCCGGCCCGTCTTCGGGTCGAAGAGGAGCTGCTCGCTTAAACCGTAGCCGATGGCCATGCTCATGCCGCCGTGCACCTGCGCCTCGGCGAGCTGCGGATTGATGAGTCTGCCGCAGTCGTGCACGTTGATCATCTTGAGCAGTTTGACCTTGCAAAGCGGGATATCCACCTCGACCTCCGCAAAGGCGCAGCCGAAGGAATAGGCGTTGCTCTTGATCTGCGTTGTGCCTTCGGCGCTGAACTGCTCGGCCTGCTCCATGGAGTACAGCGCAACCGTCGCCAGCTCGTCGAGCGGCATGACGGGTTCGCCGCCTTTCTTTTCCACGACGACGCCGTCGAGTAAATCGAGCGAGTCGGCGGGTTTCTGCGTGAGGTATTCGGCGTAGGCAAGGATCTTCGCCTTCAGTTGCAGGCCGATGCTGTGGATCGCGAATCCGGCCACGTAGGTCTGGCGGGACGCATAGGCGCCCGTTCCGAACGGCGTGATGTCGGTGTCCTGCGTAGAGAGGATATGCACCTTTTCAAACGGCACGCCGACGGTGTCCGCCACCATCTGCGAAAATGCCGTGTCCGCGCCCTGCCCGATCTCGGTCTCGCCGATCGAGAACTGAACCGAGCCGTCCTGGTTGAGCACCATGCGGCAGCTTGAGGCTTCGAGCGAGATCGGCCATACGCCGGTGTTGTACCAGAAGATCCCCATGCCGACGCCGCGCCGCACCGAACCGGTCTGATGCGCGTATTCGGCGCGCTTGCGCTCGTAATCGCCTATGTAAGCCTTGCCCTTGTCGATGCACTGGTTGAGCGTGTCGAAGTAGTTGACGTTATGCGAGAACGCGTCGCGGTAGCCGACTGGCATCATGTTCATCCTGCGGAGCGCCATCGAGTCGATGCCGAGCACGCGCGCGGCGTCGTCCACGCTGCTCTCGATTGCGAAC
>CAZIQO010000044.1:0-23475 GCA_964541465.1 uncultured Oscillospiraceae bacterium
TCTTCATCCCGGCGCACATCTGGACGCCCCATTTCTCCCTCTTCGGGGAGTATTCGGGGTTCGACGACATCCGAGAGTGCTTTGAGGATCTGACGGAACACATCCATTCCCTCGAAACGGGTCTTTCCTCCGACCCGCCGATGAATTGGCGCGTGTCCGCGCTCGATCGGTACACTCTGGTTTCCAATTCCGACGCGCATTCGCCCGCAAAGCTGGCGCGGGAAGCCAACCTCTTCGATACCGAACTTTCCTATCCGCAGATCGCGCGGGCGCTGGACAAACGCTCGGACGGATTCCTCGGCACGATCGAATTTTTCCCGGAGGAGGGGAAATACCATTACGACGGGCATCGCAACTGCGGCGTATGCCAGAAACCTTCCGAAACGATCGCCGCCGCCGGCGTATGCCCCGTATGCGGCCGCCGGATCACCGTCGGCGTACTGCACCGCGTGGAAGAGCTTGCCGACCGCGGGGAGGGGTTCGTCCCTCCGGCTGCGAAACGGTTCGAGAGCCTGATCCCGCTGCGGGAGGTCGTTGCCTGCTCGGCGGGGCTGGGCACTGCGAGCAGGAAGGTCGAAGCGCAGTATTTCAGCATGCTCCGCTCGCTCGGACCGGAGCTGTACGTGCTCCGGCAGGCGCCGCTCGACGACATCGCGCGCAAGGCGGGGCCGCTCGTTGCCGAGGGCGTCCGCAGGCTGCGCAGCGGAAAGGTCGAAATCGAACCCGGATACGACGGAGCGTACGGCAGGATCAAACTCTTCGGGCAGGGCGAACTCCGTCTGTTCTCCGCCCGTTCGTGCATGCCGGACGAAGCGGGTGCGGCGGCCAAGCCGCCTGCGGAGGCGGAGGAACGCACGGAAGCCGCCGCCATTGCCCGGGAGGCCGCGAACGGCGAAGAAGCGGACCGCGCCTCTTCGGAAAACGTCCCCTACGGGCTGAACCGGGAGCAGTGGGAAGCGGTTCGCGCCGGCGATTCCGCCGTCGCGGTCGTCGCGGGACCGGGAACGGGCAAAACAAAAACGCTCGTCGGGCGCATCGCCTGTCTTGTGGAGACCCGCGGCGTTCCGCCGGATCGGATCACGGCCGTTACCTTTACCAACAAGGCGGCAGGCGAAATGCGCGAGCGCCTGAAACGGCATTTTTCGGACGGCCGGACCGGGGCGGGCGTGACGATCGGCACCTTCCACTCCATCTGCCTGAAATTCCTGCAGGGCGGCGGAAGCGGCGCTGCGGTGATCGACGAGCAGAACGCGCTGGAGGTCATGAGCGGCGTACTGAAGCAGCTCGGCGTGAAGGGTTCTCCCCGGGAAGCGCTTCGTGCCGTTTCCCTTGTCAAGAACGGCGCCGTCACGGAAGAAGGCGCGGAGGTTTCGCCGCAGGTCTTCGAGGCGTATCAGGCGGCGCTGGAACGCTGCGGCGCGATGGATTTCGACGATATTCTCCTGCGGGCGCTGGAGCGGTTCGAGTCCGCCGATTCGGAGGAACTGCCGTGTTTTCAGCATGTCCTCGTGGACGAATTTCAGGACATCAATCCGGTGCAGTACCGCCTGATCCGCGCGTGGTGCAGAGACGGCGCGGATCTTTTCGTGATCGGCGATCCCGATCAGTCCATCTACGGCTTCCGGGGCACGGACCCGCGCTGTTTTGAAAAGTTCTTTGCGGATTTTCCCGCCGCGCGGCGGATCCGGCTGACGAAAAACTACCGCTCCACGCCGGAGATCCTCGAATGCGCGCAGTCGGTTTTTTCAGGCGGCGCTTCGGGAGAGCGCGCTCTGTGCGCAACTAGAAAAAGCGGCGCAAGCGTGCGGCTGCTGAAGGCGGACGACACGTTTTCGGAAGCGCTGTTCGTTGCTAAGGAGATCAACCGGATGGTCGGCGGCATGGACATGCTGCAGGCGCACGCCTCGCCCGCCTCCGGCGCAAAGACGTCGAAGTGGGGATTCGGCGATATCGCCGTCCTCTACCGCACCAACCGGCAGGCGGGCGTGCTGGAGGAGTGTCTCCTAAAGGAGGACATCCCGTACGTCGTTTCAGGCCGCCACAGCTTCCTCTCCGACCCGCAGGTGAAAAAGGTCCTGTCCTTTTTTCGCTTTCTGCTCCAACCCGGCGATGCGGTGGCGCTGAAAACGTATCTGGAAACCTGCGCGCTTCCGGCCGGGCGGGTCGAACGCATCGTTTCCGATTACGCCGCGTCCGGCAGGGCCCTTGCCGACCTGTCCGCTGTTTTGGCAGGATCGGCGCCGGACCTGCTTTCCGGTCTGCCGCTGTCGCTTGAAGCGCTCTCCGAATGCGCGCGCGCCGTCAAAAAGGAAAAACCGTGCACGCTGATCGAGAACTGGGCGCGCGACAACGCCCTCGCGGGCGGGCAAAGCATGGAACTGCTGATCAATACCTCCGTTACGTATGGCGACATGGCTTCGTTTCTCCAAAGCCTGACGCTAGGGCAGGAGCGCGACGTGACGCGCAGCGGAAAACGGGAGTATTTGCCGGACGCCGTCTCGCTGATGACGCTGCACTGCTCCAAGGGCCTCGAATACCCCGTCGTGTTCCTTTGCGGCGTGTCGGACGGGCTGATCCCGTTTCGGAGCCGTTCCGGCGAATGCGACGCCGGCGAGGAGCGGCGGCTGTTCTTCGTCGGGATCACGCGCGCGCAGGACGAGCTCGTCCTGCTGCGTTCGCCCGACGGTTCCCCGTTCCTTTCCTGCCTGCCCAAGGAGCATCTCGTCACGGGCGACGCCCTGCCGTCCCGGCCGAAACCGGAGTCCAGGCAGCTTAGCCTGTTCTGACGAACGAGCCGCTTTCCGGGATATGTACCGGTACGGATCCCGTGCCGGAAACGGCGGGATATCTGCCGGCAATTTTTTAATGCCCTCGGAATTTCAATACGCTCCGCGTTTGGCCCGCGTTCCGCATAAGAATCAACGTTCGGTATGCCGCATGCCGCAGGTTCGATGCAGCTTATGGTTCCATCTTTATGGGATTCGTGAACGCGGAGGTGTTCCCCTCCGTACTGGTCACAAGCAAGGCAATCTTTTTGCCTGTAAGGTCCGCGTTTCCGGCAAAACTGAAATTTCCTTCGGCATCGGCTCTTGCAAAGCCAATCGGGATCACGCTGCCGGAATCGACGCGGTAGACCTCAACGAGCCCAAACGCGCATGTCGTTCCCGTAACGGTGCCGCCGGCGGCCGTTAAAACCTGCGGCGCGGGCTGGGAATTGTTACCGTTGTCTACAAGGAATATGGTGTACTGGGTTATGCTTTCGAATAGATTGCTGCGCACCATATTCCCCTGTTCAAGATCAATGCGCACGGATTCCTTTGTTTTCAGGAAGGTATTGCACTGTATGAAGTTGCTGCCCGAACCGCCGGAAACAAAAACGCCGGCTTCGGACGCGTTGGATATGGTATTGCCCGCGATATAGTTGCATTCGGTGCCTGTTTCCGATATTGAAACCGGAGAGGCGATCAGCGTATTGCCTTCTTTGGCCGTATATCCGCCGATAACCGCCTGATTTTCTCCCTCCTGGATTGCAACCCCGATCGTATTGGACAGCGGATCCCCGTTTGCATCAAGGCCGACGATATTGCCGATGAAAATATTGTCGGTGTAGCCGAGGCTGCTCATCTGCACGGCTTTCGTGTTGCCGCTGATCAGGTTTGCTTCACCGGGGGCCGTGCCGCCCACCCGGTTGTTTCCGGATTGGAAATACAGAACGGCGGTTCCGTTTGGTATGGCTTTCGTTCCCGTAACGTCTGTTCCGAAGTAGTTGCCGATCACGGAACACTGGTAGGTGTTGGGGTCGCTGAACACGACGCCGATACAGCTGCCGCTGATGATGTTGCGCTCTTCGGGCGTTGTGCCGCCGACGACGCAGTTTTTCGCGCCGGATTCGATCACCATGTTTATGGCGGAGTCCGAGGCTGATACTGCCTTGGTTCCGGTGATATCCAGGCCAAGGTAGTTTCCGATGATGCGTGTCTTGTCGCCCCATGTGTTCAGATTGCCGTGCGTGTTGCCGCTGATGATGTTGTTTTCGCCGGGGTTCACGCTGCCTACTGTGATTTCATAACCCGAAACATACACCCCCTGATAGTTGGGAACGGCCTTCGTACCCGCAGCATCCAGTCCGATGATGTTTCCGAGCACTACGGAACCCGTCTGGCTGATTTGAAGGCCGGTTCTGTTCCCGCTGAGCACATTTCCCTGCCCTGTGGGGCCTTCTCCGATATTGCGGTTTCCGCCTATCTGGTTATACACGCCTTCGCTTCTCAGCGCGACGGAGGGGAAATTGTACATCTGAAGGCCCATGACGGTGCATTTTGATCCGAAGATCGTCAGCCCGTCGCCGTCGCTCATCTGGCTGCCGTCCAGAATGACGCCCGCGTTGCTCGCGTCAATCGTCAGGAAGTCACGGGTGAAAACGGGCAGCGACGATTCGAGCATGATCGTGGCGGGGTCGTCCGGAGAAAACACGGAGGTGTCAAACGTTATATGCAGGTTTTCCGTCGTATCCATCGACAATGCTTCGCGCAGCGTTCCGTCTCCGCTGTCGGCCGTGCTCGTTACAACAAATTCGGTTGCCGGGACGGAAGGCTCGTGCATCTCCCATTGCACATACTCTTCACTGTCAACGCTGTTTTCGGGTAAGGTGAGCGCGAGACTGCCTGCCTTTGCTTCCTGGACGGACGTTGCGCTCTCCAGCGTTTCGGTGCGCACGTAAACGCCGACGCCGGAGGAGGAATTTGCCGCCAGCAGGACGTCGCCGGAAATGAAGCAGTCGTACGTTGACCCGATCGTCTTGATGTTTTCAATAAAGATCGGTTCGTAAGGATTTGTGATATCAAACACGTCGATGCCGCCGCCCAGCGTTGCCATATAGGCCGTCGTTCCGTCGATGTATATCCCCATCACCTGGCCGCTGGTCTCGGTGCGCGCTTTCTTTACGATGTTTGTCGGGTCCGAAATATCCAGCGTCAGAAACGACATATCGTCCGCAGCCAGCAGCGTTTCCGAATCGACGAATTTGATCCCCTGCCCGGATGTACTTACCGTGAAGGACGACAGCAGCAGGGGATTATCCGGCGTTGAAATGTCGTACAGCCAAACGCAGCTGCTGAAAGCGGCCAGCAAATCGCCGTTGGAGTCAATATTCAGAGGCGCCTGGCCATAATCGCGGAACACGGGAATATATTTGCTCTCGTCGCGCACGTCGACGACCGTGAGCGCCCACTCGGCCGCGGCATATACATATCCCTTTTGAAAGGTAAGTCCTAAAAACGCCCCGGCATTGAACAGAATGGACTCGTATTCGCCGCCGCCCTCATCCGGCAGATCGTTGACATACTTCGGCTCCAGCGGATCGGAAATATCGAAGCCCACCAACGGGCACTGTCCCCCCATGTGGTTTCCGAGGTAGAGCATGTTATCATCGCCAAAGGCGAAACTTCTCGCGTATCCTCCCGTGGTATCCCACCAGTACGTTTCCAGGGGATTGCTTGGGTTCGCAATGTCATACACATGCAGGCCAGACAGTCCGCCTGCCACATATACCGCGTTGTCGACGCAGACGGCGCGCCGTCCGTCCAGCAGAGGCATCCATGAACCGAGAAGCTCGGGTTCCCCGCCGCCTGAGAAGTCGATCGCCAGAACGCCCCGTTCCCTGTCGAACAGGAACGCATAACTGCCGTCAAAAGCACCGTCCGCAATGAACTCAACCGCTGAATAAACGCTCCTTGGTTCCTTCTGCAGATCGGAAGTATCGTACAGCGCCACGCCGCTGGTGCCCTGTACCACAAACAGTTCATCCTGAACCACCGATACATTCATCGCCCAGCCGTCAACCGCAACGGTTTCCATACGCGATGCGTCGAAAGGATCGCTCAGGTCAACCACGGTGATGCCGCCCCATGCGCCGGCGGAATAGAGCTTGCCGCCGTAAATATCGACGCCGTATTGGAAGCCGCCGGTTTCCACGAGGCCAACTTCGCCCGGTTCCGCCGGATTGCTGATATCGACGACCAGAATCCCGCTGCCGCCCGCGGCAGCGTACGCGCGGTTATCCTGCACCGCTATGTCGCGCACATAAGCCAGCGGGTATGCTTCCGAAACCCAAACGGGGTTTGTCACGTCGGATATGTCGGCAATCTGAATGCCGCACGGTCCGTCGGCCAGGTATGCGTAGCCGTCGTGTATCGTAACGTTCTCCGTAAAACCAAGCGTGTCCAGATAGCCTATGATCTTCGGCTCGGTCGGGTTTATTACGCTGATAACGACAAAACCGCCGCTGCCGCAGGAGACGAACAGATGCCCCGTGCCGTCGCCCGTAATATTCTGGATGTTGTCGGGCAGCATTTTACTGGTGCCCGACAAAAATATGTTCTGCTTATCGGAGGCGTTGAGCACGACCACGCTCATGCCTGAACCAACATACACATAATCGCCCTGCTGGCATACTGCCTTTGAAGTGCCGCCTATTTGTGCAACGAGCGTCCACGTATCCGAACCCGCGTCATCGGAAAAATCAAAAGCCGGGAGTTCTTCATAGGGATCGGCAAGCTGCGGCTGCGGCGTTTGGGCGGCAAGAGCCTCCGTCGCTTCGGGCGACTTTGAAATCTCCGAAGCAGGGCTCTGCGTTTGAGTTTCCTTTTGACCGGAACAACCAAGAAGGCAAACGAATAAAAGCATAGCGATAACGGCTTTTGTTTTCATAGTATCGGCCTCCTGTATCAAGATTGTCGGGGGATGTCATCAGAAATGTTTCTATACTGCTACTGATGATGATATACTGAATACCTTACAAAAGAAAGATATTTCTTTTCCGCAGTCAAACGGCAGGTCGGCAGGTCAGGCGCGCATGTAAAATGATAAAAAGGGCCATCTATTGAGCCGCTGCATCTGGATCGGGTGCGCTTGCTTCCCCCAAAAAACAAGGTCGAGCTGCGTCGATAATTCACGCATCGCTCATTCAAACGCTCGGCCCGGAAGACTTGCGTTGAGCGGTCACGTTTTATCTCGCATCATGATCAGACTGCTCCGGAAAGCAGCGGCCTCCTGCAGCAAAGGCCCGCGCAAAAGAGCGGCATCAAAAAAACATCATCGGCAGGTTTTGGGCTGACGATGCGCCTGCGTCCCCCGCCCGGGAAGCGCAGAAACCGCCCGATACAGAGCGCTGGCGAAGGAACTGCCGCCGCGCGTGAGAGCGCTGCGCGCCTGCCGGAAATCGGCAATGTCGTCGATCAGGCGAACCGGTTATGACAGGAAGGAAAGGAACTCGTCTGCGCGAAAGCAGCAGCAAAATTGACCAAAGTTTCGGGCGCGGGATCAAGTTTAAGCGCCGCAGGGGATAAAACGCGGGAGCAGAAAGCCGAACGCCAGACAAAGGGTTTGTTCGATTTTGTTGATTACTGTTTATTTGTGTTGTAAAATGGAAATTAACAGATCGAATGTTCATTATAGGACGTACGACTTCCAACTTCCGGCTTGCAGAGAAATCGTGTATTGGGGATGAAGCGAATGCGCCTGGGACACATCGTTGTGATACCCGCTCTGATTGCCGCAGCTGTTTTCCTTCCGGCCTGCAGGCAGACAAATGAACGTTCGACAGCTTCGGAGCTGCAATCGAAAGCTGCAGCGAACACCCTGGATTTGCGGATTACCTGGACGGACTATTCCGGCCGTGGCCAGGCGATACAGAAAATCGTGGACGATTATAACGCAATGTCCGAAGAGGATGCGTATATTCAGTTGGTTGGCGGGGACGAGGATTCAGCGGCGATTCAGGCTGTGCTGGAGACCAACCCGGAGACGATCCTGGTTCTTCCGTACCGGCATGTGCAGTATTTCGGCGATCAAGGCAGCCTGACCGACCTGACCGAGGCGTTTGCGGCGGATGAAGCCTTGTTCTATCGGGAAATCTGGGCGCTGGGAACGGCAAACGGGGTGACGTACGGCATTCCCTGGCTTGGCCATTCGATGTGCCTGCTCTACAATAAAACACTGCTGGAACGCGCGGGAGTCGATCCCTCGTCGATTCAAAGTCTCAATGCGCTGGTATTGGCGATGGAGACGGTCGAACGGGAAACCGGCGTGCAGGGAATCGGCCTGGTCGGAGCGGAAAGCAACGACGTTTCCTGGATGGTCAATCAGTTTATCTACGGATTTGGCGGCCGCCTGGTCAATACGGACGGCACCGCCGTTGCGATCAACAGCCCCCAGTCGGCTGCCGCGCTGGACTTTTACCGCAATGTTATGGGGAAGCATGCGCAGGCTTCCTGGACGGAGGATACCGGCGCTGAAGTGATGCAGTATTTTCGGAATCAGCAGGTCGCTTTTGAAATACAGGGGATATGGGGGATTACGGACATTCAAAAGAACGGCGCACCGTTCGAGGTGGGCGTGATATCGCTGGCGGAGATCGGCCTTTGCGCCGAGATTGGCCCGATGATGCTTTCCCTGCCGGCAGGCATGAGCGAAGAGGGAAAGCAGCAGGCGATTTCATTCATACGATTCATGATTTCGACCGACGCGCAGACTTCGATTTTAAATGGGGAATACAGCCCGGAACACGATACCTATTATCCGTTTCGCACGCCGATTCGCATCGATATGGCGGACACTCCGATCCTTGTGATGCACCCCGAATACCAAATTTTCATCGAAGGATTTCAAAATCCCAGCATCGACGTTCCGGTCCCGCAGTGGCAAACGGTAAAGGAGACGTACTATCAATCCGGACTGCATCAGGTAATGACAGGAGAACGTTCCGTCGAGGACTTTCTTGAACTGATAGAAACAGAAGGCAACCGCATATTATCCGCACAACAGTCATGACCGGAAAGGATCGGCGAACGTTATGAAAATTCTTATTGCAGACGACTCAAAGGCCGATGTCGCCTTGATCAGCAGTATCCTGTCGGCATATGATCTGCTGATTGCGTATGACGGCGTCGAAGCCCTGGCGCGCATCGAAGAAAATCCCGATATCGACATATTGATACTCGATATCAACATGCCTCGCATGAACGGATTCGAGGTGCTGGAGAGTTTGTACAACCATCCCGAATACAGGGGCATCGCCACGTTGATTCTGACAAATTCCGATGAAATCGACAACGAGATGCGCGGACTCGACCTGGGCGCGATGGATTACATCCGAAAGCCGCTGAATATCCGCTCGCTGCGCAAGCGGGTTGAACTGCATATCAAGCTCAAAAGCGCACGAAACGAATTGGAGCAACAAAACGATATCCTCGAGAAAACGGTTCGCGAGCGCACGCGGGAATGTGTTCTGACGCGGGATGTTACGATCCATGCGCTGGTGGGCCTTCTGGAGATTCGGAACATCGAATCGAGCAACCACACCAGGAGAACGCAGCTCATGATGAAGGCGCTTTGCAACGCCCTGAGGACGCAGAAGCTGTTCAGCAGCATATTGACGGAAGCGTACGCGGCCGAGCTTTTCGATACCACACCGCTGCATGATATCGGAAAAGTCGGTATTCCGGACCATATTCTGCTCAAGCCGGGAAAACTGACGCCGGAAGAATTCGAAATCATGAAAAAGCACACGACTTACGGCGTGGATGCGCTCAGATGCATGGGCAAAGAGAGCGAGAGCCTCTCATTTATTCGAACCGCCGCGGAAATTGCCGGAACACACCATGAGAAATTCGACGGTTCTGGGTATCCGTTTGGACTGAAGGGGAAAGAAATCCCCCTGGCCGGCCGTCTGATGGCGATCATCGATGTGTATGACGCCCTGGTCAACGAACGCGTCTACAAGTCGGCTTACACGCACGAAGAAGCGATGGCGATCATTGGCGGCGACAGGGGCAGGCATTTCGACCCGGACATCACGGACGCATTCTTCAGAATTCAGGCGGAAGCCAAGACGATTACCGACACGTTCGCGCAGCGGTAAGCACGCAAGCGGTTATGCCGGTTCGCGGCCGAAGCAGGGCGGATGGCCGGCAGCTTCTTGCGGCCGGAGGCCGGAAAGGAGGAATACCATGAGGACGGTCCGGCGTTTCGGCCTCTGCATGATCATTCTATTGCTGCTGCTCGGCCTGACCGCTGCTTCCGCCGCACATGCGGACGGGGCGGATGGGAAGGACACCATCGAGCTGACGCAGGAGGAAGAGGAATTCATTCGGAATCATCCGACGATTTACCTTGGGGTCGATCCGAATTTTGTCCCCTATGAGTTTATTGATTCCGACGGGCAATACAAAGGGATTGCCGCGGATTACATCGCGCTCGTCTGCGAAAAAACCGGCCTGCAAATGGTGGTTGTGCAGGGGCTGACCTGGACGGAAGCGTACGAAAAGGCGGTTCAGAGGGAAATAGACGTATTGCCGTGTGTTGCGGAGACCACGGAACGGGAGCGGTACTTTTTATTCTCCGAAACGTATTATATATTTCAGCGCGCGGTCTTCATAAACGAGGACACCAAGGGCATCAACACGCAAAAAGACTTATACGGCAAAACGGTTGCCGTTCAGATGAACAGTTCGCATCACAGCTATCTGAAGAATTTTCCGGACATTCAGCTGAGCCTGTATCCGACCGTGCAAGAGGCGCTCACGGCGGTTTCAAACGGCACGGAGAGCGCATTCGTCGGGAATCTTGCTACCTCGAGCTATCTTGCAAAATCCGCCGGCATTACAAATCTGAAGTTTTTCGTCATGGAAACCGATACGGACGACAAATCCCAGTCGCTCCATTTCGCGGTCAGAAACGACTGGCCGGAGCTGGTTTCTATTCTGGATAAAGCGCTGGGCAGCATCACCAAAGAAGAAAAAACCGCGATCAACAATAAGTGGATCGACGTGGAGGGAACGGTCGATTACTCGGATATCATTCGCATCGTGGAGATTGCCGGGCTCGTGATCGTCCTGATCATCGCCGTGTCCTATTTCTGGATTATCAGGCTGAGAAAGGAAATTGCAAAGCGCAAGAAAACGCAGGAGGAACTGATTGCCGCAAAGGAGGAGGCCGAGCAGGCCAATCAGGTCAAGTCGCTGTTCCTTGCACGGATGTCGCACGAAATCCGAACGCCGCTGAGCGCGATTACGGGCATGGCATATCTGATCAGAAAGACGGACCTGACCGTAACGCAGAGTATTTATGTGGACAAGCTCACACAGGCGGCGCGGAACATGCTCGGCACCATCAACGATATCCTGGACTTCTCAAAGATCGAAGCCGGAAAGATCGAAATTGAACGGGTATCGTTTGATTTGGATAAGATGCTGCAGCGGATCATCAACATCTCATCCGTGAAAGCCAAAGAGCAGGGGATAGAACTTGCGGTGGATAAAGCCGCCACGTTACCGGTATACTTCTTTGGAGATCCGCTTCGCATTGAACAAATCCTGCTGAATCTTATGAACAATGCCGTAAAGTTTACGGAACAAGGAACCGTTTCCATTTCGATTCGAGAGGAGAGCACGGAGGGAGCGAAGGCATGGATCGCGTTTACGGTTACGGATACCGGAATCGGCATGAGCAAAGAGCAGCTCGATCACTTGTTTGTTCCGTTTGATCAGGGGGATTCCACCATCAGCAGACGGTTTGGCGGCAGCGGGCTGGGGCTTTCCATTGTAAAGAGCCTGACCGATTTAATGGGCGGGGAGATCTCCGTGACCAGTGAAAAGGGACGCGGCTCGGAATTTGTGGTGCGGCTGCCGCTGGAGATTGACTCCAAACCGGAACGGCACAGAATCAAAAATATGGCCGCGGACTGCTTTAAGCATGTGCGCGCGCTCATCGTGGACCAGAACGAAGCGGCGGGGGTCCAGCTGGCGGAACACTTCAACTCCTTTGGCATACCCGCCGACCTTGCTTCAAATGAGCATGATACGCCAAAGATGATTCGCAGAGCCACGGACGATGAAGGGAGACCCTATAATCTGATTGTGATCGACTTTTCCACCTTGACGGAAGACGGCATGGAATACATCCGGAGAATCAAGAATTCCCCCTATTCCGATTCGTCCTGCAAATATATCGCGATCGTTCCGATGACGCGCGAGGATCTCTTCGGCGAGCTGGAGGCGGCGGGCATCGATCTTTGCGTCACGAAGCCGGTGATATCGTCCGTTCTTTACAACGGTATTGTCGAACTCTATCACATTACCCCTCCGGAGCCGCAGAAGCCTGCGGGCAAAACGGAGCGGCAATCGCAGCAGGCGCAGTATTCCATTCTTCTGGTCGAAGACAATAAAACGAACCAGTTTATCGCGAAAACCATTCTCGAGCAGGCGGGGTTACAGGTCTCCCTTGCTTCCGACGGGGCGGAGGGATACCGCTATTTTCTGGATCATCGGGCGGAGATCGATGTGATCCTGATGGATCTCCATATGCCGGTTATGGACGGATACGCCGCATCCGAACGGATCAGAAAGCTCGATAAGGAAATACCGATTATCGCGATGACGGCGGACGCGATTGCCGGCGTCGAGGAGAAGTGCAGAAGTCACGGGATCTATGCCTATGTCAGCAAGCCCTTTGAGCCGGAGCAGCTGATCGAAACCATATTCCGCCTCGCCAAAGGCAGAACAAGCGTAATCGCCCCTGACTTACGAAAGCAGGAAGGCGACGGAGCAAACGTGCTTGACACCGCGGACGGATTAAAGCGGATCGGCGGCGACCAGACGGTCTATCGTCAGGTGCTGCAGGAATTCGCCAATGAAAATCTCAGTGTGGGAGAGGAACTGCGCGGCATGATCGACACGGGAGATTTTCATGCGGCGGTACAGATCGTCCATAAAATCAAGGGCAGCGCGGGAAGCATCGGCGCTGCCAGCATGTATTAGGCCGCCGCCGAGCTGCAGAAATCACTGCAGGCGCCCGACACCCAAACGATACAAGGACTGCATGAGAGGTTTCAGGCTTTGCTGAGAGACCTTTTACAGGCGATAGAGGCGTATTTAAAATAGCGCGGCGCGGCCATGGACGGTATGCCTGCAGGAGGGCCCGCGTGCATGCGTTCAGGAGCAGCGAGACGTCCGTCCATAACTTTTTGGCCAAAGAATTTAACGGTCCGGCTCCGGACGCCCTGGCTGCGAGCGGCTGAACATATGTCCGCACCGGAACAAGGCGGGTGCATCTCCGCACTTTAAGATCGGGACCGAGACTGCCTGTTCCCGCCGCTTTGAAACGTTCGATCGGTTCCGCCCGGAATCGTCTGACTATGCCGATTGCATGGAACACTTCGGATACCTGCCACCAGCAGAGTTCAGGAGATCCCGCGCCTGAAAAAGTCTGTCCGATTTGCTGTCGCCAGGTTCATATTGATATCCGGGTTCGGGTTGGAGAGGCCTGCTTTTGGGAGGACACTTCAGGATCGCGGCCATAATTCCGCTTCAATATCCGCATGGCCCGGAGCGTGAGCCATTTGCTCTGTTTGTCTTTTCGTCCGATTGGCACCAGAAGCCGATCGCTGCCGTAGGTATTCTCGGCTTTCCATCTGCCCATGTCGTCCTGCTTGGATACGACGAGGTCCAGAGCCTCGCTCATGCGGGCGTCCCTGACGCCAAGTGCGCTTAAAATGTCGAGTATTTCCAGCGCATCCGTCTGATACATTAAGGGAAATCCGAATTTCAGCCATCCGGGTTTTGACACCCGATCCGGCTGATGGCTGCGTTTATAGATATGGTGGATCAACATGAATTCTATGGCAAGATCGATTGTCGTCTGAACCGCTTGCGTCCTTCTTTCTTCCGGTATCGCGCTGAATGCCTTGAGCGCTTTGACGACACCCATATGACAGGTGTGCCTGCCCCAGCAGGGTTCCATCCGGTCGTACGGCGGAGTTTGCGGATCGTCTTCCGTGCCGTCGTTGAAGCGCATATATTTGGTGATCCAATCGATGCTTTTCTGCAGTCTCGGATCGTCCAGATAGCCAAAGCGGATCAGGCTCCAGACCATATTGCCGGTAAGACACGGGATCACTTCGGTTATTCTCCCGCCGCCCGTCTTGGCGGCCGTGTGCATCGCAAAGCCGCCGTCGCCGGTTTCCTGCGAATGACCGAGCAGGTATTCGCATTGCTCCCGAATCTGTGCATTGGCATCGGCACCCATCTCCGCAAGCACGATCAACTGCCATACAAGGCCCTTATATTTTGCAGTGTAAAATTGGCCGCAGGTTTCAAGATATGCGGGATCTTTCTGCTTTTGAAGAATTTCCGGCACAATCCCGATTTGCATGACCGCACGTTTCGCCTGCCGTACTTCCGGGTCGTCTTCAGGCTTGCCCAGAAGATCCAATAGCGTAAAATACCGCACGGAAGGATTCTCTTTTTCCAGCAGCCAGATCGTGGGGTCCGCTTTCAGCAACTCTTTCCAATCGCCCACTTCTTTCTCCTTTCGGTAATAAACGCCGTATGACGTCGGCGCGGTCGCGGTCGATAAAGACCGATCGTATTTTACGGAGCACTCCATGAACGATATCTGTATTGGAATCACATAAAAAAGTCCGGATTCTGATAACCGGTGTTGATTCCGCGGAACCGCTTTCCCCTGTACAACGGTACAATCGATCCGATGCAGAGGCCATGCACCGTTCCCATTTTCAAGTCAAAATTGCTGCTGGGTACCGCGGCTGTATGGATCGCGGCGTTTCTTCTTTCGCGAGGTAATGAAAAAAGCGATGCCGCCCAAGCGCCAAAGCCGCTATGATATGCAGACGGGCGGTTCGGACTGCGCATCATAGCGGCTGTGAAAAGGGACGATGCCCGCGTCCTTCCTTACCGGTAAAACATATTGATATAAGCCTCCACGTCCGCACGGGACCCCTGAAAAGGTCCGGGCGTCTCCATCTTCAGGGAGACCAGCGCGGTGGCCCACAGAAGCGCCGTGGGGATATCGCCGGCGATGCGCTCGTTGAGATAACCGGCGAAGGTAGTATCGCCCCGGCCGGTTCGGCCGGAGAGGTTGCGGGATTTGATGGGCTGCGTATAAATGGCTTTGCCGTCGTAAAGGAGCACCTCGCTGTTGTGGGTGATCATAACCTCCTTTGCGCCCCAGGCGTGGAGCTGTTTGGCGGCGGCCGCCCGGTCGGTGAGCCCCGTAAGGATTTCGGCCTCGGCGGCATCGGTTTTAAGGAAGTCGATCATGGGCAGGTATTCCTTTTTCTGCGCCCAGTCGTGGAACACCATGCTCCCGTCCTCCACACAGCGCAGCAGGCATTGCACGTCCACAGCCACCTTGGCCTTCCGGGCGGCAAAGGCGATGAGTTCTTCGCCGATATCGCCGCGCACCAGTCCCGCAAGATGATAGATCTTCGCGTCTACGTCGGGGATGTCCGAAACAAGGTACGGGTCGATGCAGGAAATGGCCCTGCAGGTGCGGCGTTCCCGGTCGGCGGTGTGGTAGATGTTGGAAATGGAGGTGCTCCGGGCGCTGTCCACCGGAAATACGGTGACGTTCTTGGCATTGGCAAAGATCGCGCTTACATCGTCCTGCGCCAAATGGGCTTTTGGGAGGACGGCGGTGGGATGCCCCAGCGCACCCGCGGCATAGCCGGAGTATACCACGGCTCCGCCAAAGGCGCGGATGGTGGTTCCGTCGTAGTCGGTGTTGATATCCAGACTGGGCTGGCCGATGATAAAGGTATCGAACGTGCGTTTAGACATGGGTTAGTCTCCTCAAATTTGGATTGCTGAAAGAAAACCGGAACAGCGGTTTTCAAACGTTTACGCAGCTATCATACATCAGCTCGGAGGGAATTTGCAACGGCAGGAAAGCCGGTTTTTGAAACGGGGAAGCAGGCGCAAGGCGGACACGGCGCTGTGGCCGCGGCGCCTTTCTGCATGGCGCGGTCCATGCGTTCGCTTACGATGCGGCATGCCGAAAAGCCATGCGATCGATCCGTTTCCGGCGCCCGCCGCGCAGGGGATATCGCGCAGAACGCAGCAGGGCTGCCGTTTTGAATTTCAGGTCCCGCCGACTCAGCTTGACGATAAAAGGGGGGGCTTGGCGGGTTTCGCCTTCAAACCATTGCTTGAGGGGAAGAACCCATTTCCGCAGGCGCCTGGAAAGGGGTGCTTGCGGGGTCAGGAATTCCCAAGGGACGTGTCCCTTGGGTGGAGTGCAGGGGTGAAACCCATGCAAAAGAACTTTTTTGACGGGCCAAGCCGCCTGAACACCAGGCGGCTTTCGTTGCATCGCTGTGTTTGGCTTGCCACAGCGTCAATAGTTTTCCCATTCCTGTTCCTTCATGTTCGTATACAGGTAGACGATGGCCGATATGCTCGAAAGCACGAATATGATCACAGAGGTCGCTGCGGCGATCTCATAGTTCTGGCTGCCGAACTGCTTGCGCAGGTAGACGCCGAGCAGCGAAGGGTAATTCGGTCCGATCAGGTACGGCGTCGTGAAGGAACTGATGTTGCTCATAAAGACAAACGTCGCCGCGATCAGAACGTCCTTGTAGGAAAGCGGCAGGATGATCTTGAAGAAGACGCGGAGCCGCCCCGCGCCGACGTCCCGCGCGCTTTCCACGACGGACTCCGAGATGCCGGACAGCGCCGCCGTGATGATCATCGTGGCAAACGGAATGTTGAACCAGCAGTTCATCAGCAGGATGCCCTTGATGTTGTACAGCAGGCCGGGCTTAAAATTGTAGAGCGGGCTCGTCTCCGGCAGCAGCAGCGAAAGCCGGTTCAGCAGGCCGGAATCCCGCACGATCGTCATCATGGCGTAGATGGCGACCAAACCAGGAATGAATCTCGGGATCAGGTAGAGATTCCCGATCGTCTTTGAAATGCGCGAGTTGGAAAAGCGCAGATAGTTGGCCAGCAGATAGGAAACCGCTATGGTCAGCAGCACCGTCAGCACCGCGATCAGAATCGTATAGCAGATTGCGCCCTTGGAGAGTTTGTTCGTAAACAGATAGACGTAATTTGTGAAGGAAGGCGCGCCTGTTTCCGGATCCTGAAAACTCCGGATGATCGTATTGATCATCGGATAAACGATGATGCCCATCGAGCAAACCATTGCAGGCAGCAGAGCGCCGATGATGAACAGCGTTTGCTTCCATTTCTTTTTTGACTGCAGCATACGTATGCCCCCTTGATCTGCGTTTCCGGTCCGGCTGCCGGGGGACGCGCCCCCGGCAGCCAATTGATTCAGATCGCCGCTGGAAATCCGATCAGTTCAGCGTCGCGATGTCTTCCTGCCAACGCTCCTTGAGCAGGCTGTCGTTTGAGCCGACCGACAGGATGTTGAAGTTCGCAGGATTCAGCTCGCTGACGGCCTGGACGGCAGCAGTCTGCTCCAGCAGCGAGGCGTCGATAACCGGGACCGCCTTCATGACTTCCACGAAGATCTGCTGCGCTTCCACGCTGATAACGAAGTTCATGAAATCATAGCAGGCATCCTCATACTCGGTTGTTGCGCAGATGGCCATATCCACGTCGGTACCGGTCAGAGACAGGTCGCTGAGCTGATACATCTTCACGGTATCGGGGAGCGTGCCCTTTTCGAGCGCGTCCAGCGTGCCGTCGGCCCATGCGGGAACCATCCAGACCTCGCCGCTTGCCAGCAGATCCAGCGCGCCCTGATTCTTGACCGGATACTGAATGTGGCCGCCGGAGGAATACAGATACGGGTGAATCATGGCAAGCCAGTCAAAGCCCGCGTCCCACTCGTCGACATACTTCTCATCAGAGGCGTTGGCGAAGGCGTCCGGATCGTCGATCAGACGGTAGATGGCGTTGTATACGAACGCCTTGCCTGCGCCGCCGGTGGACGGATCGTTGTACGTGAACTTGCCAGGGTTGGCCTCGATCCAGGTCGCAAGCTCATCCCAGGTTGCAGGCGGATCCGGCAGTTTCGCGCTGTCGTAAGCGAACACAACCGTCGTGCCGCGGAACGGAACCAGCTTCTCCTCGAGCAAGGAGGCGCTCATCTTCACGTTTGCAAAGTTCGGCATCTTGGAGAAATCCAGATCGAGGAACGCGTCCGACGAACCGGCTTCGTCCGCATAGCCCAGGAAGTCGGTGCCGTTGCCGGCCATGATGTCAAAGGAGTGATCCTTGCCGGTAATGTAGGCTGCGCCGTAGCGGCTGCCCAGCGAAGCGTCGCCCGAACCGCTCAGGATGAACTGCAGCACCACGTTGCTGGTGCGGTCTTCCTTGGCGTTCCACGCTTCGATGACGGCGGTGAAAACATCGCTGACGTTCTGAGAGCCGGTGGTCCAGAGGTTGAGCGTCGGCAGTTCAGCAGTAGCCGTCTCGGTGGTCTCGGCGGGTTCTGCAGCGGAACTGTCGGACGTTTGCGTCTCGGCCGCGGCTTCGGTTGCAGCAGGCTCGGCTTCGGTTTCGGTCGTCTGCTTGCAGGCAAACAACGTGAGGCACAGCATGAGAACTAGTGCAAGTGCGATCAGTTTTTTCATGGTTTTTCCCTCCTATTTTATTTCCACCATTCAGTGGTATTTATCGCAAGCGGCACACCTGCCGCCGTCGACCGTACGTTATGCGAAATCGTTCCGGTCTCCGGAGAGATCCCCGCGGAGCTGCTGTACATGGCGCCGTCATGCAGCCCGTTCCTATGCGGCGTTCTCGCCGGTGCCGCAGTCGGCAGGCGCCGGTGCCGGCAGAGCGGCAGCGCAGAGGATGGGACGGCGCTTCCCGGTCACTGCGACTGCTCCGCACGATACTCATGCGTCGTGTGGAGCTCCAGCGAAACCGTATCGCCTTTGGCAAAGCGCTCCGCCGCTTCGGCGGTGATATACGCCTTGACAAGCCCCTTGGGCGTATCCAGCGTCATCTCCGTATAGTGACCCAGCATCATGATGGTGCGCACGACGCCCGTCAGTTCGCCGTCGCCGCCCGGCCGTACCATCACATATTCCGGGCGGACCGCGATCTGTTTCCCGTCTCCGTCCTCAAGGAAGTTCATTTCGCCGATAAAGGAGGCCACGAAACGGCTTGCAGGATGGTTGTAGATCCCGCGCGGACTGCCTTCCTGCTCGATATGGCCCTTGCTCATGACCACGATGCGGTCGGACAGCATCATGGCCTCCTCCTGATCGTGGGTGACAAAGACGACCGTGATATTCAGGTCGGTCTGGATCTTGCGCAGTTCCTCGCGCATCTGCAGGCGGATCTTGGCGTCCAGCGCGGAGAACGGCTCGTCCAGCAGGAGCACCTCCGGCTGTAAAAGAAGCGAGCGGGCGATTGCGATACGCTGCTGCTGACCGCCGGACATGGCGCTCGGATACTTCGATTCGGAGCCGGACATCTTGACCAGGCGCAGGCCGTCCGCAATCCGTGCCTCCCGCTCGGGCTTTGGGATGTGGCGGAGCTTCAGGCCGAACTCCAGATTGTCATGCACGGTCATATGGGGCCAGAGGTTGTAGCTCTGAAACACCATGCTGGTCGGACGTTTCTCCGGCGGGAGCGTAATGATGGATTTCCCGTCGATCTGAATATCGCCGTCCGTCAAATCGATAAAACCGCCGACCGTCCGCAGAATGGTGGTCTTGCCGCATCCGGACGGACCGAGCAGCGTCACCAGCTCCCCGCCATGCACGTCAAGGTCGATATTCCGAACACCATCGCCGTTGCTGTAGAGCTTCGTCATATTGATGATGCTGAGTTTTACTGCTTTATCCATGAATGTCCTCCTGATCTCAATCTCGCAGCGGAAGTTCGTTTAACCCATTTTGAAGCCCTTGGACATCGTGTCCGCACTGACATACTTGCGCATGATGAACAGCAGCAGCATATTTGGAATCACAATGATCAGCCCGAATACCGCGCCCGCAGTCGCCGGGTAGTCCAGAATCACACCGTACATCTCCGTCATCATGGTGCGCCACTGCGGCAGACCGACAAGCAGGGTGCCGACACTCTCGCCGAGCGAACCGATGAACGCGTACAGCGCCGCGACCATGATGCCCGGCCATGCAATCGGCAGCGTAACGGCAAAGAAGGTTCGGAGCGGGCCGGCGCCGGCGTCCCGTGCAGCCTCCTCCTGATGCCGGGGCACGCTCCGGAAGGAGCCGGCCGGCAGCCAGATCATCTGCATCATGGTGCCCAGCAGATGGATGAGCAGCACGCCGAAGAAAGTGCCCATCAGCCCGATCTTGTAGTAAATGATACCGATGGACGTGTACATCCCGATCTTTGGGAATGCATTGCCGATCAGGAATGAAAACATGATGATCCGTCTGCCCTTGAACTTGAACCGGGCCAGCACGTAGGCGGCCGGAAGGCAGATCATGATGGACAGGGCCGTGGAGGCGAACGCGAAGAGGAACGAGTTGATGATCGAACGGAAGGTGTTGGGCTGTCCCAGCACGTAATCCCACCACTGAAACCCGAATTTGGACGGGATAATATCACCCGCCGCATACGTGTCGGCAAATGCCAGCATAAAGGCATGCGCCAGCGGGCCGTAGAAAAACAGCAAAAAGGCGAGCAGCAGCAGGATCTCCCCGAGCCGCCTGCGTCCCAGAGCCCTGCGGACGCTCCGAATAGAATAGGGAGAAACCCTTCTCTCCGATCCCTGTTCGGCGCTGCCTTGCCGAACCTTTTCTTCCATCATATCCTCCTCCTGCCAAATGATCGTCGTCCGGCCGGCGTGCCCCGCGGGGGCGCGCTCCGGTATTCTTCCGGATTTTGATTGAATCAGCAGCCGAACGCGCTTCTGCGTTGCTTGCAGGCGTCGGCGACATTCAGCGTGGTGATGTTCAGGACGTTCTTTTTGAGGCAATAGTCGATCAGATCCGGCTCGTTGACGGTCCAGACCGATACCGGAACGTTCAGCGCGGAGAAGAGCGCAGCCGTTTCGTCCATCAGGAGACGGTGCGGAAGATTCACTGCGGATACCTTCAGTTCGCGCGCGAAGCACGCCGCCCGTTCGAACCAGCCGCGCGAAATCTGAGCCTTGCGCAAAAAGTCCCATGGGGCGTTCATCAGACTGATAAATTCAGATGTGGAGGCGACCTTCTGCTCCGACAGATAGAAAAACTTGAAGATCTCCTCGATATTCAGAAAGACGGTCGCCTTCTGCAGAATGGAGAAGTCCCGAACCAACTGCTCCGGAGACATACAGCCGGAAAGGATCAGACGGTCGGAACGGAAGCCGAACCGGTCCGCCATATTCAGCACGCTGTACAGCGCGGGCGCATTTTTGATGTCGCAATTCAGCTTCATCCCCGTATCGGCAACGAGGACAAAGACCTGCTCCAGCGTCGGCCTGTCCAGGTAGTCCGCTGCAGATACGGCGTTATGCGAGATACGGAGCACACCGTCTTCGAACAGCCGTACATCCATTTCCACGGCGTCCGGTCGGAACGGCAGCGCGGCATGAATCGAATCCATCGAATCCCGGGGTGTGTTCTCGCAGCCGGCATGCGCCGTAATCATCGGTATTTGCATCGTACCATCCGTCCTGTTTCCGTTTGTGCTGTTCGCAGGTGCCTTTTTCGGTTTTTGAGGGTTTGCTGGCCGTTCATCCTGCCTTGACAGTTCCTGATAAAGTCTTTAGAATCATATCGGAGAATGCGTGATGTGGGGCAGATTGGAACTGGTTTCAGTCCGATATATGCATTATAGTGGAACCGGTCTCAAAATGCAATGCCCAATTTCACTTTTTTTATATTCGGAGGTGCAAAATGACATTAAGCGACATTGCAAAGCTCGCAGGCGTCTCCAAGGCTACCGCTTCCCGGGCGTTTACAACGCCCTCTCCGATCAGCGATCAGGCGCGTCAGCGCGTTCTGGCCATCGCCAAACAATATAATTACCGACCCAATACACTGGCACAGGCGATTGCGACGCACAGTTCCGGCCTGCTGGGGTTCTGCTTATACCGTAAGTCCATGCCGTTCTTTGGGCATGCTTTCTACGGCCCGATTCTGGATGGAGTCACGGAGCAGGCCAAGCAGATGGGCTATCATATTGTGCTGGGCATCTCTGAGGACAACAGCAATTATGATGCGCAGAACCGCTTCGATACCTTTGAGGAACGGTTCATTGAAGACAGCATCGACGGCGCGATCCTCGCAACCTTTATCCCGCACGACACACTGAAGGCGTTTCATTCGCGGGGCACGCCCGTCATCCTTCTGAATGAGGAGGTTCAGGAGGAACATACCGGATTCGTCGTCGACGACAACTACGGCGGCATCCAGAAAATGATGCACCATCTGATCGACGAACGGGGTTATGAATCCATAGCGTTTGTGTCGCAGCGGCTTTCGCACACGAGCAGCCTGATTCGGTACCTCGCGTTTGTGGACGCGCTCGTGGAGCACGGGCTGCAGGCGTATCACTCGCTCAACATGACAAACACGAATTATTTCGGGGAATACCAGTTTTTCAACGAATCCATGCTCTCCAAGTACGGCTATGCGGAGATCCCGACCTATGGGAACCCATATATCATTGCGCCCGGGCATATCTACTTCCCGCCGTCCACATTCGATACGTTGCTGAACCAGAAGAAGCTCCCGCGCGCAATCGTCTGCGCGACCGATAACATTGCGATCTCGCTGATTCACTCCATGCACGCAAGAGGCATCCGGGTGCCCGAGGACGTAGCCGTCTGCGGATACGACGATATTGAAAGCGCGTGCTATCTGGAGCCCGCTCTGACCACCATATCCGTGAACCGGCACGAAATGGGAAAAGCGGCCGTGCGGCTGCTGCAGAAATACATTGACGACGCCGATGCGCCTTCCGAAACCGTCTGCGTGGAAAACAGGCTGATTGTTCGGGAAAGCACCTGAAAACAAGGCGTCCCGCTACGTGCATTCCGCTGCGAACGGCCAGCAGCCGAACGGGCCGCGCGCAGACGTCCGCGACCGCGAGCATCTGCTCGCATGCGATTCGGACGGCGGACGAGAGGGCGGCGGCGCTGGAGAGGATGCGCACAAACAAACACAGGAAAAGGCGGTATGTCTGTTTCGTTTTTTATGGAGATAACCGAAGAAGCGAATGCTTCCCTGGGAAAGGGACAATATGAGAAAGCGCTTGAAGTTATCTGTGATGCAAAGCTGATGATCGAAGGCACAGGCGGATTCAGCGAAACATTTGATGAAGCGGTCGACGAAACAAGGACTGCTTACAGTTCGAAAGCAGAAGAGCTTGCAGATGAAGGCTCATTTAAAGAGGGCATAAAATTACTCCGGAGCGCGAACGCAATCTTCGGAGACGATTCGAAAATACAAAATAGGATGAGTGAAATGACGGGGAATTATTAAAGAAGACTTCGTTGCAAGGACACAAGAGGCGTTGGCGGCGAATGATTCTATTGAAGCAAAAAACTTAATGGACTCTGCTTTGCAAATATTCACAGATGATTCCAACCTGCAATCCAGACTTATAAATTCGTATATAACTAAAATACGAAAAGCAGGTCCGCTCAAGCAGTTCATTCAAGTCAAGCCGGATAATCTCCGGCCCGGCACGCCGGCGGACAATCCGTTTTTTTCCGAAGTCGTCCGTGCCATCGAGCAGCAGG
>CAZIQO010000045.1:0-23177 GCA_964541465.1 uncultured Oscillospiraceae bacterium
GACCGCCGAGACGGCGCAGGTCACGGCGGCGCCGAGCGGCGGCAGCCTGAGTCTGTTCAGCGGCGTCAGCTCCGCGATTACGAAGATCCTCATCGCGCTGGGCGTGCTGATGGTGCTTTCGTTCGTCGTTCTGATCGCCCTGACGGTGATGGAGCGCGCGCGTTCGCCGTTCGGCCTTGACGACGACGATGAGGACGACGACATCGACGATTACGGCGGAGACGGTCCGCATGATTCCGGCTACGGGCGCGAACACGTCCACCGGGCCGACGAGAACGAATACCGCGGCGCAATGAAGCCGGACGAAGTCAGCTATACCAAGCGCATGCTCGCCATCAAGGATGGAGCGGAGCGAAAGAACCAGGCGGAAAAGCCCGCGCCGATCCTGCTGCCGCCCGTATCGGCGCCGCCAAAGGAACAGGTACGCCTCGAATACGAGGATGCCGGTCGTTCCGCGGCCGAAGCGCCCGTCCGTACGCGTCCAACGCGGCAGCCGGCCGCCGACGCGGCGGCGCAGAACCGGGAAACCCAGCGCGTCGAACCGGTGTCCGAAGCGCGCTACCGGCCCGCGTATCCGCCCAAAGAACAGGGAGCCGTACAGGAGAAACAGCCGGCGCGGTCGTCGCAGCCGCCGACGCCGAAGGTGTACGAATACCGCCGGCGTCCGGCCCCGCAGCCGGTCCGCAGGGGCGGCGTCGTGCATGTGGAGCACCGGCAGAACGCGAAAGGAGAGCCCAACCGGGAGAATCCCGATCGGGAGTAAGGAAAACATGTTTCAGGGATTATCGGAGGAAACCTACCGGTTCTTCTGGGAGATTGCGTTCAATAACGACCGCGCGTTTTTCGAGGCGAACCGCGAACGATATCAGACCTGCGTGTACAAACCGCTCAAAGAGCTCACGCTGCTGATCACGCCGGCGGCGCAGGAGGTCGACGGGGAGTTCAACGTGCGGCCCGCGTCGATCATTTCGCGCATCCGGCGGGACACGCGCTATTCGAAGGATAAATCCATGTACCGCGACCACGCCTGGCTCGGCTTCCGCCGCCCGGGCAAGATGCTCAGCGAGAGCTTCGTGCTCTATGCGGAGTTCGAGCGCGAGAGCTACGGCTACGGAATGGGCATGTACGGGAGCAATCCCGAACTCATGCGGGAAATGCGCGGGCGCATGCTCGCGCGTCCGGAGCATTTTCTCGAACTGGTGACGGAAAAACCGTTCTGCGAAAAGTTTCCGCCGAGCGGCGATTTCTTCAAGCGCCCGCGCTATCAGGACGCGCCGGCGGAGCTGCGGCCCTACCTGAACCGCCGGGGATTGAGTTTCTGTTTCTCCTCCCCGCAGGTGTCCAACACGATGAAGCCGGAGATCGCGGACGAGATCATCGAGGCGTTCCGGCAGCTCAAGCCGGTCTACCGCTTCCTGACGGGACTCGACTGAACGATTCGCGTGCAGACTGTCAAAAATGTTCTTTTGCAGGGGTTTCACCCCTGCACCCCATAAAAGAGACACGTCTCTTGGGAATCCCTGACTCCACAAGCACCCTTTCCAGGACGCTTGCAAAGATGGGTCCTTAGGGGCGTTACGGCCCGAAACGGTGGTTTGGAGGCGGAGCCTCCAGCGCTTTTCTTCTTTTGTCGACAAACTGCGCGCGGCGCCTACGGGCGTCGCGCGATGATCGTTTTGGAGAGGCTCGGACGCTTTGGCCGATGGTCAGCCGACGCGGTAGATCACGACCGAGTCGTTTTCGTAAAACACTTCGAAGTTGTCCTGAAAATATGTGTAATCGATATCGTAGTTCGCCCGCTCGTACGGGCCGATCATCACATAGTCGATGCCGTATTCTTCTGAAAGCTGCGCAAAGTACTGCGTGGGTTCCTCGTAGAGGAGCGGGAGCGCGGCTTCGCGTGCGGAGTAATCCACGCCGTGGAAGTAGAGGAACGTGCCGGAGCCGCAGACGATGTTGCGCCCCGTCAGGGCCGCGATGCAGTTGTTGTGGTTGTTGTACGTGAGGAACGTCGCGTCGGGTTCGGCGTTTTCCTCCACATATTCCGCGGCCAGCAGTTGGTCGCTGTCAATGAGCTGGTATTCGGAGACGTATTCCCGCCCGAGCGTGAGCGCGCCGGAGAGGAAGAGCGCGAGGCATACGATCACGGAGAGAACGAAAACGCTCGCGCGGTTGCCGCGGTTCCCGCGGTTCAGCTTGTCGTGCGTGTCGATGAGCCAGCTTCCGACGAGGCCGCAGAGAAACGCGAAGCACACAAAAAGCAGTTTGTTGTTGTCATACTCGTTCGGCTGAAACTGGATGCATTCGGCGATGATCCAGAGCAGGATGCCGCCGCCGACCACGCCGCGGTCCTCCTTTTTCGCCGCGATGAACGCGACCGGGGCGAGCAGCGCGAGAAGGCCGAGGTTCTTGATGTAGAACCAGAGGTACGAGTCCGACTCGTTCGCCCAGTTGAAGTGGAACTGCAGAAAACCTCCGGACTGCCGGAAGGTAAACAGAATCAGCTGCGGCAGGGCGAGCAGGAGGGTGATGACGAGATACCGCAGGTATCCGAGGTACTGACGCTTCCCCTCGCAGCGGACGAACGAGCGGAACAGGTAAAACCCGCTCACGACGCCGAGCGCGAGGAACGAATGCGTATGGATCAGCGGCAGGCAGCCAGCCAGAACCGCAAGCGGAACAAACGCGCCCGTGTCGCGCCGGATCGCGGCGCGGTAGAGCAGAAACAGGCAGGGGAACAGCAGCGCCCAGCCGAAGAGAAGCGCGCGCTGCGGAATCAGCATGTCCGCGATCGGGTTGACGCAGCGCAGGCCGTAGTCGACGAAGTTGGTGGGCGTTTCGTAAAACGCCGTGAACAGCCTGCTAAGATTGTCCGGATTGGCTTTAAGCAGATCGAAGAAGTACCAGAACCCGAACCCGCCGCCGACGAAGAACAGCAGCGTGGAAAACACGGCCTTGCGCTTCTGAACGAGCCACGCCTCAAAGAAGCAGTACACGCCGAAGAGTACGAGCAGAAACGCATACGCGGCCGTCAGGATCGTTGCAAACCGCAGACTCGTGCCGAAGAGGTAAAACGTCGAGCCGACGCTCGAGGAAAGGAACGGGTAGCAGACGAGCTTATCGGGGCAGATCGAGTACATCGGCGGGAACGTGCCCTGCACGGCGATGCTCGAGATGAACCCGAGGTGCATGGCGAGGTCGCCGTAGGTCGACTGCCCGACATACAGCGCGCCGTCCCGCTCCGGGATCACGTGCGTCGAGAGCAGCACGCAGCAGAACGCGAACAGAAGCCCGCAGGTAACCAGCGCGGGCAGTTCGGCGCGCCAGGGCGAAACCGTCATGGACCTTCTGCGCGAAAGCAGAAAGAAGACGACGCCCACCAGGCAGCAGAGCGCGAGGCCGAGCATCTGTGAAAGCATGGTGAACCCGAGCGCAAACGAAAACAGCGCGGGGAACCAGATCAGCATCGCCATGCCGAACGCAAGTCCGAGCCAGACGCGCACGAGCGGCCGGTCGCGGTAGAACAGAACGCGCGCGACCATGACGCCGGAGCAGGCGAACAGCCCCATGTAGAGGATCGAGAACACTTCCGCCATTGTGAATTAGCAGGCTCCTTTATCAGAACAAGTATAGCGCAGCCGCATGCGCCAAGGACAGATCGAAGCGCGGCGAATCCGGTCGAGTCCGGCCGAACGGCGCGTCAGCGGAATTTATCAAAGAAATTTGCAAACGGTTCGACGGTATCGTTCAGATTGGAGATCGCGGTGTTGAGCTTTTCCACGTCGATCGCGGAAAGCGAATCGACCGCGCCGCCCAAGCCTTCGATCGCCAGATTGAGCGATTCGATGTCGAGCTCGTCCAGCGAGCCGGCCGCGTCGCTGACGGCGGCGAGCGCCTGCCCGGCTTCGTCGGTGAACGAGGCGATATCCGAGGCGAGCGCCGCGATGTCGGCGTCCTGCACGGCCTGGAGCGTCTGGCTGAGCTCGCCGGAAAGACGGGCGGCGGCGGGCAGTGCGACCGCGAAGGCAAGCAGCAGCGCGGCGGCGACCACGCTCAGCAAAGCGACGCAGGCGCGGAGCAGACGAACCTTCTTTTTTTCGGTTTTCTGCTGCTGCGCGGAAAGGAGAAACAGCTCGCGCACATAATCGACGGTTTCAAACCGGTTCGCATCCGCCGGCTCCGAAACCGGGTTTTGATCGGCGATTTCCAGATGCCGCTCTTCCATATCGTTCCGTCCCTTCGTCGTTTTTTGTCAGTATAGCACAGATCGGTTATAATAAAAAGAAATCCGGTTGGCCGGCGGAAACGATCCGCAATGCCGCCGCGAAAAACGGGAGGTCGCATGGAACGGGCAGCGAAGAACACTGAAAAACGGGAGAGCATCCGCATCGAAACGCCGCTCGGCGGACTGATCGCGGAAGCGGACGATTCCGCCGTGCGCGCGGTCCGTCTTTCGGGCGGATCGGGCGGCGCGGGGAAAATTGGCGCCGTAAAAAGCGAGATTCTGCGGACGGCAAAGCGGGAACTGGAGGAATATTTTGCCGGGAAACGCCGCGCGTTCACGTTCCCGATCGAGCTCGACGGGACGGACTTTCAGAGGGCGGTATGGAACGAACTGCTAAAGATCCCATACGGCGGGACGTCCTCCTACGGGCGCGTCGCCGCGGCGATCGGCAGGCCGCGGGCCGCGCGCGCGGTCGGCATGGCGTGCAATCGAAACCCGCTCATGATCGTCGTGCCGTGCCACCGTGTGCTGGGCGCAGACGGCAGCCTCACGGGGTACGCCGGCGGACTGGACGTCAAGGCGCGGCTGCTTTCGCTCGAGCGCGAATGCGCGGGAAAAGGAAAAAAAGCGGCAAAATAAAATAACGATTGACAAACGTTCGCCGTGATGCTATTCTATCCGCGAAAGACAAGTAAAATAGTAGGGAATGACGGCGATGAAACTTTCCACGCGAAGCAGATACGGGCTCAAGGCGGTGGTCGACCTTGCGGTGACCTACGGCGAGGGGCCCGTTTCGCTTGCGCAGCTTGCGGGCGCGCAGGGCATTTCGGAGGCGTACCTCGAACAGCTGCTGCGGGAACTGAAGAAGGGCGGCGTTGTGGAGACGGCGCGCGGCGCGCAGGGCGGATACTTCCTGAGCTGCGATCCCTCGGAGCTGTCGGTGCAGCGGGTGCTGAGCCTTTTGGAAGGTTCGACGGCGGTGGTGGACTGCGTGGGGACGGAGCGGTCGGAATGCCGCAACGCCTGCACATGCTCGGCGCGGCCGCTGTTTCTGAAGCTGCAGTCCCGAATCGACGACGTTTTGAAGAAAACGACGATCCGTGAGCTGGCGGACGACTATATTCAGCAGAAGAGGCGATTTCAGAATGCAAAGAGTCTATCTTGACAATGCGGCGACCACGCAGGTCCGCCAGGAGGTCGTCGAGGCGATGATCCCGGCGTTTACGACCTATTACGGCAACCCGTCCAGCCTGCACGCGTATGCGCGGGAGGCGGGCAAGCTCGCGGACGAGGCGCGCGCGAAGGTCGCGGCCGTGCTCAACGCAAAGCCGGACGAGATCGTGTTCACGGGCGGCGGCTCGGAGAGCGACAATATGATCCTGCGCGGCGCGGTCGCGGCGAACCGGAAAAAGGGGAAGCACGTGATCACGACCGCCGTGGAGCATCACGCGGTGCTCTATACGCTGAAGGCCATGGAGAAAGAGGGGATCGCCGATGTGACGGTGCTGCCCGTCGACGAAACCGGCCTCGTCACGGCAAAGCAGGTTGCGGACGCGATCCGGCCCGACACGGTGCTGGTGTCGGTGATGTTTGCAAACAACGAGGTCGGCACGATCATGCCGATCGGGGAGATCGGGAAGGTCTGCCGCGAAAAGGGCGTGTGGTTCCATACCGACGCGGTGCAGGCCACGGGCCACGTGCCCATCGACGTGGAGACGATGGATATCGACTTTCTGTCCATGTCCGCGCATAAGTTCCACGGCCCGAAGGGCGTCGGCGCGCTCTATATGAGAAAGGGCCTGAACATTCCCTCGCTGATCATCGGCGGCGGGCAGGAGCGGAAGCGCCGCGCGGGCACGGAGAACGTGCCGGGCATCGTCGGCATGGGGGCCGCGCTCGAGATCGCCGCCGCGCATATGGCGGAAAACGCCGCGAAGGAAAGCGCGCTCCGCGATAAACTGATCGACGGCATCGAGAAAACCATACCGTCCGTCAAGCTCAACGGCCACCGCACCAAGCGGCTGCCGAACAACGTGAACTTCAGCATCCGGTTTATCGAGGGCGAGTCGATCCTGCTCATGCTTGACATCAACGGCATCGCCGCGTCGAGCGGTTCGGCCTGCACGAGCGGTTCGCTCGATCCTTCGCACGTGCTGCTCGCGATGGGCCTGACGCACGAGGTCGCGCACGGTTCGCTCCGGCTCACACTCTCGGAATTCACAACCGATCAGGAGATCGACTATGTGCTGGACGTTCTGCCGAAAGTCGTGCAGCGGCTTCGCGATATGTCGCCGCTTTACAAAAAAGGAGAATAAACGCTATGTATACGGAAAAGGTAATGGACCATTTCACGCATCCGCGCAACGTCGGTGAGATCGAGGACGCGAGCGGCGTTGGCACCGTGGGCAATCCGAAGTGCGGCGACATCATGCAGATGTTTCTGAAAATCAACGACGACGGCGTCATCGAGGACGTGAAGTTCAAAACGTTCGGCTGCGGCGCGGCGGTCGCGACCAGCTCGATGGCGACCGAACTGATCAAAGGCAAGAGCGTGGACGAAGCGCTCAAGCTGACCAACTCCGCCGTCGTGGAGGCGCTCGAGGGCCTGCCGCCGCAGAAGATCCACTGCTCCGTGCTTGCCGAGCAGGCGGTCAAGGCGGCCATCGACGATTATTACAAAAAGAAACAATCACAAACCTGAATAACGATTGGGCCGGGAAGCGATACTATCTCTCGTAGCGCAGCAATGAAATGAGAGGTGAAAGGTTATGCGAACGCTTCACTTGGGTCTCGGTGTAATTGCGGGCGCTGCAATTACGCTGGCGGTCGTCAATTCCCTGTATCCCGACGTGCCGAAACGGATGATGCGCGACGGGCGCAGATTCGCCCGCTCCACGCGGAGGACGATCTGCGATATCGGAGATATGATGGCAAAGTAAGCGAATGCACGGGGACGGATGCGAAGAGCGCCGTCCCCGGCGCATGTCTATCTGGCCTGAAAACGGATATTCTGAAAACACTTGACGCAAACTGTCCAATCATATACACTGAATTCTATCATAGGAAGGGAACAGGTTTTATATATGAGTGAGGCTACAACGAGCGGAATTGCGAGCTTTTTCTCCAACTACGGAATTCTGATTGTTTTGATGGTCGCCATGTTCGCGATCATGATCATTCCGCAGCGCCGGCGCGATAAAAAGGTGAAGAGTATGCTCGCCGCGCTGAAGGTCGGGGATCGTGTGCGCACGATCGGCGGCATCTACGGCACGATCGGGACCATCCGGGACGATACGATCATTCTGCTGGTCGGGCCGGACAAGGTCAAGCTCGTGTTTGCGCGCGGTGCGATTTCGCAGGTCGAGGATGTCGGCGTGGAGAACGAAATGACGCAGGAAGTCGTAAAATAAATTTTCCTGTTTGGATTGCCATGCCCCGCGGCAGCACGCGGGGCATATTTTTTTGCGCATCGGGATAGAGTGTACGGGAGGTGCTTGCCCGAATGAAGCGTATGCGCAAGCGAAGGTCCGACTCCGTATTCCCGATGGTACTGAAGATCACGCTCTACGCCTGCATTCTGACGGCGGCGCTCGTGATCCTGCTCGCGCTCATGCTGCGCTGGGAATGGATCGGCACGGAGCGGATCGATTTTATGAACACGCTGATCAAAGCGGTTTCCGCATGCTTTGTCGGCGCGCTGTTCTCCGCGCGGAGCGCGCGCGGCACATGGATGTGGGCCGGGCTGTCCGGTGCGCTGTACATGATCGCGTCGTTTCTGGTGTTTTCGATCCTGAACGGTTCGTTCGAGTTCCATGCCGGGCAGGTCTCCGACGTGCTGATGGCGTTTGCCTGCGCCGCGTGCACGTGCATCCTCGCGTCGTATCTAAGAGAGCGCCTCTCGGCGCGGAAGGCGTAAACCGGGCGTTCGGTTCGCGCCCCCGCGCCGCGGCGGACCGCGCTAGCTGCCCATGACCTCGTATGCGATCGTGTTGTCGATCAGCAGATTGTAGTCCGGGCGCGCGGACAGCTGGCCCGCGTTGTCGATGACGTCGAGCAGACGGTTGTAGTCCTCCTCGTACATGACGGGCTCCGTCTTCCATGCGTCCGTTTCGCGGTAGCTCTTCGCCACGATCTTCAGGCTGTTCAGCGAGGAATCCGGGAAGAACGGCTGCATCGCGAGGGCGATCTCGTCGTCCGTCGCGGTGACGATCCACTGCTGCGCCTTATAGATCGCGCTTATAAAGCTGCGCACGAAGTCCGCGTCGTTTGTAAGAGTATCCTTCGTAACCAGATACGCCGTGTACGGCACCTCGCCGGACGCCTCGCCGACGTTGGCGACCATGTATCCCTTTCCCGCGTTCTGAAATTCGGTCGCGGTCGGCTCGAACAGCGTCACATAATCGCCTGTGCCGCCCTCGAACGCGCCCGCCATGAGGTTGAACTGAATGTTGTCGATCACCGTCACGTCCTCGCCGGGCGTCAGGCCGTGCTGCTTGAGCACGTAGCAGAGCGTCATGATCGGCATGCCGCCTTTGCGCCCGCCGATGATCGTCTTGCCGCGCAGCGATTCCCAGGTGAAGTCCGGCTCCTCGGTGCGGCTGATGAGGAACGATCCGTCGCGCTTGGTCAGCTGCCCGACGATGACGGGATAGTCCGCCTTGCCCTCGTTGAAGACGTATACGCCCGTTTCGGGGCCGGCCAGGCAGATGTCGGCTTCGCCGCTGAGCAGCGCGGTCATGGCTTTGTCGGAACCGCCGGCGGTGGTTACGCTGATGCTCAGCCCCTCCTCCTCGAAAAACCCTTTCGTGATGGCGACGTACTGCGGCGCATAGAACACCGAGCGCGTCACCTCGCTGAGTTCGACCGTGCGCAGGGCGGGTTCCTTGCCCGAGCATCCGATCAGCGGCGCGCACAGCAATAGCAGCGCCAGCAAACAAAGGATTCCTTTTTTCAAACTTTTTCCCTCCCTTAAGCGATTGGTACCATATTATGAATGAACGGCAAATTCGGTTCGTTTTTGTCAAAAACGCTTTCAAAACGCGCTGTAATGGGATATAATCCCTCAAGAGGTGAGCACCATGCAGGAAGACTTGAGGGATACCCAGCAATTCGAAATTCCGCGGGACAAGCGCTCCGCGCGCGACACGCTGCTCTGCGTGTACGAGGCGATGCGCGAGAAGGGGTACGATCCGGTCAACCAGATCGTCGGGTATCTGCTGTCCGGAGATCCCACCTACATCACCAGCTACAACAACGCGCGTTACCTGATCTCCCGTGTGGAGCGGGACGAGCTGCTAGAGGAGCTCGTCCGCGCATACGTCGAGGGGAAATAGCGCATGCTTCGTCTTGTTGCGTTCGACGTGGGCGAAAAGCGCATCGGCATCGCCGTGAGCGACCCGCTGGGCATCACCGCACAGGGGATTGAAACGTATCAGCGCACCGGCGAACCGGAGCGGGACGTTTCCCATCTTCTGGAGATTGCGAACCGCTACCGCCCGGCCAAGCTGGTGTTCGGCATGCCGCGCAACATGGACGGCAGCTACGGCAGGCAGGCCGAGCTGACGAAGGCGTTCGCCGAAAGCGTGCTCGCGCGCTGGGACGGCGATTCCGCGTTCTGGGACGAACGGCTCACCACCATGAGCGCGCAGCGCGTGCTGCTCGAGGCGGACGTGCGCCGGAACAAGCGCAAGAATGTGATCGACAAGCTGGCCGCCGTCGTGATCCTGCAGAGCTATCTGGACGCGAACGGCGCCGTTTGAACCGGCCGGAACACGGCGGAAGAAAGGGAAATGCACATGGAGAATCAGGACGGGCCGGGGAGCATCGTGGAGCTGATCGACGAAAGCGGCAAACCGGTGAAGTTCGATCTTCTGATGACGTTCGATTACGAAGGCAAGCGCTACGCCGCGTTGCTGCCGATCGACAAGGTGGAGAACGTCGGAGAGGACGAGGTCGTGCTGCTCGAGATCGTGCGCGGCGGCGGGGAAGAACAATACGTCACCATCGACAATCCGATCCTGCTCGACGAGGTGTTCGACGCGTTTATCGAATTATTCGACGAAATGCTCGACGAGGAGGACGCGGAATCCGGAGAATAGCAAAAACCGTGTGAATTTGCGGCAGAAATTCGCTTTCAGGCCTTGATAAGCGAAAAACAGCCGTGCTATAATACGCGAGGCATCACGCACCGCCGCGGATTTTCCGGCTCGTGCCCGAAAGGGTTACCGGGGAAGAAGAAGCGACGGGAGGAAAAAAACGAGGAGGTAGTTTATCCATGTCCGTGATTTCCATGAAACAACTGTTGGAGGCCGGCGTACATTTCGGCCATCAGACCCGCCGCTGGAACCCGAAGATGAAGGAATACATCTTCACCGAGCGCAACGGGATCTACATCATCGACCTGCAGAAAACCGTAAAGAAAATCGAGGAAGCCTACAACTTCATCCGCGATCTCTCGGCGGACAACCAGTCCATCCTGTTCGTCGGAACGAAGAAGCAGGCGCAGGAGTCCATCGAAAACGAGGCCAGACGCTGCGAGATGTTTTACGTCAACCAGCGTTGGCTCGGCGGTATGCTGACCAACTTCAAGACCATTCAGGGCCGTATCGGCCGTATGCGTCAGATCGAGCAGATGGAGGCCAACGGTGATTTTGACCTGCTTCCCAAGAAGGAGGTCGTCAAACTCCGCCTCGAGAAGGATAAGCTCGAGAAGAACCTCGGCGGCATCAAGGAGATGAAGAAGCTCCCCGGCGCGCTGTTCGTCGTGGACCCGCGCAAAGAGCACATCGCCGTTTCCGAGGCGCGCACGCTCAAGATCCCGATCGTCGCCATCATCGACACGAACTGCGACCCCGACGAGGTCACGCACCCGATCCCGGGCAACGACGACGCGATCCGCGCGGTCAAGCTCATCACGTCCAAGATGGCGGACGCCGTGATCGAGGGCAAACAGGGCGAGCAGATGACGGACGCCGAGCCCGCCGCGGCCCCGGCCCCGGAGAATACGGAAGAGCCCGAGAAGGAATAATCGACCCGTAAGGAGGGACGACATATGTTTACAGCCAAGGACGTAATGGCGCTGCGCGAACTGACGCAGGCCGGCATGATGGACTGCAAGAAGGCGCTCACCGAGTGCGACGGAGATTTTGAGAAGGCGAAGGATTACCTCCGCGAGAAGGGGCTGGCCTCCAATGCGAAGCGGGCCGGCAGGATCGCCGCGGAAGGCGTCGTAGGCGGATATCTCTGCACGGAGTGCGGCGTCGGCTCGATCGTGGAGGTCAACTGCGAAACCGACTTCGTGGCCAACACCGACGAATATAAGGCGTTCGTTTCGATGCTCGCCGAGCAGATCGCAAAGGCGAACCCGGCGGACGTGGACGCGCTTCTTTCGCAGAAGTCCGTCCGCAGCCCGGATACGGCGATCTCCGATATTCTCAACGAAACCGGCGCGAAGATCGGCGAGAAGATCAGCATCCGCCGCTTTGCGCGCTACGAGGGCGTTGTGGACAACTACATCCACCTCGGCGGAAGGATCGGTGTGCTCGTCGAAATGGACGCGCCCGAAACGCTGAAGGACAATGAAGCGCTTCGGCAGATCGCGCACGATATCGCGATGCATATCGCCGCCGCGAAGCCCGCTTATCTGTGCCGCGCCGAAGTTTCCGCGGAGGAGGTCGAGCATGAGAAGGAGATCAGCCGCGCGATGGCGATGAACGAGGAGAAGCCGAAACCCGCCGCGGTGATCGAGAAGATGCTCATCGGCCGCGTGGAGAAGTACTATAAGGAGAACTGCCTGCTTGAGCAGCTCTTCGTCAAGGATACGAGCCTTACGATCGGCAAGGTTCTCGAAAACGCATCCAAAGAGCTCGGCGCGAAGGTGAGCGTGAAGCGCTTCGCCCGCTATGAAATGGGCGAGGGCCTGCAAAAGCGCGAGGACAACTTCGCCGAAGAGGTCAAAAAGCAGACGTCGAAGGGTTGACGGATCAAAAGGAACACGGCGGCGTGTTCCTTTTTTCTGACACGGAACATGCACTGCATAGAAGGAGGGGCATCATGTATCATCGCGTATTGCTCAAGATCAGCGGCGAGGCGCTTTCCTCCGGTTCGTCCGTCGTCTGCATGGAAACCGTTCTGCAGACGGCGCGCATGCTCGGGGACGTGCGGGAAAAGGGCGTGCAGATCGGCGTGGTCGTAGGCGGCGGCAACATCCTGCGCGGCCGCAGCGCGGCAGGCATGGAGCGGAACCGCGCGGACCACATGGGCATGCTCGCAACGGCGATCAACGCGCTCGCCCTGCAGGACGCGCTCGAACGCCTCGGCGTTCCCTGTACGGTGCTCTCCGCGGTGGATATGCGGCTGTTTTGCGACACGTATTCCTCCCGCGCGGCGCGCGCCGCGCTCGACGAGGGGAAGATTGTGATCTTTGCGTGCGGGAGCGGCTGTCCGTTCTTTTCAACCGACACGGCAGCGGCGCTGCGCGCGGCGGAGATCGGCGCCGACGCGCTGCTGCTTGCCAAAAACGTGGACGCGGTGTATTCGGACGACCCGAAGAAGAATCCGGCCGCCGTGCGCTACGAGCGGATCTGCTACGACCGCGTCGTGGCCGAAAACCTGCACGCCACCGACCTGACCGCCATCACGCTCTGCAAGGAACGGCGGATTCCGATCCGCGTGTTCGCGCTTGAAAAGATCGGCTCGGTGTTTACGGACGGTTCCGCCGGGACCTGCATCGGTCCCGAGGACTGAAGACGGATTTTCATTGATTTGGCGCCGCGGAATACGAACTTCGGGCTTGTATCCGCGGCGCGATTTATAGTAAAATAAATCGACAGGAGGGCAGGAATATGGCATCTGATCTGATTGATTCCACAAAGGAGCGCATGAACAAGACCATCGAAGTGCTCAAATCCGAGCTCGGCGGGCTCCGCGCAGGCCGCGCGAATCCGCAGCTTCTGGACCGGATTCTGGCCGATTATTACGGCACGCCCACGCCCATTCCGCAGCTGGGCAATATTTCCACGCCGGAGCCGCGCATGCTGGTGATCTCGGTGTGGGACCAGAAGGCGATCCCGGCGATCGAGAAGGCGATTCAGAAGTCCGATCTCGGCATCAACCCCGCAAACGACGGGAAGTTGATCCGGCTGCTGTTCCCGGAGCTTTCCGAGGAGCGCAGGAAGGAACTGGTCAAGGTCGTGCGCAAGAAGGGCGAGGAAAGCAAGGTCGCCATCCGATCCATCCGCCGCGATACGAACGAGAAGATCAAGAAAGATCAAAAGAATAACCTGCTCACCGAGGACGATCAGAAAGATCTCGAAGAGAAGGCGCAGAAACTGACCGACGATATGATCAAGGACATCGATTCGATCATCGCCGCGAAGGAAAAGGAGATACTCGCAGTTTGAAGAACGTTCTGGGGTATCCGCTTTCCAGGGCGGCTGCGATTCTGCTGAGCGAAGGCGTGACGGTGGAAGCGGCGGAGGTCCGTTCCAAAACGGGCGCGCCGGAAGGAACCGAACGGCGGGTCGTGCGGCAGACGGAACTGGACGAGACGCACGCCACCCTTCTGTACGCCGTGTTCAAAACGGAATTGAGTGAGACGAATGCGTAGGGTGCAGAGCGTTTCCGTTCTGCGCCCTGGTTTTGCGGGCAAAAGAGCATGAGCAGGTATCGGGAGGAACAGATCCGCGCGCTCGGGCTGTCGCCTAAGACGCTGCCCGCGCACGTGGCCGTCATCATGGACGGCAACGGGCGCTGGGCGAAACGCCGCATGCTGCCGCGCTCGCTGGGGCACCGCGCGGGCGTGGACCGGCTGCGCGGGATCATCCGGCTGACGTCGGATCTTGGAATCGGCGCGCTGACGCTGTATGCGTTTTCCACGGAGAACTGGCGGCGGCCCGCCGACGAGGTCGGCACGCTCATGGGGTTGCTGATCGAATACTTTTCAAAAGAGATCGACGAACTGGATGCAAACGACGTGCGCATCCGCACGCTCGGCGATTCGTCCGGACTTCCCGGAGAAGTGCAGAAAGCCGTGGAAAGCGCGGTTTCGCGCACGCGGGAGAACGGCGGGCTCAAACTGAACATCGCGCTCAATTACGGCGGGCGGGACGAGATCCTGCGCGCGGTGAACGCCGCGGCAAAAGCGGCGGCCGCCGAGGGACAAAGAGAAATCACGGCGGAGCTGTTCGAGTCGTTTCTCGATACGCGCGGCCTGCCGGATGTGGATCTGCTGATCCGGACGAGCGGAGAGCAGCGGATCTCCAATTTCCTGCTCTATCAGATTTCCTATTCCGAGCTCATGTTCGTGGATGAGCTCTGGCCCGATTTCTCAGATGAACGGTACCTCGAGGCCCTCCGCGCGTACGCGAAGCGCTCCAGACGGTACGGCGGGGTGGAGGACGGCGAATGAAAACGAGGATTCTCGTCGGCGTGCCGCTGGTGCTGCTGCTGATTGCGGTGCTGTATTGCGGCGGATTCATTCTGCTCTCCGTGCTGTCGCTGTTTTCGTTCGCGGCCGTCTATGAGATCGGACTCATGTTTCGGAAGAAGGGGTACCGTCCGCTTCTGACGCCGGCTTACGTATTCGCGGTGCTGTACTGCTTTGTGTACCATTACTTCGGGCTGCTCTCGATGATCATTCTCTATATGGCCGCCATCATGGCCACCATGATCGGCTCGCTGTTTACGAAGCGGCACGTAACCAACGATATCATCCCCTCGCTGTTCCTCTACTGTTACCCGACGATGTTTTTAATGTGCATGCTGCTCGTCTATTTCAGCTTCGACCGGCCGGTCGCGCTGGTGGCGGCCGGCATGGCGTACGCCGCGCCGGAGTGCTCCGATACGTTTGCGTATTTCGGCGGCACGCTGCTCGGCAGGCACAAGCTCTGCCCGTCCATCAGTCCGAAGAAAACGGTGGAGGGCTCGGTGTTCGCGCTCGCGGGCGGCGTCGTGTTCGGCGTATGCATGTACTTTTTGCAGCGCCTGTGGGGGGAGAGCATCAGCGCGGCCGTGCTGCTGCCGCTGGGGCTTGGTTGCGGCGTGCTCGCGCAGTTCGGGGACCTGTTCGCGTCCACACTCAAGCGCTGGGCGGACGTGAAGGACTTCTCCAGCATATTCCCGGGGCACGGCGGAATCGTGGACCGCATCGACAGCATCCTCTTCTGCACGCCGCTCGTGCTGTGCGTTTTCGTGGTGCTCGGGAAGATCGGCATGATGTGACGGCGGATGCGCATAGAATAGGACGCGCGGAATGATCAAACGTGTTTCGGTGCTCGGCAGCACCGGTTCCATCGGAAAGCAGACGCTGGACGTGATCGCGTCCCGACCGGACGAGATGACGCTGTTCGGTATCTGCGCAAAACGGAGCGCGGCGGGCCTCGCCGAGCAGGCGCGCCGCTTCCGGCCGCGGTATGTTGCGTGCGAAACGCCGCTCGACGAATCGCTGCTGCCGCAGGGGACCGAGGCGATCGTCGGGAAGGACGCGGCGGAACGCCTCGCCGGCATGGACGGGGCGGACGTCGTGGTGAACGGCATCGGCGGATTCGCCGCCCTGAAACCGCTGCTCGCGGCGCTTGCAGCGGGAAAGCGCGTTGCGCTGGCCAACAAGGAAAGCGTCGTATGCGGAAAGCCGCTGCTCGGCGAACTGATGAGAACCCGCGGCGGAACGATCGTTCCCGTGGACAGCGAACAGTCCGCCATTTTTCAGTGCCTTCAAAACGGCGGGCGCGCGGAGGTCGAACGCCTGATTCTGACCGCGTCCGGCGGGCCGTTCTGGCAGATGGAGCGCGGCGAGCTTGAGCGCGTCACCGTGGAGCAGGCGCTCGCGCACCCGACCTGGCGTATGGGAAGAAAGATCACGATCGACTCCGCGACGCTGTTCAACAAGGGGCTGGAGATCATCGAAGCCGCGTATCTGTTCGATTTTTCGGCGGAGCAGATCGAGGTGCTGATTCACCCGCAGTCGATCGTCCACTCGATGGTCGCCTACCGGGACGGAACGGTCATGGCAAATATGAGCCGGCCCGATATGCGGCTGCCGATCCAGTATGCGATCACCTACCCGTCTCGGAGCGCTTCGGTCTGTTCTCCGCTCCGGCTGGAAACGGAACAGCCGCTTTCGTTTCACCGGGCCGACCCGGAGCGCTTCTGCGCGCTGAAGCTGGCCTACGAGGCGCTGCGGCGCGGCGGCGTGTATCCGACCGCGTATAATGGCGCAAATGAGGCGGCGGTGGAAGCATTTTGCGGCGGACGCATCGGCTTTCTGGACATCGGGCGGACGGTGGATTATACTCTCAATGAAATCACTCCCCGCGCGGCAGGCAGTCTGGAGGAAATCGTCGAGGCGGACGGAGACGCGCGCCGGACGGCAAAACAACGCATCGACCGCATCGCGCGCGAAAGGCAGGAAACGAATTGACTACGGCTTTATCCATATTGGCGGCGCTCGTGCTGCTCTCGCTCCTCGTGATGATCCACGAGCTGGGCCACTATACGGCGGGACGGCTGCTGGGGTTCGGAATCGTGGAATTCTCCATCGGAATGGGCCCCGTTCTCTTTAAAAAAACAAAAAAGGGGATTCAGTATTCGCTGCGCGCGCTGCCGATTGGCGGCATGTGCCGTTTCTACGGCGAGGACAAGGAAGCGCAGGACGGCCGCTGCTTCAACGCGCAGCCTGTCTGGAAGCGCATCATCACCGTTGCGGCCGGGCCCGTGATGAACCTTCTCTTTGCGCTGCTTTGCGCGATCTTTACGCTCTCGATCTTCGGCGACTATATGCCGGCGGTCTATGAAATCACCGACACCGACACGCCCGCGTACGCGGCCGGCATGCAGGTCGGCGATATCATCACGCGCATCGACGGAAAACGCGTAACGTTCTACTCCGAAACGGTCGATATGATTCAGGCGGTCGAGGGGAACGATATGACGCTGACCGTGAGCCGGGACGGGAGCGAAATCGAGCTGGAGGTGCACGATATCTACAACGCCGAGGCGGGCAGGAACCTGCTCGGCGTCACCATCAGCCCGGAGCGCATGTACTTCGGCTTCGGCGGCATAATGGCGCACTCGGTCTCGTATATCACCGAGACCATCAAGGACGCGTTCCTGTTCTTCGGGCAGCTCTTCCGCGGCCAGGTCACGAGCGACGAGGTGGCCGGCCCCGTCGGCATCATCGCCTATATAAGCGCGGCCGTCCGTTCCAGCGGAGAAACCGTGCTGCGCTTCGCGGTGCTCATCAGCGCGAGCCTCGGCATCATGAACCTGCTTCCGCTTCCCGCACTGGACGGCGGACGGCTGTTCTTCATGGTGATCGAGGTCATCCGCGGGAAGGCAATTCCGGCGGAGAAGGAGGGCATGGTCCACTTCGTGGGGCTGATCCTCCTGTTCGCGCTGATCGTGTTCCTGACCTATAACGATATTTCCAATTTGATCCGAGGGTAGCCTTGCGTAACGTTACGAAACGAATCGACGTCGGCGGCGTGCCGATTGGCGGCGGGTCGCCGGTTTCGGTGCAGTCCATGACGAATACCGACACGCGGGACGTGGAACAGACGTCCGCGCAGATTTGCGCGCTCGAACAGGCCGGGTGCGACATCGTGCGTGTGTCGGTGTTCGACCGTGCCTGCGCGGCGGCGCTGCGGGAGATAAGGGACCGCGTTTCGATCCCGATCGTTGCGGATATCCATTTCGATTACCGGCTTGCGATCGCCGCCGTCGAAAACGGCGCGGACAAGCTGCGCTTCAACCCCGGCAACATCGGCGACGAATCGCGCGTGCGCGCGCTGGTTGCATGCGCGAAGGCGCACCGCGTGCCGATTCGCATCGGGGTCAACGCCGGTTCGCTCGAGCCGGCGCTGAAAAAGCAGTATGGCGCGTACTCGCCGCGGGCGATGGTGGAAAGCGCGCTCCGGCACGTGCGTATTCTGGAGGACGAAGGGTTCGACGACATCGTGCTTTCGCTCAAGGCGTCGAACGTGGAGGATACGGTGTCGGCCTGCCGCGAGATATCGCGGTGCACGGACTATCCGCTGCATGTGGGGGTCACGGAAACCGGCGATGCCGCGTCCGGCGTGGTCAAGTCCGCGATCGGCATCGGCGCGCTTCTGATGGACGGCATTGGCGATACGATCCGCGTGTCGCTGACAGACGATCCCGTGCGCGAGGTGGAGACGGGCCTTCACATCCTGCGCGCGCTGCATCTGAGAAACGACGATATCGAGATTGTGAGCTGCCCGACCTGCGGACGCACGCGCGTGGATCTCATGCGCATGGTCGACCTGGTCGCCGCCCGGCTGCCGAGAAACCGCGGCTATCTCAAGGTCGCGGTGATGGGCTGCGCGGTCAACGGACCGGGCGAAGCGGCGGACGCGGATATCGGGATCGCGTTCGGCAATGGGAACGGCATCCTGTTTGCCGGGGGCGAGCAGGTGTTCCACGGCACGGCGGAGGAATGCGTGAACGCGCTGATCGAACGCGCGGAACAAATGCTGCAGGAAAGGGAACCGGGGGGAAATTGCAGGAACAATTGACGGCGGCGCTCCAACGCGCCGGCATCGGGGAGGATTCCGTACAGCTGGATCATGTTACGCTGAACCGTGAGCAGAATGCGCTGACGGTCTTTTTCCGTTGCGCCTGCGAGCCGGAGGCGAAGAAGAGCGAACAGCTTCGGGAAGCGCTCGAGAACATGTTTTCGCATGCGCGCGTGAAGATCGAATGGATCTTTGATCGTCCGCCAGAAGTGGAACCGGAGACGTCGGAGCCGCCGAAGCAGGAAACCGCGGCGGAATCCGGATCGGTTCAGCCTGCGGCGGACGCGCCGGTTGCCGCGGCGGGCGCGAACGGGAAACGCGTGCTGTTCGGAAAGTATGTCGTTTCGGGCGCGCGAAGGACCGTCCACAGCCTCTGCGACGGGGAAAAGAACTGCGTGATCGAAGGGACGATCGTGTCCTTTACGGAGCGCAACGCGTTTAAGAACAAGCGCCGGCGCGGGGCGACGAGCTACCCGCTCGACGTCGCGGTGACAGACGGCACGGATTCGGTCTACTGTTCGCTCCTGCTCGACGACGAGCCGAAGCTGAAGAAGCTGACGCAGGAACTGAAAAAAGCGCAGGAACGGGGAGACCATATTTTGGTCGAGGGCGCGTGCAAGGAGTCCAGGATCGTAGGCGAGGTGGTGCTCTACGCAAACAGCGTCTGCGCGGTTCCGTTCGCCGGGCGCGAGGACACGAGCGAAGAAAAGCGCGTGGAGCTGCACCTGCATACGCGCATGTCCGCGCAGGACGCGGTGACGGACGTGGAACAGGCGTTCAAGACCGCCAAGCGCTTCGGGCACCGGGCGCTCGCCGTTACGGATCACGGCGTCGTGCAGGCGTTTCCGGCGGAGGCCAAGGCTGCGGAGAAGACGGGGGTCAAACCGATCTTCGGGCTGGAGGCATATCTTAACCGGGACGCGGAACTCATCGGCATGGATCGGGATTTCGTCGTGTTCGACCTTGAGACGACCGGCCTGAAGGCGGAGCAGTGCGAGATCATCGAAGTTGGCGCGGTACGCATCTCCGGCGGAACGATCAAGGACCGGTTCCAGACGTTCGTCAACGACGGCGGACTGATTCCGGCCAACATCACGAAGCTGACGGGCATCACGAACGATATGCTGCTCGGCGCGCCGACGGCGCGCGAGGTGCTCGGCAGGTTCGCGGTGTTTTCGAAAGGCTGCTGCCTCGTGGCGCACAATGCGGAGTTCGACATGGGCTTTCTCCGCTTCCACGGCGAACGGTTCGGCCTCTCGTTCGACGTGCCGTACGCCGATACGCTCATGCTCTCGCGCTACCTCATGCACGATCTGATCAACCACAAGCTCGATACGGTGTGCGATGCGCTCGGCGTTGCGCTTCTGGATCATCACCGCGCGGCGGACGACGCGACCGCGACCGCGGAGGCGTTTTTAAAGCTTATCGGCATGCTCCGCGCGCGGAACGTCCACACGCTGCCGGTGCGGTCCGGCGCGGTCCGGCGCGGAAGCGACCGAAAGCGCGGCAGGGACCATCACGCGATCATCCTTGCGCGCACGCAGCCCGGCATGAAGAACCTCTACCGGCTGGTCAGCTACGCGCACCTGGACCATTTCCACTATCATCCGGTGATTCCGTTCAGTCTGCTTTCCGTCTACCGCGAAGGGCTGCTGCTCGGCTCCGCCTGCGAGCAGGGGGAACTGTACCAGGCGATCCTGAACGGTACGGGTCAGCAGGAGACCGAAAAGATCGCGCGGGACTATGATTTTCTCGAGATCCAGCCGCGCTGCAACAATGCGTTCATGGTGCGCGAGGGAATCGCCACGGAGGAGCGCATTCTGGAGATCAACCGGGAGATCGTCGCGCTCGGCGACCGGCTCGGCATCCCCGTGGCGGCGACGGGCGACGTGCATTTCTTAAACCCCGAGGATGCGATCTACCGCGAGGTGCTGCTCACGAAAAACGGCTTCGACGACGCGGCGTACCGCACGCCTCTGTATTACAAAACGACGGCGGAGATGCTCGAGGAGTTCGCCTATCTCGGCGAGGAGACCGCGCGGCGCGTCGTCGTGGACGTGCCGAACGAGATCGCCGACCGGTGCGAAACGCTCAAACCATTTCCGGGCACAACGCACGCGCCGACCATCGAAAATGCGAGCGCGATCCTGACCGATATGACGATGGACCGCGCGCACGAGCTCTACGGCGACCCGCTGCCGGAGATCGTCCAGAAGCGGCTCGACCGCGAGCTCGATTCCATCACGAAACACGGCTTCGCTTCGCTGTACCTGATGGCGCAGCGGCTCGTGCATAAGTCGAATTCCGACGGATACCTCGTCGGTTCGCGCGGCTCGGTCGGGTCCTCGCTGGTTGCGACGATGGCGGGCATCACGGAGGTCAACCCGCTTCAGCCGCACTACGTCTGCCCGAAATGCCGACATTCCGACTTCGACGTCGACCGCGGCAAATACGCCTGCGGCGTGGATATGCCGGACAGACAATGCCCCGTATGCGGCGAAACGTACCGGAAGATGGGGTTTGATATCCCCTTCGAGGTATTTCTCGGATTCGACGGCGAAAAAACGCCGGATATCGACCTGAATTTTTCGGGCGATTACCAGCCCGTCGCGCACCGGTATGTGGAGGAGATGTTCGGGCGCGGGCACGCGTTCCGCGCGGGGACCATCAGCGGCGTGGCGGTCAGGACCGCGTACGAATATGTGCGCGTCTATGAGGAGAAGACGGGGAAGACGCTGCGCAGGGCGGAGCGGGAGCGCATCGCGATCGGCTGCCAGGACGTCAAGGTGACGACAGGCCAGCATCCCGGCGGCATCGTCATCGTGCCGAAGGCGGACGATATCCTCGACTTTACGCCGATCCAGTATCCGGCGGACAAATCGTCGAAGAACACGGTTACGACGCATTTCGATTTCCACGCCATGGACGACCGGCTCGTCAAGCTCGATATCCTCGGACACGACGATCCCACCGCTCTGCGGATGATGCAGGACCTGACCGGCGTCAATCCGGTCGATATCCCGCTGGACGACCCGGAGACCATGCGCATCTATACCTCCAGCGAACCGCTCAAGGTCGATCTCTCCGCGCTGCACTGCGACGTGGGCACGCTCGGCACGCCGGAATTCGGCACGGGGTTCGTGCGCGGCGTGCTGGACGCCACGCGCCCCACGACGATCGAGGAACTCGTGCGCATCGCGGGGCTTACGCACGGAACGGATGTCTGGCTCGGCAACGCGGAGCCGCTCGTCCGGGGCGGGATCGCGACGCTTTCGGAGGTCATCTGCACGCGCGACGACATCATGAACTACCTCATCATGCACGGCGTGGACGCGTCGAGCTCGTTCAAGATCATGGAGTCGGTCAGAAAGGGCCGGGGGCTCAAGCCGGACATGGAGAAAAAACTGCTGGGAAACGGCATCCCGGACTGGTTCATCGACTCCTGCCGAAAGATCAAGTACATGTTTCCGCGCGGACACGCCGTTGCGTATACGATGATGTCGTTCCGCGTAGCTTACTACAAGGTGCACTACCCGCTCGCGTTCTACTCGGTGTATTTCACCGTCCGCGCGGACCTGTTCGACCTCTCCCTCGCATCGGGCGGCGCGGAGCGCGTGCTTGAGGCGATCCGCGAGCTGGACCGCTCCACGGCGAAGATGTCCGAGTCGGAGAAGGGGAGGACGAAGGATATCATCACGATCCTCGAGGTCGTGTACGAAATGAACCTGCGCGGCGTCGAACTGCTGCCGCTGGACCTCTACAAATCGGACGCGACGAAGTTCCTCGTGGAAAACGGCGCGCTCCGTCCGCCGTTCAACTCCGTTCCGGGCATCGGCACCGGCGCGGCGGTCGCGCTGGTCGAGAACCGGGGCGATCGCGTGTTTCACACGATCGAAGAATTCCGCAGGCAGACGCGGGCAAACAGCGCCGTCGTCGCGGCGATGGAGAAGTGCGGCTGCTTTGAAGGCATGACGGAGACCGACCAGATTTCGCTGTTTTAACTTGACGGGGCGCGCTCCTTGATATATAATTTTTTGAAGTAATCCTGCACTCTTATGCGGTTCATATATAAATGGATGTTGGCTTTATTGCTGATCGAAAGGAAATTATGAAGTGACCGTGCAGAGATGTGCGGTTACATTTTTTATAGATCGGAGAATGGACTATGTGGTGGCTCTACCTTGCCATAGGCATAATCGCTCTTCTGCTCGGGTTTCTGTTCGGATACGTCTATCGGCGGAACGTTGCGGAATCGAAAATCGCCAAGGCCGAAGACGCCGTGAAAAAACTTTACGACGACGCACAGAAAAAAGCGGAGGAAATCAAAAAGGAAAAGATCATCGAGGCGAAAGAGGAAGTATTCAAGATCCGCACGGATGCGGAACGCGAGAACCGCGACCGCAGGGCGGAAGTACAGCGCA
>CAZIQO010000046.1:0-23035 GCA_964541465.1 uncultured Oscillospiraceae bacterium
CTCTTTCGTTCTAGTGCATCATCAGTTTCTCAATCTCATCGTAATTCTCGTTCAGCAGCGCCCGGTTGATACCCTCCGCAAGCAGGCGCGACGCGTCCTCGACGAGCCGGTCCACGTCCTTCGGCGTAACGACCATATCCCGCATCTCCGGGCTCATGTTGTCCAGCGCGATCGAAAGCAGCGCTTTGTTTTCGTCCTTAACGCCCGTCTTTGTTTCGACCAGGCGCATGGTTTCCGCAGCGATGGTCGCCGCCGAGACCACCGTCGGCACGCCGACGGCGAACACGGGTACCCCGAGGGATCCCTCGTCCAGTCCGCGCTGGCGGTTGCCTACGCCCGCGCCGGGCAGCACGCCGCTGTCGTTGATCTGCACGGCCGATGCGATCCGCGTGGCGCGCGTGGAGATCAGCGCGTCGATGCAGAGCACCGCGTCCGGCTCAGCCTGTCCAATCAGCCCGCGCACGACTTCCACCGTCTCCAGCCCCGTGATGCCGAGTACGCCGGGGCACATCGCCGATACGAGGCGCATGCCCGCCGGCGCGGCCTCCGGCACGAACCGCTTGATATGCCGCGTGACGAACAGTTTCTCCACGGTCCTCGGCCCGAGCGAGTCCGGTGTGACGAACCGGTTCCCGAGCCCGACCACCAGCACGTGCGCATCCGCTTCGAGCCATTCCAGAAGCGCGCTAAGCTCCGCCGCGATCCGCTCCGAAACGCCGGCATCGCCGTCCGCGCCCTCGTTTTCGATCGTCACGTAGCGCCCTTTCGGCTTGCCGACGCGTTTCGCCGCGGCGTCCGTCTCGATCGTGATACGCGAAACCATCACGTCGCCGAACCGCTCATCCTCCTGCCGCACGCCCGCGATCGTATCCTCCGGGCGTACGATTTCTTTTGCAAGGTCCGTCCGTATCTGCAGCATGTCCACTCTCTCCTTGGGGAAGAATCCGTTTCGCGCGCGCGTTCCCTGCGCGCGTTTCGGTATTCTTCCCCCGCCGTCAGAGCATGATGCAGATCAGATTGCTGCAGCCGTTGTTTACGATCTTCTGCAGCGCGGCCTGCACCTGCGTACGGACCTCCTCCGGCATACTGCCGACCTTTTCCTCCATGCCCTCGCGCACAAGGTCGTAGAGCGGTTTGCCGAAGATATTCGTCTGCCAGATCGCCTGCTTATCCGACTCGAACGTGTCGGTTAAATACTTCACCAGCGCTTCGGACTGCTGCTCCGTGCCGACGATGGGGTTGACCTCGCTGTCGATGTCGATGCGGATCACGTGCAGGCCGGACGCGCGCGCCTTGAGCCGCACGCCGAAGCGGTTCCCCTGACGGACGATCTCCGGCTCGGCAAGCTCCATCTCGTCCATCGCCGGCGGCACGAGCCCGTAGCCGTACGTCTGCGCTTCGCTCAGCGCGCCGGACACGCGGTCGTACTCCTTTTTCGCGCGCACAAAGTCGCGCAACCGCGCCATGAGCTGGTATTCGTCCGAAATACTGCACCCGCACTGCTCGCTGAGCACCTCGTAGAAGAGTCCCTCCTCCGGCTGCAGGGAAACGGACACCGTCCCGTTTCCGAGATCGACCTGCTCCACGCGCGGGGAATGGAACTGCTCGAGCGAGGTAAGCTCCGTCAGCAGCGCCCGGTAGTCCCGCACGCGCTGAAATTTCGGCAGCGACGAGACGATCGGCAGCATCACGCGCTGCATGAGGGGATGATCGTTCGGCAGCGCGCGCAGAAACGACGGAACGCGCACCTCGAGGAGCCGCAGCGGGAATTCGAGCAGCAGGTATTCGAGCAGCTCCTGCGCCTTTGCGGCCGTCATGCGCATCGCGTCCACGCAGTACGTTCCCGTGTCGTAACGCGTTTCGAGCGCCGCGCGGAGCTGCTGCGCCGTTTCGCCCTCCGGATCGGTGGAATTGACGACGATCAGGAACGGCTTGCCGGTCCTCTTCATCTCGGCGATCACGCGTTCCTCGGCGTTTATGTAGCTCTCCCGCGGAATTTCGGTGATGCTGCCGTCGGTCGTCATGACGATCCCGACGGTCGAATGCTCCTGCATCACCTTCTTCGTGCCGAGCTCCGCCGCCTCCTCGAAGGGCAGTTCCCCGTCGTTCCAGGGCGTGCGCACCATGCGCGCCGCGTCGTTCTCCTCATGCCCGATCGCGCCGGGCACGAGATACCCGACGCAGTCGATCAGCCGCACGCGGCAGTGCGCGCCGTCTTCGAAGTCGATGCGCACCGCCTCGTTCGGCACGAAATTCGGCTGCGTGGTCATGATGGTGCGCCCGTTCGCACTCTGCGGCAGCTCGTCGGTGATGCGCGCCCTGATATGTTCGTTCTCCACGTTCGGGAGGATCAGCAGCTCGGCGAACCGCTTGATAAACGTGCTCTTGCCCGTCCGTACGGGTCCGACAACGCCGAGGTAGATATCCCCCTGCGTGCGTTTTGCGATATCGGAATACAGACGATTCCTGTCCATGGCGCGCCTCCTTGTACACATGCTTTTGATCCATACATGTATATGAGGACACGTCCGAAGGTATACAAAAAAACGCTCCCGAATTTGGGAGCGTCAATCTGTCAGAAAAGTGCTTTTGCAGGGGTTTTACCCCTGCACCTCACCCAAGGGGCACATCCCTTTGGAATCTTTGATCCCGCAAGCGCCCTGTTTTAGGGCGCTTGCGGAAATGGGTTCCTAGGGCCGTTTCGGCCCTGAGCGGCGGTTTGGAGGCAGAGCCTCCAACGTATCCCCCTTCAAGACAATTGGCCGGCGGCTACGGCTGCTTTCCTTCCTTTTTGAGCTGTCCCTCTTCGCCGTGCAGGAGCCGGCGGATATTGTCGATATGCCGGACGTATATGATCAGCACCAGCAGCGCGGAAAGCACGACGAGCGGAACGTCGTCCCGCCGGAAGATCAGAACGGAGAAAAAGAACAGCACGATGCTCGAAAGCGACATGAGCGAAACGCGCCGCTTGAGCGCCAATATTGCAAACCCGACCGCCAGCGCCGCGGCGGCGCCCAGCGGGAAGGTCATCAGCGCAAGGCCGCAGGAGGACGCCACGCCCTTTCCGCCGCGGAAACCCGCGAACACAGGCCAGCAGTGACCGATCACGACGAACAGTCCGGCCATATAGCCGCCCTCCGCCCCGCAGACGACCTGTCCTGCCAGAACGCCGGCCACCGCCTTGAGAAAGTCGCCCGCAAACGTGATCGCGCCCGGCCGGTAACCGAATACGCGCACCATGTTCGTGCTGCCCGCGTTTCCGCTGCCGTAGCGGCGCACGTCGTCGTGATAGTACATCCTGCTGATGATGATGGCCGTCTGTATGTTCCCGAGCAGGTACCCGGCAGCCGCGCACAGCAGCAGCGTCCAGATCCCCGCGTTCCAAATCCCGTCGATCATGCTTCGTTCTCCTTCTTTTTGTTGCGGAACCGGATTCTTATCGGCGTACCGTCCAGGCCGAACGACTTCCGCAGGTAATTTTCCAGATACCGTTCATAGGAAAAATGAACGAGCTCGGCGTCGTTTACAAAGATGACGAACAGCGGCGGCCGAACGGAAGGCTGCGTGGCGTAGTACACGCGCAGCATGCGTCCCTTGTCCGACGGCGGCTCGTTCATCATGACCGCTTCGCCGATCACCTCGTTGAGCCGTCCGGTCGGGATGCGCCGGCACGCCTGCTCGTAAACCGCGTCCGCCGTTTCCAGCACCCGGTTCACGCGCTGGCCGCTCTTTGCGGAGATGAACAGCATCGGGGCGTAGCTCATGAACGCGAGCGCGGCGCCGATGTCCTTTTTGAAGCGGTTGATCGTGTTGGTGTCCTTCTCCACGAGGTCCCACTTGTTCACGACGATCACGCTCGCTTTGCCCTCCTCGTGCGCGTAGCCCGCGATGCGGACGTCCTGTTCGCTCATGCCCTGACTCGCGTCGCACACGATGAGCACCACGTCCGCGCGGCGGATCGCGGCGAGCGAGCGGATCACGCTGTAGCGCTCGATGCTCTCGTCCTCGATGCTGCGCTTCCTGCGGATGCCCGCCGTGTCGACGAGCGTATACTTCCGTCCGTGGTTCGTAAACGGCGTGTCGATCGAATCGCGCGTCGTGCCGGGAACGTCGCTCACGATCGTCCGCTCCTCGCCCAGCAGCGCGTTGACGAGGCTGGACTTCCCGACGTTCGGCTTGCCGACGACGGCGATATTGACGCGCTCGTCCTCTTCCCCGCCCGTATCCTTCGGGAAATCCTTCACGACCTCGTCGAGCAGGTCTCCAAGCCCCAGTCCCTGCGCTGCCGACACCGCGACCGGGTCGCCCAGCCCGAGGGAATAGAATTCATACGCGCCCTCCATCAGTTTCGGCGTGTCGAGCTTGTTGACCGCGAGCACGACGGGCTTCTTCGAGCGACGCAGCAGCGAGGCGACCTCAATGTCCGTACTCGTCAGGCCTTCCCGCCCGTCCACGAGGAACATGATCACGTCCGCCGTCTCGACGGCCAGTTCGGCCTGCCTGCGCATCTGCACGGCGATGGCGTCCTCGTTCGCCGGTTCGATGCCGCCCGTGTCGATGAGCGTGAACGCGTACTGCAGCCACTCCGCGTCCTGATAGATGCGGTCCCGCGTCACGCCCGGCGTATCCTCCACGATCGCCACGCGCCGCCCGATCAGGCGGTTGAACAGCGTGGATTTTCCTACGTTCGGCCGTCCTACGATGGCCACCAATGGTTTCTTCATGCGTTATTCTCCAAACACCGTTTCAATCAACTCATATCCCGTTTCCACGGGAAGGATCCGCGCGCCGAGCCGCCGCTCCGCCTCCCGCTTCGTCATTCCGTCGAGGAACACGTCCTCGTCGGCCTTGAGCATGGCGCGCGGGATCAGCAGCGCCTCGCCGAACGAAGCGCCCTGCATCTGGCCGACGAGGTCCCCGCCCGTCACCAGCCCACCCACGGTCACGCACTCGCCGAAGTAGCGGTTGACGATCGCGCGGGTTTCGATCGACACGCCGTACGGGACCAGCTTTCGATAGAGTTCCCGGAAGAACGGCTCCGCGAGCACGCCGCCGGCCATGGAAAACGCGCGGCGTTTTTTCAGCGGCGCGCGCTCCGAAAGCGCGGTCAGAAAATCGTTTTCAAACAATCGCAGGAGTCCCACGCCGTTTTCGATCTGCGAAAACTCCTCGTACGCGTCAAACGCCGGCAGTTCCAGTCCCGCGCTTTGGTACCATTCATCCGCAAGAAAGACGAACCGCGTGCCGAACCGCTGTAAAAACTTCTCCTGCACGGGCTCGATCTGCCGGATCAGGCCGCGCGCCTCGTCCGGCAGAAAGCGGCGAAGCGGCGTGAGCCCTTCCCGAAAGCGCGTCAGTCCGACCGGCACGACTGCGAGCGACTGCGCGGCGGGATGCAGCTTCGCCGCGTCCGCGATCGTTTTCTGCAGAACGGCGCCGTCGTTATATCCCGGGCAGAGCACGACCTGCAGGTGGAACCGAAGCCCGGCGTCCCTGAGCCGTCCGAGCTGCTCCATGACGCGCCCGGCGGACGGATTCCGCATCAGTTTCACGCGCACGTCAGGGTCGCTTGCGTGCAGGGAAACGTAGAGCGGACTCACGCGCCGGCGAATGATGCGATTCAGCTCCGCGTCGTCCACGTTGGTCAGGGAGATATAGTTTCCCATGATGAACGACATGCGCCAGTCGTCGTCCTTGACGTGCAGGCTCGTGCGGACGCCCTTCGGCATCTGGTCGATAAAGCAGAAGACGCAGTGGTTCCCGCAGGTGCGCATGCCGTCCATGAGGCTCGTTGCAAACGACAGCCCGAGCGGTTCGCACTCCTCCTTCTCCACGCTCAGCGCTCGCTCCGCGCCGTCCCCGCCGCGAAGGCGCAGAATCGGTGCCGCGCCGGCGGAGAGGTATTCGTAGTCCACGATATCGACGACCGGCTCGCCGTCGATCGAAAGCAGCGCGTCGCCGACGCGCACGCCGCAGCGCTCCGCCGGCGAACCGGGGAGCACGTCGCTGACGATCTGGCCGCATGTCCTTCTGAGCGTCATGCTGGCATTATATCACAAAATACCGGATTGCCAACCGCGCCGTTCGCCGTTTGCCGCAGGCGATTGCGGATTCCGCCGTTTCACCCGCCGCGGCCCCGTTTCGCCTTGACGGTGCGGGTCGAATTTGATAGAGTGATATTGTACATACGGTACCATCACATCTTATCAATATCACTTCGAAAGCGAGGAGATTCTGTTTTGAAAAAGGACGATTTTGTTCAGCGGCTTGTAGACGGCTACGGCAGCTGGGTCTGCAGCGCGGACAACGACAACCGCGCCGGCGGTTCCGCGCGTATGACAAACGCGCTCTACCCCTACGACCACCTGTTTTCGCCGATCCGGGTCAACTCGGTCACTCTCCGGAACCGCCTCGTCATGGCGCCGATGGGCAACATCGACATGTGCGAGGAAACCGGCCGGCCGAACGACAAGATGCAGCAGTACTTCTTCGCCCGCGCGAAGGGCGGCGTCGGGCTCATCACCACGGGCCTGATCCCGATCAGCCACGGCATCGACAATTCCATCACGGAGCTCGGCAAGCTCTCGTATTTTCCCCGCATCGACCGCAGCCGCACGGTGTTCTCCGGCTGGCGCGATCTCGCGCAGGGCTGCCACAGCTTCGGCGCGCGCATCTTCGTCCAGCTCACGCCGGGGCTCGGCCGCGTGGGCAACCCGCAGTGCCTGATCACGCAGGCGAAGCTGCCCGTCTCCGCATCCTGGAACCCGAACTTCTATATCTCCGAAATCCCCTGCATGCCGCTCTCCGGCGCAAAGCTGAAGAAGATCATCAAAAACGGCGGGCAGGCCGCCGCGGACGCGAAGGCCGCGGGACTCGACGGCGTATATCTGCACGGGCACGAGGGATACCTGCTCGAACAGCTGACCAATCCCGCCTTCAACCGCCGCAAGTTCGGCAAGTACGCCGACTGGCAGCGCTTCGGCATCGATCTAGTCAAGGAACTGCGCAAGCGCTGCGGCAGCAGATTCCCGATCATGTACCGCATCGACCTCTCCCTCGCTCTCAACGAGACCTACGGCGAGAAGGGCATGAGCAATAAGTCGCTCAAAAAATTCAAAAACGGCCGTTCGGTGGAGGAAACGCTCGACTATATGCAAAACCTCGTCAAGGCGGGCGTCGATCTCTTCGACGTAGACCTCGGCTGCTACGACAACTGGTGGCTGCCCCATCCCCCGGCCGGCATGCCGGCGGGTTGTTTCCTCGAGGTTTCCGCGCTCGTCAAGAAGCGCTTCGAGGAGAAGAAGGTCCTCAGCAACGCCGGCCTGCCCGTCCCCGTGGTCGCGGTCGGCAAGCTCGGCTACCCGGATCTTGCGGAGCAGGCGCTGCGCGACGGCAAGTGCGATATGATCATGCTCGGCCGCCCGCTGCTGGCCGACCCGGAGTGGCCGAACAAGGCGTTCGCCGGCAGGGTGTCCGACATTCGTCCCTGCATCGGCTGTCAGGAGGGCTGCATCAACGAATTCGTGGACGGCGGCCACCCGCAGTGCGCGGTCAATCCGCGCACCGGCTTCGAGGACGTGCTCCCCGCCGCGCCGCAGCCCGCCGAAACGAAAAAGCATATCGCCGTCGTCGGCGGCGGTCCCGCCGGCGTGCGCTTCGCCATTACGGCCGCGAGCCGCGGGCACGAAGTCGAGCTGTTTGAAAAGAACGACCGCATCGGCGGCAAGGTCGTGCCCGGCAGTCTGCCGCGCATCAAGTTCGATATACGCAACTACCTTGAATATCTCGGGCGCGAGCTGACCGCGGCCGAACAGTCTTACGACCTGACCGTGCACTTCAACACGGCGGCGGACAACGAAACGCTCAAAGCCGGGCAGTTCGACGCGATCGTCTACGCCATCGGCACGAAGAGCGGCACGCCGAAGCTCAAGGGGCTTGAAAAGATACCGCACGTTGAGGCGACCGATCTGCTCGCAGAACCGAAACTGCTCGGCAGCGCGAAGAAGGTCGTGGTCGTCGGCGGCGGCGTGGTCGGCTGCGAAACGGCCTACTGGCTCGCGTACGAGAAGGACTGCGACGTCAAGGTCGTCGAGATGCTGCCCTATATCATGAAGGGCGTGTGCACGGCCAACCGCGGCCATCTGATCCATTACCTGCAGGACAAGGGCGTGGAGCTGCTCAACTGCGCGACGGTGAAGGAATTCGACGAGAAGCATGTGATCGTCGAGAAGAACGCGCATAAGAACGTTCCGGACCCATACAACACCTGGCAGCCCATCCTCCCCGAGAACATCGAAAACCCGCTCGCGCCGAAGGTCGGCAGCGAACCGAAGCGGCTCGAGCTGGAGGCGGACCTCGTCGTGCTCGCCATGGGCGGCAGGCCGGACGACGCGGCGTATCTCGAGGGGCAGAAGCTGCACGTGGCGCCGGAGCTGTATAACATCGGCGACAGCTTCGCCGCCGGCAGGGTGCTGGAAGCCAACCGTGCGGCGTACGCGCTCGCGTGCCGCATATAAGGAGGAAACGCGATATGGCAAATATGGTTTTAACGCCCGAGCAGCAGGCGATTCTCGACGGCGAAAAGGGCGAAACGCTCGCCAAGGTCATGAAAACGCTTGTGCGCTACGGCGAAACGTTCGGGGCGGAGAAAATGGTCCCCGTTACCAGCGAATACGGGCATCTCGTCACGAGCTTCGGCCTTTCGGTCATGAAGCCCGTCTACGCGCTCATGGACCAGCTCATCGAGGGCGGCGCGCTTTCCGGTCAGAAATTTTCCGTGGACCCCCGCCCGATCGATAAGCACGTGCCGGCCGGCTTCCTGCAGAACACCGTGTTCGGCATCATGTACTCCAAGCAGGCGGACTACGAAAAGCAGCTCGAAACGCTCGGCCTGCTCAATCACGACGCGTTCACCTGCACCTGCTATATGCCCGAGGTCGGCAACGAGCCGAAAAAGGGCGACGTGCTCAGCTGGGCCGAGAGCAGCGCGGTGGTATACGCAAACAGCGTGCTCGGCGCGCGTTGCAACCGTAACTCCGGCATTCTGGAGCTGTTCGGCAGCATCGTCGGCTTCGTGCCGTACTTTGGGTTCCTGACCGACGAGGGCCGCAAGGCGACCTGGATCGTGGAGATCAAAACCACGAAGAAGCCCGAGGCGCAGATCCTCGGCAGCGCGGTCGGCATGAAGGTTGTGGAGGACGTTCCCTATTTAAAGGGCCTTTCGAAGTTCATCGGCACGACGCTCGACGCGGACGCGAAGGCCTACCTCAAGGATTTCGGCGCGGCGACGGCCAGCAACGGCGCGGTCGGGCTCTACCACATCGAGGGTCTGACGCCGGAGGCCGCGGAACAGGGTGAAAACCTGATCGCGAAAAACGCGAAGACGTACGTGATCGACGACGCGGAGCTCGAGCGCGTCAAGGCGAGCTACCCGTGCATCTGGAAGGACCCGAACGCAAAGCCGAAGCTCTGCTTCGTCGGCTGTCCGCATCTTTCGATCAAGCAGCTGCACGACTGGACGAACGCCCTCGCCGTCGCGCTGGAGCAGAACGGCCGCGCCAAGGTGACGATCCCGACGGTGTTCACCTCCGCGCTTGCGGTGCAGGAGGAATTCAGGAAGACGCCGGACTATCAGAAGCTGACCAACATGGGCGTTGTCCTCTCCTACATCTGCCCGCTCATGTACATGAATAACCCGCTCTGCGGAAAGCAGCCGGTCGTCACGAACTCCAACAAACTGCGCACCTATACCTCCGCGCGGTATCATACGGATGCCGAGATTCTCGACATCCTCTCGAAAGGGGGCAACTGATATGTCTACAACCTTCAAGGGACGCCCCGTCGTGCCCGGCAGCGTCACGGCGTCCGCGCTCGTGTCGCACAGCGGGTTCAATACGCTCGCGAGCTTTCAGAAGGCCCTGATGTTCAAGGACAAGGACGCCAAGTGCTCCGACCAGAACAATCCGGATCTCTACGGCAAACCAATGCACGGCACGGCGCTCTGCCTGCCGCGCACGATCGGCTCCACGACGGGCGGCATGGTGCTCTACTGCGCCGCCGCGCTCGGCCAGCAGCCGGCGTGCATGCTCTTCTCCGAGCCCATCGACTCGCTCGCCGCCGCCGGCGCGATCCTTGCGGACGTGTGGACGGACGTCTCCATGCCTGTGGTCGACGGCCTCGGCGACGGATTCCTTGCAGCGGTCGCCACCGGCTCGAAAGTCGAGGTAAAAGAGGATGGAACGGTCGTCGTGGACTGACGGGCGGATTTCGGCACACAAAAGGAGCGGCGCATAACCGCTCCTTTCCGTCTGTCAAAAAAGTCCTTTTGCAGGGGTTTCACCCCTGCACCCCACCCAAGGGACACGTCCCTTGGGAATCCCTGACCCCGCAAACGCCCAATTCCAGGGCGTTTGCGAAAATGGGTTCTTAGGATCGTTACGACCCTGAGCTGTGGTTTAGAGGAAGCCTCCAACCGTACCTTTATCGACAAACGAAACGGACGCGGTATTCGCCGCGTCCGTTTTGGTTCCCGTCTCTTAGTACATGCCGCCCATTTCGGGATTGGGGGCCGCCACCGGCGCCGGAGGCGTCGGGATATCGGTGACCAGGCTCTCGGTGGTCAGCACCATGGCCGCGACCGACGCCGCGTTCTGCAGCGCACTGCGCGCGACCTTCGTCGGGTCGATGATGCCCTCTTCCTCGAGCATGCAGTAGTCGTTCTTGTTTACGTTGTAGCCGTAGCCGATCTTATCCTCGCGGCGGATGTTCTCGACGATGACCGAGCCGTCCACGCCCGCGTTCGTCGCGATCTGGCGGATGGGCTCCTCGAGCGAGCGCAGGATGATCTGCACGCCGGTCTTATAATCGCCGCTGGATTCCTCGGCCAGCTTCCTGATGCGCGGCATCACGTTGAGCAGCGCCACGCCGCCGCCGGGAACGATGCCCTCTTCCACGGCCGCGCGGGTCGCGGAGAGCGCGTCCTCGATGCGGAGCTTGAACTCCTTCATCTCGATCTCGGTGGCCGCGCCGACGGAGATGACCGCCACGCCGCCGGCGAGCTTGGCCAGGCGCTCCTGGAGCTTTTCCTTGTCGTAATCGGAGGTCGTATCCACGATCTGCGCCTTGATGGCCGCCACGCGGTTCTTGATCTTCTTCTGGTCGCCCATGCCCTCTACGATGATGGTCTTGTCCTTGTCGACCTTGACCTGACGCGCGGTGCCGAGCTGGCCTACCTTCGTGTCCTTGAGTTCGAGACCGACCTCGGAGGAGATGACCTCACCGCCCGTAAGGATGGCGATATCCTCCAGCATGGCCTTCCTGCGGTCGCCGAATCCCGGCGCCTTGACGGCGATGCAGTTGAGGATGCCGCGGAGTTTATTGAGCACAAGGGTCGTGAGCGCTTCGCCCTCGACGTCCTCGGCGATGATCAGCAGCGTCTTGCTCTGCTGCGCGATCTGCTGCAGCAGCGGCAGGATATCCTGTACGTTGCTGATCTTCTTGTCCGTGATGAGGATGTAGGGATTGTCGAGAATGCCCTCCATCTTCTCGGTGTCGGTCACCATGTAGGCGGAGGCGTAGCCGCGGTCGAACTGCATGCCTTCGACGACGGTCATCTCGGTGCGCATGGTCTTGCTCTCCTCAACGGTGATCACGCCGTCGTTGCCGACCTTCTCCATCGCGTCCGAAATCAGCTGGCCGACCGTTTCGTCGCCAGCGGAAATGGCCGCGACCTGCGCGATCGCCTGCTTGCTGCCGACGGGCTTGCTGAGCTCCTTGAGTCCGTCCACCGCTTCCTTGACCGCCGCTTCGATGCCGCGGCGAACCACCATCGGGTTCGCGCCGGCCGCGACGTTCTTCATACCCTCGCGCACGATCGCCTGCGCAAGCAGGGTCGCCGTCGTGGTGCCGTCGCCCGCGACGTCGTTGGTCTTGGTGGCGACTTCCTTGACGAGCTGCGCGCCCATGTTTTCAAACGGATCCTTGAGCTCGATTTCCTTGGCGATGGTCACGCCGTCGTTGGTGATGAGCGGCGCGCCGTATTTCTTGTCCAGAACGACGTTGCGGCCCTTCGGCCCGAGCGTAATTTTTACGGTATCCGCCAACTGGTCGATGCCCGATTCGAGCGCTCTGCGGGCTTCCTCGCCGTATTTGATCTGCTTTGCCATAAGTTAAACTGCCTCCTCTTGGTTATTCAACGATTGCCAGAATGTCGCTCTGCCGCACGACGAGGTATTCCTTGTCGTCCAGCTTGACTTCCGTGCCCGCATACTTCGAGCAGATGACCTTATCCCCTGCCTTGACGTACATGGTGACTTCCTTGCCGTCCACGATACCGCCCGGGCCGACCGATACAACTTCCGCCATCTGGGGCTTTTCCTTAGCGGTGCTTGGCAGAACGATGCCGCCCTTGACCACTTCTTCGTTTTCGATGCTGACGACGACGACGCGGTCCGCCAAAGGTTTCAGTTTCATACGTTACACGCCTCCTGATTTCTTTCTGAAGAATCTTTTTTGTTAGCACTCATATTCATCGAGTGCTAATCACGAATTTCATTATATCACGATTGTGCTTCAAGTCAACTTGAAAAATGCAACGAAAATGTGAAATGTGTTATAATATTCCCGCGATGAGAATTCTTGACTTTTCCATCCGAGGTATGCACTGCGCGGCCTGCGCCGCGTCGATCGAACGCGCGGTTTCCCGCGTTTCCGGCGTGGACGCGGTCAGCGTCAATCTGGCCACGGAGCGCATGCGCGTACGCGGCGAGAACTTCGCCGGCGAGGACGTGCTCCGCGCCGTATCGAAGGCCGGGTTCTCCGCGGAGGTGTTCGAGCATTCGCAGGCGGAGGAAAAAAGCGAGCAGGCGCGCAAGGTCGCGGAGCTGAACTCGCAGCGGCGCCGGGCCGTCGTTTCACTCGCGTTCGCCGCGCCGCTCTTCTATCTTTCCATGGCCCCGATGATCGGTCTCTGGGCGCCCGTTCCGATGCAGACCTCGCCGGTTTTATACGCCATTGTGCAGGTTGCGCTGCTGATCCCGGTCGTCGTCAGCGGATTCGGCTTCTATACGCGCGGCTTCCACGCGCTCCGGCTGCTGCGCCCCAATATGGATTCGCTCGTCGCGGTCGGCACGTGCGCCTCGATCCTGTTCAGCGCGTGGTCGCTTGCCCGTCTGCTCGGCGGCGACGCTTCCGCCGTGCACGAAATGTACTGGGAGTCTGCGGGCGTGATCATCGCGCTGGTGCAGCTCGGCAAGCTGCTCGAGGCGCGAAGCAAGCGCCGTACGTTCGACGCCGTGGAGCATATGATGGAGCTTGCGCCGGAGCAGGCCACGCTGATCGGCAAAGACGGCGTTCAGCGCACGATTCCGGTCGAACAGCTGCTCCGGGGCGACCTTGTGCTCGTGCGGCCCGGCGGGCAGATCGCCGCCGACGGGATCGTCGCGGAGGGCGAAGCCTCCGTCGACGAATCGATGCTCACCGGCGAGAGCATCCCGGTCGACAAACGCCCGGGCGACGCGGTCACAGGCGGCAGCGTCAATCAGAACGTGCCGTTTACCTTCCGCGTCGAGCGGACCGGCGCGGAGACCACGCTTTCGCAGATGATCCGCCTCGTCGAGGAGGCGCAGGGCGCGAAGGCGCCCATCGCGCGGCTTGCCGACCGGATTTCAGCCGTGTTCGTTCCGGCGGTGTTCGCCGCCGCGCTGGTTGCCGCGGTGATCTGGCTGCTGGCGGGCGAGCCGGTTTCGTTCGTGCTGACGGTGTTCGTCTCCGTGCTCGTGATCGCCTGTCCCTGCGCGCTCGGGCTTGCCACGCCGACGGCCGTCATGGTCGGCACCGGCGCGGCGGCGGCACACGGCATGCTGATCAAAAGCGGCGAAACGCTCGAAACGCTGAGCAAAATCCGCGCCGCCGCATTCGACAAGACGGGCACGCTCACCCTTGGGCAGCCCGTGCTGACCGGTCTTTATGCCGAAGGCATGCCGGAGGAAGCGCTCCTTAGCCTCCTCGCCGGCATCGAGCAGAGCAGCGAGCATCCGCTTGCGCGCGCCGTCATCGAGGCGGCGAAGGCGAAAAATATTCCGTTTGCGGACGTATCCGGCGTGCGCGCGGACGCGGGGTTCGGCGTGTCCGGCACCGCCGGCGGCGTTTCCGTCCATGCGGGCAACGCGGCGTATCTCGCCGGATTCGGTGCGTCCGTGCCCGAACGCGCGCTCTCCGGGTTCCGCGGAAAAACGCTCGTTCATCTTGCGCGCGGCGACCGGTACGCCGGTTCCGCCGCCGTGGCGGACACCGTCCGCGCCGAGGCGAAGGCCGCGCTCGGACGGCTTTCCCGCGAGGGCGTGCACGTTGCGATGATCACGGGCGACCGCGCGGACGTTGCGGAGGAGATCGGCGCCCAGATCGGCGTTTCCGACATCCTTTCCGAGGTCCGCCCCGACCGCAAGGCGGAGGCCGTCCGGCAGCTTCAGCAGCGCTTCGGCGTGGTTGCGATGGTCGGCGACGGCGTCAACGACGCGCCTGCGCTCGCGACCGCCGACGTGGGCGTCGCGGTCGGCGCGGGAACGGACGTGGCGCTCTCGAGCGCGGACGTCGTGCTCATGCGGGACGATCTCGGCGGTGTGCCGGACGTGCTGACCGTCGGGCGGCTCACGATGCGCACGATCCGCCAGAACCTCTTCTGGGCCTTTTTCTACAACTGCGTCGGCATTCCGATCGCCGCGGGCGCGCTGTACGCGTTCGGCGGGCCGCTGCTTTCGCCCATGATCGCGGCGCTCGCCATGAGCCTCTCCTCCGTCACCGTCGTAACGAACGCGCTCCGGCTGAAGCCGCGCTGCGTCCGTGCGATCCAAAAACAGCGCGGCGACGCGGATTTCTAGCGCATAAAAGGAAAAGTTTTTCTTGCATTCGCATGGCGCGTGTGCTAAACTTTCCACTGTTCGAGTGAATTTTTAAGTCTGAAACAGGGGGTGAAGCAGTTGGCAAACATCAAGTCCGCCATTAAGCGCGTGAGAGTCTCCAATCAGCAGACCCTTCGCAACCGCATGGCCAAGTCCGAAATCAAGACGACCATCCGCCGGTTCGACGAAGCGCTGCAGAGCGGCGACGGCGCCGCCGCAGATAAAGCGTATCTGACGGCCGTCAGCACGGTCGATCACGCAGCCGCGAAGGGCATTATCCATAAGAACAACGCCTCTCGCAAGAAGGCGCAGATGGCGAAAAAGCGCGCCGCACAGGCCGCCGAGTAAGCACGCAGGTTTCCCATGCGCGGGCGTATCGGATTCGATACGTCCTTTTTCTTGCTTTCCAGCGTGAAAGCGTCTAGAATCAAAGTGTTCCCATATTCCCAATACAGAAAGGCGCGATTCCATGGACGAGTATGTTTCCAAACTGCAAAGCAAGGAACTCGACGATCTGTTCAACGCAGTCCTCTCGCTGCAGGACGTTTCGGAGTGCTACCGCTTCTTCGAGGATATCTGCACCATCGGCGAGCTGCTCTCCATCGGTCAGCGCTGGCAGGTCGCGCGCCGTCTGGACGAGGGCATGACCTATCAGGATATCTCCAAGCAGTACAACGCGTCCACCGCGACCATCAGCCGCGTCAACCGCTGCCTCGAATACGGCGCGAACGGATACCGCCTTCTGCTGGACCGCATGAAGAAAACGGAGTAGCGCGCGCTATGGCGATGGACGGACTCGCGCTCGGCGCGGTCGTCGGCGAGCTTAGCACGCTGCTCGGCGGCAAAATCGACAAGGTGCATCAGCCGGAGAAGGACCTGCTTGTTCTTTCGATCCGCGCGCAGAACAAAACGCAGAAGCTGCTGCTCTGCACGCACGCGGAAAACGGACGCGTCCAGCTTACGGACCGTGCGTATGAAAATCCCCTCCAGGCGCCGGCCTTCTGCATGCTGCTTCGCCGGCGGCTCACCGGCGGCAGGATCGCTTCGATTACCCAGCAGGGGTGCGACCGCGTGTGCGAAATCGTCGTTTCCGCACGAAACGAGCTGTTCGACGAAGTGCCGCTGCGCCTCGTCGTCGAGCTCACCGGCAAGCACGGAAACGTCGTTTTGCTCGAACCGGACGGCAGGATCGCGGACTGTCTGCGCCGGATCTCCGCATCCGACACGAACACGCGCATCCTTCTGCCCGGCTTTCCATATCTTCCCGTTCCCCCGCAGCAGAAAACCGACCCGTATCAGGCATCCATTCAGCAGCTTTCCGAAGCGTATCAAAGCGCTTCGGACGTGCCGCGCGCGCTGACGGATTTGTTCGCCGGCATCTCCCGGCAGACGGCGTTCGCGCTCGCCTCGGCCGCGCCGGACCCTGAAGCGCTGCACGTGCTCCTGCAGCGGATGCGAAACGGCGCTTTTTATCCGTGCGTCGCGTTCGGCGCGGACGGCGAACCCGTCTGCGTTCTGCCGTTTCTGCCAAACGGCGCGTTCGCGCGCGTGGAGCCGTTTAAGCGGATGTCCGACGCGCTGGACCGCTTCTACGCGGACCGGGACGCGCTTACCTGCATCCGCCGCCGCGGCGCCGCGCTGCGGCGCTGTATGAACACGCACTTGAGCCGCGTACAGAACAAGTACGCCGCGTTTCTCGAAACGATCGCCTCGACCGATTCGCTCGAGGACGCCCGCGTCAGCGGCGAGCTTCTTTTAGCGAATCTTTCTTTTGCAAAGCCCGGCATGCGCGAACTCACCGTCGAGGATTACTATGCCGATCCCCCGAAGAAGCGCGCTATCGCGCTGGACCCGGCGATTTCCGCGGCGGAGAACGCAACGCGGTATTTCAAGCAGTACCGGAAGGGCAAGCTCTCGAAGGCCTACGCGGAATCGCAGATCGAGGGCCTCGCCGCGGAGATTGCGTACCTTGAAGGCCAGCTGGAAAACATCGACAAGTGCGAGACGCCGCTCGAGCTCGGCGAGATCCGCGACGAGCTCGTCCGCGAAAAGTATCTCCGGCCGGAGAAACGCCCCGCGCCGAAGTCCGGCGCGAAAGCCTCCGCGCCGATGCGCTTTCGCTCCTCCGACGGCATCCCGATCTACGTCGGCAAAAACAACCGTCAAAACGACACCCTCACGCTCCAGTCCGCGCGCTCGGACAACCTCTGGCTGCACGCAAAGAACATCCCCGGCTCGCACGTGATCGTCGACTTCGACGGAACCCCGCCCGACCGCACGCTTCTCGAGGCCGCCTCGCTCGCGGCCTACTATTCCAATGCGCAGCGCGCCGGCAGCGTGTCGGTGGACTATACGCCGCGCCGGTTCGTAAAGAAACCGTCCGGCGCCCGCCCCGGCATGGTGGTGTATTCGGCAAACCGCACGCTGGTCGTCTCCCCCGACCCGGTGCTCGTCCGCTCGCTGCGCTGCGAGGCGGATTAACTGCCGCGTATCAGCCCGCCGCCGGAACGCACTGTTTTCCGCAGAAAATGCATGTTTCCGCCCCGTTTCGACATATGCTGTGTTGAAACGGGGTGTTTTCATGCGGCTTGTATCCGTTCTTTTCCTTGCGCTTCTTCTGGCGTTCCTTCCCGCCGCCGCCGAAGCGGAAACGGTCTCCCTGCCGGACGCGGAAGCCGCCGCCTCCGCGGTGCTCGCGGAACCGCATACGAGCACGCGCCTCTGGGCGAACCGCGCGGACGAACGGTATCTTGTCGCGGGGCTCGGCAAAATGCCCGCGATTCTGACGCTCGCGCAGGCGTTCGACGACGGCACGATCCTGGGTTCCGCGCAGATGCGCGTTTCCTCGCACGCCGCCGGCATCGGGGGTCCGACGGCGTTTCTCGAGGCGAACGAGGAGATCGACGCCGCCACGCTCATGGAGGCGGCCGTCATGATCTCCGCCGGGGACGCGATCATGACGCTCGGAGAAAACCTCTACGGCTCGGAAAGCGTGTTTGTCGATAACATCAACGTAACGCTCCGCCAGATCGGTCTCTCCGTCACGCTCGGGGACGCGCTCGGAACGGACGCGGCGTTTTCCGCATGGGACCTCGCCATGATCGGAAAGGCCGCATCGCAGAGCAAGACATTCCTGCAGTACAGCCGGCTGTATCTGAATACGATCGTGCATGAGGACGGGCGGGAAACCGAGCTTGTGAGCGCGAACCGCCTGCTGAAAAGCTACGCCGGCTGCATCGGGCTTCTGACCGGCTCGTCCGCGGAGGTCGGTTACTGCGGCGTATTCCTGGCCGAACGAAACGGCATGCGCCTCATCGCCGTCGTCACCGGCGCGGACAACGCCAGCGCGCGCGCCTCCGCCGCCTGCGCGCTGCTCGACTACGGATTCGCGAATTTCCGCACGAGCACGCTCGTCTCCGCCGACAGACCGGTCGCGGAGGGAATCGAAGTGCGCAGCGGCAGCGTCCGAACGGTCGATCTGGTCGCCCGGGAGGACATCGTGGCCCTGCTGCGGACCGCCGACGGCGAACCGACGCAGACGCGCGATTTTCCGGAGTGGCTCGACGCGCCGCTCGACGCTAACGTGAGCGTCGGGACCGTCACGTTCGCCGACGCGTCCGGCGAAACGATCGCTTCCGTGCCGGTCTACCCGAGCGTTTCGGTCGAGGCGTTCGGCATTGCCGACATCCTGAGACGAATCGTGTCCGCATTTCTCGCATGAGTTGCAACGGCGCGCGCGATCCCGTATAATAGAGCCATTCAAACAAAGGAGATTCTGCAATTTGTCACGCATTGCGCAAATGATACAGAACCCGCTGCAGGTGCTCTATACGCTGCCTGCGATCATCATCGGGCTGACCGTGCACGAGTGGGCGCACGCATACGCCGCCTATCGGCTCGGCGATCCGACCGCGCGCAATCTCGGTCGCATGACGCTCAACCCCCTCGCGCATTTCGACGTTTTCGGCTTCCTCTGCCTGCTGCTCGTCGGGTTCGGCTGGGCCAAGCCCGTTCCGATCAACCCCAGAAACTTCAAGCATTACCGCCGCGACGATATCATCGTGTCCCTCGCCGGTATCACGATGAATCTGATTGTGGCGTTCTTCTTTACCTTTATCTACGTGGCCGGCGTACTCAAATGGGGCCTTTCCGACAACGAGGCGTTCACGAGCATCTTCCTCTATATCGTTGTGATCAACCTCTCCCTGATGCTGTTTAACCTCATCCCGATCTACCCGCTCGACGGTTCGCACGTGCTGGAGAGCCTGCTGGTGCGCAAGATCCCGCGCTTCTTCATGTTCATGCGCCGCTACGGGCAGTTCATTCTGATCGCGCTTTTGATCACCGGTGTGTTCGGCAATGCGCTTTCCTATCTGGTTTCCGGCATCACGAGCGGTTTTGTCAGCATCGCCGTCTGGTTCTTCGGACTGTTTTAAGACAGGGTTCGTTCATGGCGTACCGCGTGCATCTCAAACAATTTGACGGGCCTCTGGACCTGCTGCTGCACCTGATCGAGGCGTCGGAGCTGGATATCAAGGATATCTTCGTTTCCGAGATCACCGCGCAGTACCTTTCCTGCATGGACCAGCTCGACGAGCTCGATCTGGACGCCGCCAGCGAATTTCTCGCGATGGCCGCCACGCTGCTCTACATCAAGTCCCGCCAACTCCTGCCGCGTCCGCCCCGCGAGGAGGAAGCCGAGGAGGACCCGGAGACGCTGCTGATCCGGCAGCTGCAGGCGTACAAAGCCTGCAAGGAAGCGGCCGAACAGCTCCGCGGCCTGTTCGACGCGGCAAAACTCGGCTTTACACGCCTTCCGGAGGATATCCCGCTGCCGCCGAAGGAAGTGGCGCTTGACGGCGCCTGCATGGACGGCCTGTTCGCGGCGTTTCTCGCGCTGCTTGAGCGCAAACAAAACGAACCGGAGCACGTTGAATCGCAGCACGTGCGGCCCGACCGCTTTACGGTCCGCTCGCAGACGGGCCGCATCCGCGCCATTTTGCAGGAAAAGCGCGCCGTTTCGTTCGAGGAGCTGTTCGCTCCCGACGCAACGAAGATGGAGATCATCGTAACGTTCATGGCGCTGCTGGAGATGATCTCGCGCGGGGAAATCCTTCTGCGCCAGAGATCGCCGTTCGCTCCGATCCGCATCAGCGCGGACAAGCTCCTGCTGGACGACGAATCCTACGAGTACATGGATGAAACGGAAGACTGACGAACTTCATCCGTCTTGGCCTCAGCCTTGTTAAGATCAAATTTTTTCTACAGATCGGATCGATTCGCTTTTTACGAGTGGATCATCCGCGGGAAGGATCTAAAAGCGCGAAATGGAACGTCAGACGCTGTTCAACACGATCGAATGCATGCTGTTCGTGGCGGGCGATCCGGTGCCGCTGCCCGAAATCGCGCGCGTGCTCGGCTGCCCGCTTCGGGAAGCGAGGGCGGCGCTCGATGAAATGGAGGCCCTCTACCGCGATCAGGGGCGCGGCATCCAACTGCTCGTTACGACGGACACCGCGCAGCTTGTGAGCAACCGCGCGTATATCGACGCGGTGGAGCAGCTGCTTCATCCGGACGAGACGAAGAGCGTTTCGCAGTCCCTGCTCGAGACGCTCGCCATCGTCGCCTACCGTCAGCCGGTCACGCGCGCCGATATCGAGGCGGTCCGCGGCGTCCGCTGCGACTACGCCGTCACGCAGTTGCAAAAGCTTGGTTTGATTGCGGAGATCGGGAAAAAGGACGTGGTCGGGCGGCCCGGACTGTTTGGAACGACCGACCGGTTCCTCCGGCAGTTCGGCCTGCACGACGTGGCGGAGATGCCGGACTTTTCGCTCTATTCCGGTGAAAACCGGGAGGAGGACACCGGCGAGGACGCGATCGTTTAAAGCGGAATCATCTTTACTTTGATCTCCCCTCCGTCGATCTCCAGCACCGCGAACGAACGCTTCGAGCCGAATCGCGGACGCGAAAAGCTGCCGGGATTGAGGATGAGCGTTTCCCCGTCCGCCTGCAGCAGCGGCTCGTGCGTGTGCCCGAACAGCACCGCCGCGCAGTGGTCTTTTTTCGCCGCGTCCGAAAGCTCGAATACGCTCCGAAATGCGTCGCCGTGCACCATTAGCAGCGACGCGTTTTCGATCGTTACGATCCGTTTTCTCGGGTAGTTTCCGAAGTAATCGCAGTTGCCCCGCACGGCGTAGTACGGAACCGAAAGCGAATCGGCGAGCTTCTGCAAATCTCCGCCGTAGTCGCCAAGGTGCAGGATCGCGCCGATCCCGCCCGCCTGCCGGATCGCCTCCGGCGCGCCTTCCGTGCGCCCGTGCGTATCGGAAAACACGGCGGCGCGCGTCATGCTTCCTCCCGCAGTTTCTTTAAAAGGGCTTCCAGCGCGCGCTTTCTGTGGCTGACGGCATTCTTCTCCTCCGCCGTCAGCTCCGCGAACGAGCGATTCAGCGGCGGATAGAAGAAATACGGGTCGTATCCGAATCCGTTCGAGCCGCGCGCTTCCGTAAGCAGGATTCCCTCCACGGTCCCGGTCGCCACGATCGTCTCTTTGCCGCGCCGCGCGAGCGCGACCGCCGAGGCAAACCGGCACGTGCGCTTTTCCCGGGGAATACCGGCCGTCTCGCGCATGAGCTTTCGGTTATTCTCCGCGTCCACGTGTCCTTCCCCGCCCGCATACCGCGCGCTGCGCACGCCCGGCGCGCCGCCGAGCGCGTCCACGATCAGCCCGCTGTCGTCCGCCAGCGCTGCCGGAGAGCCGGACGCTTCCAGCACCGTTTCCGCCTTCTTGACGGCGTTCTCCTCGAACGTTTCGCCGTCCTCGACGACGTCGATCGAAAGCCCCGCCTGGGAAAGCGTCTGCATATCGGGAAACGTCTCTCCGAGGATCTCGAAGATCTCGCGCGCCTTGTGCGCGTTGTTTGTGGCAAGAAGCAGTTTCATGCCGCTATTTTAGCAAAGTTCCCGCCGCGCGTAAAGACGCGCATTTTATCTGGTTCGCCGCTTCGGGTTTTGTCTCGGCGCCGATTTCATGTTCCGGCGCGCCGTTTGTATGATATAATTTATATATTGCAGTCAGGGGGAAGCAGATGGATCTTTCGTCGCTCAACGAACGGCAGCGCGAAGCCGTTGAAACAACCGAAGGCCCCGTTCTGGTGCTCGCCGGCGCGGGCAGCGGCAAAACACGCGTGCTCACGCACCGCATCGCCTATCTGATCGGAAACTGCGGCGTTTCGCCAAGGAACATCCTCGCGCTGACGTTTACGAACAAGGCGGCGGGCGAGATGCGCGAGCGCGTGGAGACGCTCGTCGGCGCGGACGCCTCCGATCTGTGGGTCATGACGTTCCATGCCTTCTGCGCGCGTCTCCTCCGGCGCGAGATCGAACCGCTCGGATACGAACGCACCTTCGTGATCTACGACGATGCGGACCAGCAGTCGCTTTTAAAAAAAGTCATACGGGACATGAACCTCAACGACAAGGTGTTCACGCCGCGCATGCTTTCCGGCAGGATCTCCGAGGCCAAGAACCATTCGCTCGACGTGCTCGCGTTCTTCCGCGAGTCGTACGAGCCAAAGGAGATCGTCGGCGCGTATACGCTGTACCAAAAATACCTCCGTCAGAGCAACGCGCTCGATTTCGACGATCTGCTGCTCCTGACGGTCGAGCTGTTTACGCAGTATCCGGACGTGCTCGAAAAATACCGGGCGCGGTTTCGCTATCTGCTTGTGGACGAGTATCAGGATACGAACCTCGTGCAGTATCAGATCGTGCGGCTGCTCGCCGAGCAGCATCGGAACCTCTGTGTGGTCGGGGACGACGACCAGAGCATCTACGGCTGGCGCGGGGCGGACATCCGCAACATTCTCGAATTTGAAAAAGACTTCCCCGGCGCGGCGGTGATCCGGCTCGAGCAGAACTATCGCTCCACCGAGGTGATCCTCAGCGCCGCGAACGCCGTGATCGCGAACAACCGCGCGCGAAAGCCCAAGGCGCTCTGGACCGACCGCCGCGGCGGCGATCCGGTCGACGTGTACGAGGCGATCGACGAGCGGGACGAGGCGAACCGCATCTGCAACCGCATCCTCGAAGGCGCGCGCTACGGCGGCCGCCGCTACGACGACTATGCGGTCCTCTAC
>CAZIQO010000047.1:0-22679 GCA_964541465.1 uncultured Oscillospiraceae bacterium
CCCCGACACCGACAGCGACACCGACGGCCACGCCGACGGCAACGCCGACGGCAACACCGACGGCCACGCCGACGGCAACGCCGACGGCAACGCCGACGGCGACCCCGACGCCCGTGGCTACGGTCACTCCGACGCCGGTTCCGACCGCGACGCCGGTTCCGACTGCAACGCCGGTCCCGACCGCAACGCCGGTTACCCCGCAGATGGGCGAACAGACGGATCTGTGGCTCGTGATCTTCATCCTGATCGGGCTCTGCGCCGTCGCGGGAATCGTGCTGATCTCGCTGCGCTGTGCGCGCAAGAAGTAGGCGGAAAAGGCGCCGCCGCGCCACCGGCGTCGCCGCGCTGATTCTGCTCGCGCTGACGGCGTGCGCCTGCGCCGCAGGCGTTGCCGGCAAACTGATTGCCGAACGGAAGGCGGCGGCGGGCATCGCCGCGCTGCAGGAGCGGGTCCGGACGGCGGGACAGACGGAGATCGTCGTCATCGAACTGGCGAACGGGGAATCCGCCGCTGATACGGCGGATTCCCCGCAGCCGACGCCGACGAGCGCGCCGACGCTTTCCCCCGAGGATGCGGAAACGCTTGCCGCGTATGCGCAGCTGCAGGCGGAAAACGGCGAGTTCGCGGGATGGATCCGCGTTCCGGACACGCAGGCGGACTGCCCGGTCATGTACAGCCCGGACCGTCCGCAGTATTACTATCAGCGCGACTTTGACGGGAAATCCAGCAAGCGCGGCATGATCTTTATCGACGAAAGCAGCGCGCCGGATGCGCGAAACGTACTCATCTATGGTCACAACATGAAGAGCGGCTCGATGTTCGGAGAGCTCGATAAGTATCTGGACGAATCGTTCGCGCTTTCACATATGGAAATCCGCTTCGATACCGTCGAGCGGCTGGGCACGTACCGCGTGATCTCCGTCTATCAGACCACGGTCGGCGCGGACGACTCCTACCCGTTCTACGCGTACGCGGGGATCCGGACGGACGAAGAGCTCGCCGCATACGGGCAGGAGGCGCTGGAGCGTTCGCTTTTCGACTTTGGGGGAACCGTTTCGCCGGACGACCGGCTTCTTACGCTCGTAACGTGCAATTACTATGCAAAGAACGGGCGGCTGATCCTCGTTGCAAAACGTGTCGGTTCCAACGCCTGAATCCGGAACCGCAACTCGATCGCGGCCCCGCGGCAAACCGTCCGCGGGGCTGTTTCATTGACACACATCGGTCCGCATGATAAAATTTCTGCTGTAAGCGGGGGAAAAGACTCGTTTGCTTGGCGTAGAGAAAAACCGAAGTGCTTTTGCATGCCAGGCGGCGGGCGGACCGCGCCGGAGAAGGATTCAGAAGGATATCAATGTATATTCGCATCAAGCGGTGCCTGGATGTCGTGCTTTCGCTCATTGGCGGGGCGGTCCTTTCGCCGTTGCTGCTGGCGCTTACGATCGCGATCCGGCTTGATTCCAAAGGGCCGGTGCTGTTCCGGCAGAAACGCATCGGCGCCGGCAAGGCATATTTCAACATTCTCAAATTCCGAACCATGCGCATCGACACGCCGCGCGACGTCCCGACGCACCTTCTGTCCAACCCGAACGAGTGGATTACGCGCGTCGGGCGACTTTTGAGGAAAACCAGTCTCGACGAGCTGCCGCAGCTTTGGAATATTTTCGTGGGCGACATGTCGATTATCGGCCCGCGGCCCGCGCTTTGGAATCAGGACGATCTGATTGCCGAGCGGGACCGTTATACGGGCCGGTTCGGGCTTACGGCGAACGACGTCCGCCCTGGTCTGACCGGCTGGGCGCAGATCAACGGGCGCGACGAGTTGCCGATCCCCATCAAGGCGGCGTACGACGGCGAGTATGTGCGGCGGTTCGGGTTCCGGATGGATTGGCGGTGCTTTTTTCATACGCTCGTCAGCGTGCTTGCCGGCAGCGGCGTGCGCGAGGGTGCGGCGGATGCGGAAAAGCCGCTTTGCGTTTCGCTCGTCACGGCGTATTTCGCGCCGGAGATCACGCCGATCACGCATCTGTATGTGGACCTCGCGGCGGATCTTGCCGCGTACGGCGCGCACGTTACGGTGGTGACCAACCTGCCGAACCGCGGGCTCGACGAATCGACGCGGACAAGCTTTTTGAAGCGTACGGACGAGACCGCGCCGGAAGGATACCGCATCCTCCGCGTCGGCACGAAGTCGCGCGAGGGGAAGGGCCTTCTTCGCAGAGGACTGCATTTTTTGTTCAATACGCGCGCGTTGTACCGTACGGCGAAACGCCTGGGTGCGGATGCATATCTGCTCGGCAGCATGCCGCCGTTTCTCGGCCTGGTCGGCGCGAAGCTCGCAAAACGGGCGCGCACGGTTTATATCCTGCAGGATATCTTCCCCGACAGTCTGATCGCGATGGGGAAATACCGCGAAGCGCATCCGCTGGTCCGGCTCTGCCGCCGGATGGAGCGGCGCACGTACGAGCGGAACACGTCGTTTGTGACGCTCTCGGAGGATATGAAGCGCACGCTGCTGGGGCGCGGCGTGGCGGAGGAACGGATCGCCGTGATTCCGAACTGGGCGGACACGGACGCGGTGCAGCCGGTTTCGCGGGAGGAAAACCCGCTTTTTGACGAGCTGAACCTGCCGCGCGGACTGTTTTACGCGGTGTACGCCGGGACGCTCGGTATGCTGCAGGAGCCGGACCTCCTGCTCGACGCGGCGAAGCGCCTTCGGGCGGAGCAGGAGGTGCGCATCGTGATCTTCGGCGGCGGCGCGCTGCTTCCGCATGTGCGCGAGCGCATACGGGAGGAACGAATCGACAATGTGCTGCTGTTTAAGCTGTATCCGGAGGAGCGCGTTTCCGAGGTGTATTCGCTCGGGGACGTCGCGCTGATTCCGCTGAAACGGGGAGCGGCGCGCTACGCCATGCCGTCGAAAACATGGACGGCGATGGCGGCGGGGCGGCCGGTGATCGTCTGCACGGAAGCGGACGGCGAATGGGGCCGCGCGATCAAACGGGACGGATACGGCCTCGCGGCGGAGCCCGGCAGCGCGGCGGCGCTGTCGGATGCGATCCTCCGCGTTTATCTGGGCCGCGGTCCGCGCGCCGAAATGGCGAAGCGCGCGCGGGAATACGCCTGCGCCCACGCGTCCCGCGCGGCGGCGACGAAGGCATATTTTAAACTGCTCGAAAACGACGGGCGGGCGAAAACGGGGGTAGAACGACATGTTTGACGGAAAAACGCTGCTGATCACGGGCGGTACGGGGAGCTTCGGAAACGCCGTGCTGGAGCGGTTCCTCGACTCGGGGATCCGCGAGATCCGCATCTTCTCGCGCGACGAGAAGAAGCAGGACGATATGCGCAGGCATTACCAGAACGATAAGATCCGCTTCTTCATCGGCGACGTGCGGGACATTACATCGGTGCGGAACGCGATCTACGGTGTGGATTACGTGTTCCACGCCGCGGCGCTCAAGCAGGTTCCGTCCTGCGAGTTCTTTCCGCTCGAGGCGGTTAAAACGAACGTGCTCGGAACGGATAACGTGCTGGCGGCGGCCATCGAAGCCGGCGTCAGGCGCATGATCTGCCTGTCCACCGACAAGGCCGCGTATCCGATCAACGCGATGGGCACGTCCAAGGCCATGATGGAAAAAGTCGCCGTCGCGCGCTCGCGCACGGTGTCGCCGGAACGAACGACGATCTGCTGCACGCGGTACGGAAACGTGATGTGCTCGCGCGGGAGCGTGATTCCGCTCTTCATCGAGCAGATCAAATCCGGCGCGCCGCTGACGGTTACAAACCCCGACATGACGCGGTTCCTCATGAGCCTCGAGGAGGCGGTGGAGCTTGTGCTCTACACCTTCGAGCACGGCTGTACGGGCGATATCATGGTGCAGAAGGCGCCGTCCTGCACGCTTGCGGTGCTCTCGCAGGCGGTAAAGGAGCTGTTCGGGGCGGACAACCCCGTGCGCATCATCGGCATCCGCCACGGAGAAAAGATGTTTGAAACGCTGCTGACCAACGAGGAATGCGCCCGCGCGGAGGATATGGGCGAATACTTCCGCGTGCCGGCGGATACGAGGAACCTCAATTATGAAAAGTATTACGAACAGGGCAATGTGGAGCGCAGCCGGCTGTCCGAATTCAACTCGAACAACACGACGATCCTCTCGGTCGAACAGGTCAAGGACCGGCTGAGGGCGCTTCCCTACATCCGTGCGGAGCTGGCGGCCCTTCGCCGCTGAACCGCGGGGCGCCGCGCTTGCGATGGGACGGGCGAACTGGACGGGACGAAGCATGAGGGGGCGGCGAGAATGAAAATTCTGATCACGGGCGCGGGCGGATTCATCGGAAAGAACCTCATCGCGGCGCTGCATACGCGCGGTTACGACGATCTGCTCCTCTTCGAGGCGGATTCGCCCGCCGAGGAACTGGAGCGGTGCTGCGCGGAATGCGAATTCGTCTATCACCTGGCCGGCGTAAACCGGCCGAAAACGCAGGAAGAGTTCATGCAGGGCAACTACAGCTTCACCGATACGCTGCTCCGAACTCTGCTGCGCCGCCGGAACGGTTCCCCGGTGATGTTTGCCAGCTCCACCCAGGCCGCGCTGCCGAACCTCTACGGCAGGAGCAAGAAAGCCGGCGAGGAACTGCTCTTTCAGTATCAGCGGGAGACGAACGCGAAGGTCTACGTGTTTCGCTTCCCGAACGTGTTCGGCAAATGGTCGAGACCGAACTACAACAGCGCGATCGCGACGTTTTGCTACAACACCACGCACGACCTTCCGATCACGGTCAACGACCCGGCCACGGTGCTTACGCTCGCGTACATCGACGACGTTACGGAAGCGCTCCTCGGACTGCTCGAGGGTGCGTGCACAATGGAGGGACCCTACTGCGTCGTGCCGGTGACGCATACGGCCGCGCTCGGGGGGATCGCGGCGCGGATTCAGTCGTTCCGCCGCATCCGGGAGGAGAACGCGTTGCCGGACCTGAGCGATCCGCTGACAAGGAAGCTCTACGCGACCTACACGAGCTTTCTGCCGACGATGGAGTTTGCCTACCCGCTGACGGCGCACGAGGACGAGCGCGGCAGTTTTACGGAGTTTCTGCGCTCGGAGAACGCCGGCCAGGTGTCCGTGAATGTTGTAAAGTCCGGCGTAGCCAAGGGCAATCACTGGCATAACACGAAGACCGAAAAGTTCCTCGTGGTTTCCGGAACGGGCGTGATCCGCTTCCGCAGCCCAGACGCGAACGAGGTGATCGAGTATCGTGTCAGCGGCAAAAAGCCGGTCGTCGTGGATATTCCGGTCGGCTATGCGCACAGCCTTGAGAATACGGGGAGGACCGATCTGGTGACGATCATGTGGGCGAGCGAATGCTTCGATCCCGCGCGGCCGGACACCATTCACGCGGAGGTAACCGGAGCATGAAGAAACTGAAGCTGATGACCATCCTCGGCACGCGGCCGGAAATCATCCGTCTCTCGGCGGTGATTCCGTGCGCGGACCGGTATTTCGAGCACGTGCTCGTCCACACGGGTCAGAACTATGACGACACGCTGAATAAGATATTCTTCGATGAGTTGGGGCTGCGCGCGCCGGATTACTATCTCGAAAGCGCCGGAAAGGATCTCGGCGAAACGATGGGCAACATCATCGCGCGGTCCTATGAGGTGCTGGCAAAGGAAACGCCGGACGCGCTGCTGATCCTCGGGGACACGAACTCCGCGCTCGCGGCGATTCCGGCAAAGCGCCTCAAAGTGCCGATTTTTCACATGGAGGCAGGGAATCGCTGCTGGGACTGGAACGTGCCGGAGATGGTCAACCGCGTGATCGTCGACCGCATCAGCGACGTCAACCTGCCCTATACGGAGCATTCGCGGCGGTACCTGCTCTCCGAGGGGTTCGACGGAAAGTTCGTGTTCGTCACGGGCTCGCCGATGCGCGAGGTGATCGAAAAGCAGAAGCCGCGCATCCTTGCAAGCGACGTGCTCGGGCGGCTCGGTCTGGAGGAAAAGAAGTATATCCTGCTCTCCGCGCACCGCGAGGAGAACATCGACGACGAGGAAAACTTCCTCTCGCTCATGCATGCGGTCAACGATATTGCGGAGACGACCGGCCTGCCCGTGATCTATTCTACCCATCCGCGCAGCCGCAAGCGCATCGAGGAGCGGGGGTTCCGTTTCCACCCGAACGTACGTTCGCTCGAGCCGTTCGGTTTTCTCGACTATAACAGACTCCAGCTCTCGGCCTACTGCGTGCTCTCCGACAGCGGCACGCTCTCCGAGGAGTCGGCCATGCTCGGCTTCCCCGCCGTGCTGATTCGCACCTCCACGGAGCGGCCCGAGGCGCTTGACGCGGGGACCATCGTGCTCGGCGGCATCACGCGCGAGGACGTGGAACAGGCCGTCGCGCTTGCCGTGTCGATGGCGGAAAACGGCGAACCGACCGCGCTGCCGGACGATTATGAGGACGCGAACGTCAGCGTGAAGGTGGTCAAGCTCATCGAAAGCTACGCGCGCATTATCCGGCGCACCACGTGGGGCAGGTAGCGTGAAACCCGCCGGGGCGCCGCGCATCCTGTATGTTTCCGCACTCGTCGGTACGGAGACGTTCCGCGCGCTGTTTTCCGGCGCGCGCGTGACCCCGAGCCTTGCGGCGCAGAAGTATCATCGCCTTATGACGAAGGGGCTTGTGCACAGCGGAGCGCTCGTCACCGCGCTGTCCGCGCCGCCCGCCACGCGGGAGACGTGCGGCAGGCGGTTTTTGGTTCTGAAGGGCGAAAAGCAGGACGGCGTGCGGCTGCGGTATCTTCCCATCGTCGGCCTGCCGGCCGTGAAACATGCCGTCGTCTGCGCCGGGGCGTTTTTTTACGCGCTGTTCTTCCTTTCGAAGGACGCGTTCGTCGTCTGCGACGGGCTGAACGTGGCGGCTGCGGGCGGCGCGCGCGCGGCGGCGAAACTGCGGGGACGCCCCTGCGCGGCGATCGTGACGGATGTTCCAAACATTCTGGCGGACGGCGAAACGCGCGTTTCGTGCTGGAACACCCGTATGCTTGCAAAATTTGACGGCTACGTGCTGCTTACCGAGGCGATGAACCCGCTCGTGAACCCGAACGGCAGGCCGTATCTTGTCGCGGAGGGGCAGGTGGACGCGGAGACGGTGCCGCGCGGGACCGTTCCGGAGACGGAAACCGCCGAGAAAATTTGCCTTTACGCGGGCATGCTGCATGAAAAGTACGGCGTGCTGCGCCTTGCCGAGGCGTTTTCCAGGGTAAAGGACGAAAACGCGCGGCTGGTGTTTTACGGCGACGGCGACGCGGCGGAGCGGCTTCGGTTGCTGGCCGCGAAGGATCCGCGCATCGAGTGCCGCGGCGTGGCGGACAACGAAACGGTCGTGCGCGAGGAACTCCGCGCGGCGCTTCTGATCAATCCCCGCCCGTCCGGCGAACAATTTACGGCGTACTCGTTTCCGTCGAAGAATCTCGAGTATATGGCGTCCGGCACGCCCGTGCTGACGACCAGACTGTCCGGTATGCCGCGCGAATATGACGATTACGCGTATCTCTTTGACGATGAGAGCGTTGAAGGCATGGCGCGTTCGCTCGAGGCCGCGCTTGCCGTTCCGGGTGCGGAACGGCGCAGATTCGGCGCGGCGGCGCGGGCGTTCGTGCTGGAGCACAAGTCCAACGTGGCGCAGGCGCGGCGCGTGCTGGCGTTTCTTCGCTCGCTCGAGCAGGCGCGGCGCGGCGTTAAAAGGACGGAGGAATCGGAATGAAAAAGAACGGGCAAACGGTAATCCGGCAGCCCGACGCCGTGGAACCGGCGGCGAAGGTGCTGCTCTGCGGCGGCGCGGGGCCGCTGCCTGCTTCGGACCGCGCGTTGTTCGACGAGGCGTTTTCGGCATACGCCGGAGCGCACGATTTTCGCTGCTGCTCGCTGCTCGGCGAAGCGGAGCCGGGTTCGTCCGGCGCCGCGGCGTGCGCGGAGCGGCTGCTGAAGAACGGATTTGATCTGCTTCCGCTCGCAGGGCTGTCGGCGGACAGTCCGCCGGCGGTGCGTTCTGCGGTGCCGGAAGGTGCGTTTCTCGGTGCGGGCGCGACCGAAGCGCTCGCCTACCGGCCGAAAGTTCTATTGATCAACGGCGTGCGGCTGGGGTTTCTATCATTCGGGGAACGGCCGTACCGCGGCGGCGCGTTCGACGGGTTTGCGGATATTCTGCATCCCGCCGTGTACGATCATGTGCGGATGCTGCTGCCGCAGTGCGACCACGTGGTCGTGTTCTGCCACGCGGGTCTGCCGGGCGGCGCGCTGCCGCTGCCCGAGTGGCGCGCGCGCTTTCTGCGCTTTCTCGACGCGGGCGCGACGATCGTCGCCTGCACGGGGCCGGGCGCGGCGGCGGGCTGGGAGGAGCATGCGTGCGGAGCGGCGTTTTACGGGCTCGGCACGCTCGCGGATGACCATGCCGACGGGGAGAACCGTTCGCTCGCCGTTTCCGTTTCGTTCGAGCGGAACGGGCGTTTTGCGTACGAGACGCGCGCGCTGACGTACGCGTCCGGTGCGGTTTCGCTTTCCGGCGACGAAGCTTTTCTGACGAAGCTCGGCGAACAGAACGAACTGTTTCAGCACGAGGCGGCGTATCGAGACGCGGCGGAGCGCATGTGCCGCGCGTACTGCGGCGCGAACGAAGCCGAGCTGTTTCCGGCGCGGCGGGAGAAAAGGCCGCGCCTGTTTGCCGGCCGAAGCGGGCGGAGGGCCAATGAGGAACGCGCATCGTACGAGCGTCGGCTCCGGCTGCTGCTCATGGACGAATCGCGCCGGCTTGCGGTGCTGCGCGCGCTCGGCGCAGCCGAACGGGAGAAAACGGAGGGACCGGCATGAGGATACTCTGGGTCGTCGCGCCGGTGCTGCCGCAGATTGCGGCGCTGACGGGAAGCCCCGAGCAGTACGCGGGCGGCTGGCTCGTCTCGGTCTGCGACGGGCTGCTTGCCGACGAGGCGAACGAGCTGACGGTATGCTACCGCGCCGAAGGGCCGCTGCAGCACGGGTCCGCCGGGCGACTGTCCTACCGTTCGTTTGAGCAGCCGACGCTGCGGTATGCGCCGGAGACGGAGCGTTTGTTTGCCGGGGTGCTGGCGAGCGAAAAGCCGGACGTGATCCATATCTGGGGAACGGAATACCCGTTTACGCTCGCCATGCTCAACGCCTGCGAACGCGCCGGCGCGCTGGACCGCGCTGTGGTCAGCATTCAGGGGCTCTGTTCGGTGTGCGCGCGCCACTATACGGCGGGGCTGCCGGAGCGCGCGGTGAACGCCTGCACGTTCCGCGATTTCGTCCGGCGGGACAGCATCCGCCGTCAGCGGGAGAAATACGCGATGCGCGGCGCGTTTGAGATCGAGGCGCTCAAAAAGGCGCGGCACGTGATCGGCCGTACGGACTGGGACCGCGCGTGCGTGCGCCAGATCAACCCGGCCGCGGCGTATCACTTTTGCGGCGAAACGCTGCGCGCGCCGTTTTACGAGGGAATATGGACCCCGAAAGAGTGCGCGCAGCATACGATATTCGTCGCGCAGGGGAACTATCCGATCAAGGGCCTGCACAAGGCGATCGAGGCGCTTTCGATCCTGAAAAAGGAGTTCCCGGACGTTCGGCTGATCACGACCGGCGCGGACCCGCGCGACGGTTCGACGCCGGAAAAGCGCCTCCGCCGCACCTGTTACGCGAAGTATCTTGCGCGCCTGATCCGCGAAAACGGTCTTGACGACGCGGTGTCGTTTGCCGGCAGCCTGCGCGCGGAGCGGATGCGGGAGGCGTATCTTTCCGCAAACGTCGCGCTCTCGCCCTCGTCGATCGAAAACAGCTCCAACGCCATCGGCGAGGCGATGCTGCTCGGCACGCCCGTCGTCGCGAGCTTTACGGGCGGCACGGCGAACCTGCTCACGCACGGCGAGGACGGGTTTCTCTACCCGTTCGACGCGCCGTATCTGCTCGCCGAATACGCGCGGCGCATCTTCCTCGACGACGAGCTGGCGCTGCGCCTGTCCAAAAGCGCGCGCGCCCACGCGCGCCGCACGCACGACCCGGCGAAGAATCTCGCCGACCTGATCGCTATCTACGCGCGCGTTGCCGAAACCGCCGGAGAGGACGGCTGACATGGGTCTGCTCGGCACGGAAAACGGACTGCGCAAACGCTTTGCGGTCAACACGGGCTGGCTGATCGCGCAGAGCGTGTTTCAGTATGTGCTTTCGGCCGTCATCGGCATCATTGCGGCGCGGTATCTTGGCCCGGCCAATTATGGAATTCTGGGCTACGGCGTGTCGCTGATGGCCATGTTCCAGGCGTTCTGCACGCTCGGCCTCAACGACATTCAGATCACGAACATGATCGAAACGCCGGACGACGTCGGCGGCATCATCGGCACCGCGCTGATTCTGCGGCTCGTTTCGTCCACGCTTTCGATCGCCGGCATCGCCGCCGCGGCCGCGATTTCCCGGCCGGGCGAAAAGCTGCTTCTGATCGTGACCGTTCTGCAGAGCCTCCAGCTGATCCTGCAGGCGTTCGACGCGCTTCGGCTCTGGTTCCAGATGAAGCTGATGAGCAAATACACCGCCATCGGTTCGATCATCGGCAACATCGCGTGCAGCGCGTGGCGTATCGTGCTGCTGATTCGGGGCGCTTCGGTGGAATGGTTTGCGCTGACCAGCGTAATCCAGATGCTGACGAACTATCTTTTCGTGGTCCCGCTGTTCTTTGCGAAGGCAAAGATGCGGCTGTGGTTCTCGTTTTCGATCGGGAAACGGCTGCTTGGCCGGAGCTGGCACTTCATATTGTCCGGCCTGACCAACGCCGCGTCCGCGCACTTCAGCAAGCTCTATCTCGGCGCGGCGCTGGGCGACGCAATGCTCGGCTATTACAACGCGGCGTACATGATCGCCACGATGTGGCTGTTTGTGCCGCTCGCGATTGTCGATTCCGCGTTCCCCGTGCTGCTGCAGACCAAGCAGAACAACCCGGAGGCATTTCGTCCGCGGTATCAGCTCATGCTCATGGCCGTGCTCGGCATCGGCGTTTGTGCGGGAATCGGTCTTTGCGCGCTGGCGCCGTGGGTGGTGAATCTGCTCTACGGTGCGGAGTATGCGCCTGCGGCGAACGTGCTGCGCATCATTGCATGGATCGGCATCCTGTCAAACGTCGGGTCCGCGCGCAATATCTGGATTCAGGCGGAGAGCAGGCAGAGCGCGGTTAAATACCTTTCGCTGATTTCCGCGATCGTCAGCATTGCGCTGAGCGTGGCGCTGATTCCGATCTATGGGCTGACGGGCGCGGCGATTGCCTGCGTGGGCGGCTTTGTTGTTTCCTCCTTCGGCGCGACGTGGGCGCTGAAAAGCACGAGGCCGTTTGTGAAGCTATACTTCGGATCGTTCCGCACGCTTTCTCAGGCCGGCCGGAAATATCTGCGCGACCGAAAGGACGGAGGCGAACATGAAGCGTAAGGTGCTCCTGATCCAGCAGGCGATTCCGAGCTACCGCGTGCCGATCTTCAACCTCCTGACAGAATCGGCGGACTTAACGGTCGCCTACGAATCCGGCGCGGCACCGGAAGGCGCGGCGTTCGAGGCAAAAAAGGTCGAAACGTTCCATATTCCCCGCATCGGCAAGGTCTACCGCGGCGGCCTGAAACAGCTTACAAACGGGTACGACGTGGTGATCAATTCCTACGATACGCCGGTCTATGCCGTGCGCCGGCTTAGCCGGCTCAAAAGGCGCGGGTTCGGGCTTGTTCACTGGGGGATCGGCGTTTCGGCGAGCTATACGTCCCGCTATGATTCCGACGACGGAAGCGGAGCGTTTTACAGGAGCATTCTGAAGGCGTCCGACGCCTGCCTGTTTTACAGCGCGTATCCGGCCGAAAAATACGCCGCGCAGGGCTGGCCAAAGGAGAAGCTTTTCGTGGCGCCGAACACCGTGCGCGTGATTCAGGACGATACGCCGCGTAAAAGGGACACGCTGCTCTTTTTAGGCTCTCTCTATCCGCAAAAGGGGTTTGACGAGCTGCTTGAGCAGTTCGAACTGGCCTGCCGGGAAAACGGGCGCGTGCCGAAGCTTATTCTCATCGGCGACGGCAGCGAGCGGGAGCGCATCGAAGCGTGGGTAAAGGCGCACGGCTTGTCCGGGCGCGTGGAGTTTACCGGCGCGATCTTCGACGATACGGTGCTCGGGCGGTATTTTGCCGGGGCGATCGCCTGCGTTTCTCCCCGCCAGGCCGGGCTGACCGTGCTCAAAAGCATGGGCTGCGGCGTGCCGTTCATCACGCAGCGGGACGCGGTCACGGGCGGCGAGATCTTCAATATCACCGACGGCGTGAACGGCGTTCTGTACGATACGCCGGACGGGCTTTGCAGAACGATTCTCGACCTGACCGAAAACCGGGAGAAATATCTGCTTTACGGAAGGAACGCGCTGGCGTATTATGAAGAATGCCGGAAATTATCCGACATGGCGGACGGGTTTTTGGCGGCGATTGAGTATGCCCATTCAAAATTCAGGGAGCGGAGCGTCCGATGAAGAAAGTCATGGTGATCTTCGGCACGAGACCAGAGGCCATTAAAATGGGCCCGGTGGTGCTTGCGCTCAAAGAGCGGAAGGATATGCAGACCGTCGTCTGCGTGACCGGCCAGCATCGGGAAATGCTCCGGCAGGTGCTCGACTGCTTTGCGATCCGTCCGGCATACGACCTGAACGTGATGCGCGAACGACAGACGCTTTTCGACGTTACCATGAGCATCCTTTCCTCCATCGGCGAAGTGCTCGAAAAGGAAAAGCCCGATCTTGTGCTGGTCCACGGCGATACGACCACGACGTTTGCCGCGGCGCTCGCCGCGTTCTACCTGAAAATCCCCGTCGGACACGTGGAGGCCGGGCTGCGCACGCACGATCTCTACGCGCCGTATCCCGAGGAGTTCAACCGCCGGGCAACGTCCATCGTCGCCGCGCTGAACTTCGCGCCGACGGAGCTTGCAAAACGGAATCTGCTTGCCGAAGGGTACGACGCGCGTTCGATTTTCGTGACCGGCAACACCGCCATCGACGCGCTGAAGACGACCGTGCGGGACGATTACGAAAGCCCGCTGACCCGCTGGGCCGACGGTGGCCGGCTGATCCTTCTGACCGCGCACCGGCGCGAGAACTTCGGCGCGCCGCTTCGGAATATCTTTCGCGCGGTCCGCCGCGTCGTTTCCGACACGCCGGACGTCAGGGTCCTATATCCCGTGCATATGAATCCCGTCGTGCAGGAAACCGCGCGCGAGGTTTTGTCCGGGTGCGAGCGCATACAGCTTACGGAGCCGCAGGACGTGCTGGCGTTTCATAACCTCATGGCGCGCGCGTATCTGATCCTGACCGACAGCGGCGGCATTCAGGAGGAGGCGCCCTCGCTCGGCAAGCCCGTACTGGTGCTGCGGGATGTGACCGAGCGCCCCGAGGGCGTCGAGGCCGGCACGCTCAAACTCGTCGGGACCGCCGAGGAAGCGGTCTATCGGGAGACCATGCGGCTGCTTTCCGATGCCGCGGAATACGGGCGCATGCGCGCGGCAGAGAACCCCTACGGAGACGGGCATGCGTCGGAGCGCATCGTAAACGCCGTCGCCGCGTGGAACGGGGAACGACACGCATAAAAACCCCGGCCGACGCCTCCGCAGGGAGGGACGGCCTTACCGGAAAGGGGATGCACGGCATATGAAGATCAATGTGGTTGGCCTCGGGTATATCGGCCTGCCGACGGCGCTGAGCCTGTCCGCGGGCGGCTGGGAAGTTGTCGGAACCGACAAAAACGCGGAATTGCTTGAAAAACTTGCCTCCGGTGAAGCGGCGTTTGAAGAAAAGGGGCTGCCCGAGTTGTTTCAGAAGGCGAGTGCGAGCGGGAAGTTGTCGTTCGCGCCGGCCTGCGTTCCCGCGGATCTCTACATCGTCGCCGTGCCGACGCCGTATCTCAAGCACTGCAAGCGCATTGACCCGTCCTTTGTGACGGCCGCCGTGCGGGACGTGCTGGCCGTCTGCCCGAAGGGTGCGATCCTTGCCGTGGAGTCCACCATCGCGCCGGGCACCATGGACGCGTGCGTACGCCCGCTGGTCGAAAAAACCGGGCTGGTCTGCGGAAAGGACGTGCATATCGCGCATGTTCCGGAGCGGATCATCCCCGGCAACATGCTCTATGAGCTGTCTCACAACAGCCGTACCATCGGCGTGGACGAACCCGCGGTCGGCGAGACGCTCAAAACCGTATACCGCGCGTTCTGCGGCGGCGAGATGGTGATCACGTCGATCCGGACCGCGGAGATGACGAAGGTGGTGGAAAACACCTACCGGGATGTCAACATCGCCTTTGCCAACGAACTCGCGCGGCTGTGCTACCGCGGCGGCATGGACGTAAACGAGATCATCCGCGTGGCGAACATGCATCCGCGCGTCAACATCCTTTCGCCGGGTCCGGGCGTGGGCGGGCATTGCATTTCGGTCGATCCGTGGTTTCTGGTGGGCGATTATCCGGACGTGGTGAACCTGATCCTGCAGGCGCGCCGCATCAACGACGGCATGCCGGCGTTCGTGCTCGAGCGCGTAAGCGAACTGATGGAGCAAAACGGCATATCGGTGTCCGAGGTAGGGTTCTACGGCCTGACGTACAAGGAAAACGTGGACGACGTGCGCGAAAGTCCCACGCTGCAGCTCTACGCATGCATGAAAAACCACCTGGCCTGCGGCGCGCGTTTTTACGATCCCATGGTGAAAACGAAACTGGTCGATTGCCAGTACGACGATTTCGACGCGTTTTTAAACGGACTGAAACTGGTGGTCGTAATGGTCGCGCACGATCAGATTCGGCAGAACACGGAAAAGCTGGCGGACAAGCTTGTGTTCGATACCAGAAACTGCATGTCCGGCGGAAACGTCGTCAAGCTGTAGCCGCACGGTCGCGCAACCGTGTCGAAAAAACGAACATTTATGAAACAATGCGCAAGGATTGCGCGCTTTTCCGGCGCTGTGATATAATAGCATAGTATATGTTGAGATGTAAGCGGAGGGAGCCGCGTTGAAACCCGCTGCGGTGCTGGACATCGGAAGCTCGAAGATCGTCTGTGTGTGCGGCAGTTTTGTCAGCCGGGAAGGCATAACGGTGCACGGTGTTTCGGTGTGTCCGTATAACGGCTACCAGGGCGGCGAGTTTCAGGACCATCGTTCGCTGCACGACGCGATTCTGGAGGCCGTTTCCCGCACGGAGCAGGAGGCGCGCGTGCGCATCCGCGAAGTCGCGCTCAGCGTGCCGGCGCCGTTCTGCAAGCTGGTGCTTTCCGAGGCCACGCTGCCCATCGGCAGCCGCTCCAAGCGCGTGATGGCGGAGGATATCGACGACGTCATCTCGCTTTCGCTCAAAAAGGTCAAGCTCGGCGGTCATGTGCTCATGCACAGCACGCCCGTTTCTTTTTCGATCGGAGGAACGGTGTCCGCCGCGCTCCCGACGGGCGCGAAAACCGAGGAACTCGGCGCGCTCGTTTCGCACATGTTTGTGCAGGAGGAGTTCGTCAAAGCGGTTGAGCAGGTGCTCTCCGCGATGGATATCGAGATCTCCATGTGCGTTTCCTCGCAGCTGTGCGGCGCGCTTGCGATCATTCCGGAGAAAGAGCGCGTGCGCCCGGCGATTCTGATCGACGCGGGGTATACGCATACCGACGTTTCCATCGTTGAGAATGCGGCGCTGACCAGTTTCCGCACGATCGACATCGGGGGCAGGCATTTTGCCTCCGATCTGGCGTTCGGGCTTGATATTCCGCTCGAGACGGCGGAGCAGGTCAAGCGGCGGTACGTGTTTCTGCAGGAGCCGCTGAGCAGCACCGAGATCGTGCGCGCCCCGAACGGTGCCAAGCGCGTCGATCACGCCGCGATCGAGCTCATCATGGAAGCGCGCGCGGGCGAACTGGTTTCCCTGCTGCGCGGCGCGCTCAAAGAGATGGGCGTTTCGTCCGAAGCCAGCCCGGTCACCTATCTGACCGGCGGCGGGATCGCCATGATGAAGGGCGGCATCGAGTACCTGAAACGAGGCCTGCAGCTGTCGGTCAAGCGCGACACGCCGTGGGTTCAGGATATGGATACGCCGAACTACACGAGCGCGTTCGCGGCGCTGGACTTTGTTCTGCGCGCGACGAGCGACGACATCGTCAACAACACGTCGCCAGGCTCGGTGGTGGACCGGCTCCGCAACCTTTTTACCAAATAAGGGGGACAAACCATGTTTGAACCGGATTTTGAAAACGCGACGTTTGCGCAGATCAAGGTGATCGGCGTCGGAGGCGCGGGCTGCAACGCGATCAACCGCATGGTGCAGTACGGGCTGAGAGGCGTCGATTTTGTTGCGATCAATACCGATAAGCAGGCGCTGTATCTTGCCAAGGCGCCCACGAAAATCCAGATCGGTGAAAAACTGACCAAGGGGCTCGGCGCCGGCGCGGATCCGGACATCGGGCGCAAGGCCGCCGACGAGAGCCGCGAGATGATCACCGAGGCGCTCAAGGGCACGGATATGGCGTTCATCACCGCCGGCATGGGCGGCGGGACCGGTACGGGCGCGACCCCCATCGTTGCCGAATGCGCACGCGATCTCGGCATTTTGACCGTCGCCGTGGTGACGAAACCCTTTACGTTTGAAGGCAAGGTGCGTATGCGCAACGCCGAAATCGGCATCGCGTCCCTCAAGCCCGCCGTCGATACGCTGATTACGATTCCGAACGACAAGCTCATCGACCTGGTCGGCAGAGCGAGCCTGCCGGACGCGCTCCGCGTGGCCGACGACGTGCTGCGCCAGGGTATTCAGGGTATTTCCGACCTGATCGCCGTGCCGGCCATGATCAACCTCGACTTTGCGGACGTCAAGACCATCATGAAGGAGAAGGGCCTTGCGCATATGGGCATCGGCAACGCGTCCGGCGAAAAGCGCGCGGCGGAGGCGGCACGGCAGGCGATCGAGAGCCCGCTGCTCGAAACCAGCATCAACGGCGCGCGCGGCGTGCTGATGAATATCACGGGCGGTCCGGACCTGAGCCTGCTCGAGGTCAACGAAGCCGCCGAGCTGATCGGCGAAAATGTCGATCCGGAAGCGAACATCATCTTCGGCGCGGATATCGACGAGGCGATGGGCGACGCGCTGCGTATCACGGTCATCGCGACCGGATTCGACCGCTCCGACCGCAGTCAGGGCGTGCAGCCCGGTATTCCGGTGTTCGGCGCCACGCCGTTCGTCGGCGCCTACCGGCCGGGTTACGGCGCGGGCGGGGCCCCGCAGCCGCAGCAGCCCCAGCCCCAGCCGCAGCAGCCTCAACCGCAGCCGATGCCGTTCCGCTCCAACCAGCCGGTGTATTCTTCGGCTTCCTACGCGCCGCGCCGTCCCGTCGTGGCGGACGAGCCTGTCGCCGCGCCGACGCCGCAGCGGCAGGATCAGACGTTCGGCGAAAACGATATTCGCCGGGATTATCCGGAGAAACCCAAGAGCAAGCTCGACGTTCCCGCTTTCCTGCGCAACCGATAATGGATTTTTCAAAGCGCCGCCGTTGGGCGGCGCTTCAGTTTTGTCGATAAAAGAGGACCGTTGGAGGCTCCGCCTCCAAACCACCGTTTCGGGTCGTAACGGCCCTGAGGACCCATTTCCGCAAGCGCCCTGGATAGGGTGCGATGTCGGGAATTTCTAAGGGATGTGTCCCTTGGATGGGGGCAGGGGTGAAACCCCTGCAAAAGAACCTTTTTGACAGCCTGAGCGCCGCCGCCAGGCGGCGCTTTGCATATCGGCAAAGCCGTTCTGCCGGGCTGTTCAGCCACGCTCGTTCACCACTTGCGTGCCTGCAAGGTACGATTTTTAGCGCATATGTCAATAGAAATCCTAGATTCTGTTGACTTTCGCCCCACAATTCCAGATTCGCTGACAAGAGATGCTTTTCCAGTCGAGGCGTTCTGCTAAAAGCCGGTTTCGCGTTTCCGCTTCGGAGTCTGCCGGTGCAAAACGGCGGCAAAGCCGTGAAAAACAGGCGGGAAGGATTCTAAAATAAACACGGACGCGAAAGGACGCGGCGGTATGTTCCATGCATGATGCCGATTACAAAACCATCCTCTCCCCGCAGAACGGGATGAATCTGTACCGCGGATGCACGCACGGCTGCATCTACTGCGACAGCCGCAGCGCCTGCTACCGGATGGACCACGCCTTCGAGGATATCGAGGTCAAACGCGACGCACCGAAGATTCTGGAGCAGCAGCTTCGCAGACGCAGGAAGCCCTGTATGATCGGAACGGGAGCAATGTGCGACCCCTATCTTCCGCTCGAGGAGGAACTGCAGATTACCCGGCAGTGCCTTGCGCTGATCGAACGATACGGCTTCGGGCTGACGATCCAGACGAAGTCCGCGCGGATTCTGCGCGATCTCGATCTGCTCAAAGCGATCAACGGCAAAACGAAATGCGTCGTGCAGATGACGCTGACCACCTATGACGAGGCGCTCTGCAGAAAAATCGAACCGAACGTTTCTTCAACAGAGGAGCGGTTTCACGTTCTGGAGACGATGCGGGACGCAGGGATCCCGACCGTGGTCTGGCTTTGCCCGATCCTGCCGTTCATCAACGATACGGAGGAGAACCTGCGTGGGCTGCTCGGCTACTGCGCCGCGGCAGAGGTGCGCGGCATCGTCAACTTCGGATTCGGGGTCACGCTTCGCGAGGGCAACCGTGCATATTTTTACGGCGCGCTCGACCGCGATTTCCCCGGCGTGAAGCGGCGGTATATCCGGCAGTTCGGCAATGCGTACGAATGCGGCAGCCCGAACGGCGCGCGGCTCATGCGCGTCCTCGAGGACGAGTGCGGGCGGCTCGGGATTGCGTATCGAACCGACGAGGTGTTCGCGTATCTGCATGCGTTCGAGTCGAAGGAGGGGCAGCTTTCGCTGTTGGACACCTGATCCGGCGCGGCGGGGCAGGCAAGGGGAGCGCACGTTTCGTTTGCTTCCGTGAACGTATGGAATCCGTTTGAAAAGGGCGGTGCAAAAGCGCCGCCTGTTCCGTTGCTGGCAGTGCCGGCAAATGAAAGCACATATTTCAAAAGGTGGGGAGCGAATCGGGTTAGCTATTATTTTCGACGGTAGATACGGTGAAAATTACACCATATTGGAACGAGAGTGGTGAACAAGTGCACTTGTAAAAAAGTATCGGCAAAGCGACTCTGCCGCTTTGCCGATGCGCGGAGGCGCTTTGGCGTCTCCCCTTTTTCTATGTTCCCCGGTTTACGGTTTCGCCCTTGTGGCGATCTCCTCGAGCAGCTTTGCCGCAAAGGTTTCGAGCGGCATCACGCCGAGGTCGCCGTCCTTGCGCGAGCGGACCGAAACGACGTTCTGCTCGACCTCCTTGTCGCCGAGCACGAGCATGTACGGGATTTTCTGCATTTGCGCCTCGCGGATCTTGAAGCCGATCTTCTCGTTGCGCAGGTCGGTTTCCGCCCGGACGCCGCGCGCTTCGAGCGATTTGGCGACGGCCGTGGAGGCTTCCGCCGCGCGATCGGTGATGGGCAGCACCTTCACCTGCACGGGCGCGATCCAGGTCGGCAGCGCGCCGGCGTACTTTTCGATGAGCAGCGCGAGCGTGCGCTCGTAGCAGCCGATCGAGGTGCGGTGGATGACGACCGGATACTTCTTCTGCCCGTCGCTGTCGGCATAGACCATGCCGAACCGCTGCGCGAGCTGGAAGTCGATCTGGATCGTGATGAGCGTATCCTCCTTGCCGTAGACGTTGCGGATCTGGAGGTCCAGCTTCGGTCCGTAGAACGCCGCTTCGCCGTCTGCTTCGACAAACGGGACGTTCAGATCGACGAGGATCTTGCGCATCATGTCCTGCGTGCGTTCCCAGCTCTCCTTGTCGCCGATGTATTTGGCGGTGTCGTTTTCGTCCCATTTACTGAAGCGGTAGCTCACGTCGTCCGTAAAGCCGAGCGTATCGACCATGAACTGCGCAAGATCGAGGCAGCCCTTGAACTCCTCCTCCACCTGATCGGGGCGGCATGCGAGGTGCCCTTCGGAGATCGTGAACTGGCGGAGGCGGATGAGGCCGTGCATCTCGCCGGAGCTTTCGTTGCGGAACAGCGTGCTCGTTTCGTTGTATCGTAGCGGCAGGTCGCGGTAGGAGCGCGAGCGGTTGAGGTATGCCATGAACTGAAACGGGCAGGTCATGGGCCGGAGCGCGAATACTTCGGCGTTCTCGTCTTCGATATCCGGCGTGTCGCTCATGATGAACATGCCTTCGCGGTAATGGTCCCAGTGGCCGGAGATCTTGTAGAGCTCGCGCTTGGCCATGAACGGCGTTTTCGTGAGCTGATAGCCGCGCTTCTGTTCCTCGTCCTCGACGAAGCGTTCGAGCAGCTGGACGACGCGCGCGCCCTTCGGCAGCAGGATCGGCAGGCCCTGGCCGATGATATCGACGGTCGTGAACAGTTCGAGCTCGCGGCCGAGCTTGTTGTGATCGCGTTTTTTGGCCTCCTCGAGCGCGGTTACGTACGCGTCGAGGTCGGCTTTCTTTTCAAACGCGGTGCCGTAGATGCGCTGGAGCATCTTGTTCTTCTCGCTGCCGCGCCAGTATGCGCCTGCGACGTTGAGGAGTTTGATGTTTTTGACAACGCCCGTGGACCGCACGTGCGGGCCGGCGCACAGATCGACGAAGTCGCCCTGGCGGTAGAAGCTGATGACCGCGTCCTCCGGCAGGTCGCGGATCAGCTCGACTTTATACGGTTCGCCGCGCTGCTCCATGAATTCGATTGCTTCCCTGCGCGGGAGCTCGAAGCGCTCGAGCGGCAGGTCGTCCTTCTGGATGTGCTCCATTGCGGCTTCGATTTTTGCGAGGTCTTCCGGCGTGAACGGTTCGGGCGCGTCGAAATCGTAATAAAAGCCGTTTTCGATTGCGGGCCCGATGGCGAGCTTCACGTCCGGGTACAGCCGCTTGACCGCCTGTGCGAGCACGTGCGACGCGGTATGCCGGTACGCCCAGCGGCCGTTCTCGTCCTCGAACGTATAGAATCGAACGGCGTGATCGCCGGTGATCGGGCGGAACGCGTCGCTGTGCGCGCCGTCGATATCGCACGAGAGCGTCGCCTTTTTCAGCCGCGAGCTGATCTCGCCTGCAATTTCAAGGCCCGTCATTCCGTCCCTGTATTCGCGCTGACTTCCGTCCGGAAATGTGATCTTCATAAGTTTTCTCCTCCTGACTGATTCGGTTCCGGCCGCGGCGGCCGTAAAACTGCCGCTGCCGCAAGAAACGGTTATAAAAAACGTCCCGAAGCTTCCGCTTCGGGACGATAGACAATTCTACCGTGGTTCCACCCGTATTCGCGCATACGTGTTTCGCTGCGCGCGCTCGTTGGCCGCTGTATCGGGCGGGCCCGTTTCGGTCGCCGGGCGGTCTTCGCGCCATCGCCCGCCGCCGCGCTTTCAGCCTTCGACGCGGCTCTCTTTGGACGAACGTATTCCGGCGTTACTGCTTCCCGGGTCTTCCCGAATGAATACGGAAGTATTATATGCACGGTCCGCCGCCGCTGTCAACCGCTTTCTTTGGAAAAAGAAAGCGTGGCAAAGAAACTCGGGGATGTGGAGAGCGGAGGAAACATGGTTAAATGCGGACCGCTTTCTTTGGAAAAGAAAGCTAGGCAAAGAAACTCGGGGATGTGGAGAGCGGGGGGGAAGCCGGCAAAATGGGCTTTGCTATTTATGATACGGTTCGTGCGCGTTGATCTTGAACGCGCGGTAGATCTGTTCGAGCAGAAACACGCGGCAGAGTCCGTGCGGCAGCGTCATATCCGACAGCGACAGATTTGCATCTGCACGCGCGAGCACGGCCGGCGAAAGACCCAGCGACCCGCCTACGACGAATGTGACCGTCTGGGAACGCGCGACGAACGCGTCCTGCAGAAACGCGGCGAACCGAACGGAGTCCATGCGGCTGCCTTCGATGCAGAGGCAGACGATGTACTCGTTTGGCTGGATGCGGCCGAGCAGCCGTTCACCCTCGCGGTCCATCACCTGCCGCTCCTGCGCGGGAGAAAGCGATTCCGGCGCCTTCTCATCGCCGACCTCGCAGATTTCGAGCGAACAAAAGCGCGAGAGCCGCTTTCTGTATTCATCGGCGGCTTCTTTGCAGAATCTGTCTTTCAGTTTTCCGACGCAGGCGATTTTAATCTTCATGGCTGCTTGGCAAGTCCGATCCCTGCCGGCTTGAAAACCGGTCTGTTAGTTTTCTTTGCTTCTTTCCTTTGGATAAAAGAAAGAAGGTTCTCTACCGCTTTCGAGGATAAAAAACATGCTTAAATATCAAGCTGTTAGTTTTCTTTGGTTCTTTCTTTTGTATAAAAGAAAGAACCCCTCGATTACAGCTCGAACAGTCCGCAGGGCTGATCGCGTTCGGCGACGGTGACAAACACCTTATCGAGCAGGCCGGCGCTTTCGAGCACCGTCTGTACGGTTACGAGCGCGAGCTCGGGCGTATTGTTCTCTTTGGAAAGATGCCCGAGGATCGCGTTTTTAACGCCCCGTTCGTAGAGCTTCTGCAGCGCGAGCCCCGCGTCCTCGTTGCAAAGGTGTCCGCGGGCGGAGAGAATGCGCATCTTGAGCGGGTAGGGATAG
>CAZIQO010000048.1:0-22472 GCA_964541465.1 uncultured Oscillospiraceae bacterium
CGGCCGCCTGCTCGATGCGGACGTGCCGGGCAAAGACGGCGCGCCGCTCTCCCGCACCGCACTCGGCCTGCCGGAGCGCGGCTGCCTCGTCTGCGGCCGCCCGGGACCGACCTGCGCCAGCCGCCGGCTGCATCCGCTTACCAAGGTCACGGCGGCGTTCGAGCGCCTCGCGGCGCTGGCCTGTCCCGGCGAGCGGGAGACTCCATAGTTCGCCGGAACCATCAGACACGGTCTTCCCATGCGCCGCGCGGTATGATACACTGAATCCGTACCCGGCAAGGCGGCCTGCCAGACCGGCGCGAACGGAGAAAAACAAACCGGCAAGGCGGATATGCGAATGAAACCACACACGAAAAAAATGCTCGCGCCCCTCGTCATCACCGGCCTGCTTGCGGTCTGTATGGTTGCGTACGGTTTCCTGATCGCCGCGCAGCCGCTGCAGCTCGTTTGGAAAATTCTGATCGGCGCGATACCGCTTGCGCTCCTGTGCGCGAGCGTGTCCGTGCTCATCCAGCGAATCAAAGAGATAAGGAGCGGAGAAGAAGATGATCTTGGTCAATACTGAAACCATCTCGGGGAAGGATCTGGAGATGCTCGGGCTCGTCAAGGGCAGCACCATCCAGACGAAGAACATCGGCAGGGATATCACCCAGGGACTGAAAACGCTCATCGGCGGCGAGCTGACGTCGTACAACGAAATGATGAACGAAGCGCGCGCCCTCGCCACAAAGCGGATGGTCGCGGAGGCGGAGGCACTGAAGGCCGACGCGATCGTCAACATCCGCTATGCCTCCTCCGCCATCATGTCCGGCGCAGCGGAGGTCATCGCATACGGCACGGCCGTCAAATTCCGGTAAGCGTTCCGGTTTCGCAGCCGCGCCTTTCCCGCGCCCGCGGTTTTTGCCGCGGGCGTTATTTCGGTACCTTGTTGGGGCGAAGGGGGTACGGTTGGAGGCTCCGCCTCCAAACCACCGCTCAGGGCCGCAACGGCCCTAGGAACCCGTTTCTCCAAGCGCCCTGAACCAGGGCGCTTGCAAGGCCAGAGATTCCCAAGGGACGTGTCCCTTGGGTGGGGTGCAGGGGTGAAGCCCCTGCAAAAGAACTCTTTTGACAGGCCGGGACCGCCCCATTGGGGGCGGCCCCGGCAGCAGATCGTTTTTACACTACTTCAGCGCTTCTTCGCGCGCGGTCCGCGTTGCTGCGGCGCGCCGCAGCCCGCGCAGGCGGAACAATCGCCGCAGCAGCCAATGCGGCCCCTTTTACGGTTGATCACAATGCTCCGCACGGCCAGCACAACGGCCAGCGCGACCGCCGCCAGCAGCACGCCGTCCAGAACGCCAAAGTGCGTGCCTTCGCCGACCTGGTAAACGATCATCCCGACGACCCACGCCACGGCGCACTGCATGATCACGACGCCCAGCGTGGCGATGCCGGAGTGAAGCTCCCGCCGGATGGTGGCGATTGCCGCCACGCACGGGGTGTACAGCAGCGTAAAGAGCAGGAAGCTCACCGCCGAAAGCGGCGTAAACAGGCCCGAAAGTACCGCGCCAAGCTCCGCCGTCCCAGTCCCCGTGAGCACCGTAAGCGTGCTGACCACGGCCTCCTTGGCGGTGAAGCCGGAGATCAGCGCGGTCACGACCCGCCAGTCCGCAAAGCCCAGCGGCCGGAAGATCGGCGCGATAAGCTGACCGATCATGGCAAGCAGGCTGTCCGCGCTGTCCGCCACCACGTTGAGCCGGGTGTCGAAGGTCTGGAGAAACCAGATCACGATCGTCGCAATGAGTATGATGGAAAACGCGCGCTGCAGAAAGTCCCTCGCCTTTTCCCACAGAAGCAGCAGCACGCTCTTCGGGGACGGCAGGCGATAGTTCGGCAGCTCCATCACGAACGGGACCGGCTGGCCGCGGAACGCGGTTCCCTTCAGCAGCAGCGCGACCAGTATCGAAAGCAGGATGCCCGACGCGTACAGCCCGATCATCACAAGCGCCTGGTATTTCTGGAAGAACGCCGCGCAGAACACCGCGTAGATGGGGATCTTCGCCGAACAGCTCATGTAGGGCGTGAGCAGGATGGTCATCTTCCGGTCGCGGTCGGACGCCAGCGTCCGCGTGGCCATGATGGCGGGCACCGAGCAACCGAACCCGATAAGCATCGGCACGAAGCTGCGCCCCGAAAGGCCGATGCGCCGGAGCGGCCTGTCCATCACGAACGCCACGCGCGCCATGTACCCGGTGTCCTCGAGGATCGAAAGAAAGAAGAACAGTGTAACGATGATCGGCAGAAAGCTCAATACGCTCCCCACGCCGGCAAAGATGCCGTCCACGATCAGGCTGTGCACCACGGGGTTGATGCCGTACAGGGTCAGTCCCTTGTCGACGAGCGCCGTCAGCGAATCGATGCCAAGGGACAGCCAGTCCGACAGAATGCGGCCGATCACGTTGAAGGTCAGCCAGAATACGAGGAACATCACCCCGAGAAACACCGCAAGCGCGGTGTACTTCCCCGTCAGCACCGAGTCGATGCGAACGCTCCGCTTATGCTCGCGGCTCTCGCTGCATTTCACGACGGAAGCCGCCGTGACCTTTTCGATGAAGGCGTAGCGCATGTCCGCGAGCGCCTCGTTGCGGTCGAACCCCGTCTCCCGCTCCATCTCCAGCACGCTGTGTTCGATCAGCTCCTTTTCGTTCTGGTCGAGTTCGAGCCGTTCGGCGAACGAGGCGTCGCCCTCGATCAGCTTCGTCGCGCAGAAGCGCGCCGACACGCCGGCCGCGTCCGCATGGTCCTCGATCACGTGCGAAACGGAGTGGATGCAGCGGTGCACCGCGCCTTCCGGGCAGAAATCCTGCACGGCGGGAACGATGCGCTTCTTTGCGACGTTCACGATCTGGCTCACGAGCTCCGAAACGCCCTCGTTCTTCGCGGCGCAGATGGGCACGACGGGAACGCCCAGTTCCCGGCTCATGAGCTGCACGTCGATCGAGCCGCCGTTTGCGCGCACCTCGTCCATCATGTTGAGCGCGACCACCATGGGAATACGGAGCTCCAGAAGCTGGAGCGTTAAGTAAAGGTTCCGTTCGATGTTCGTCGCGTCTACGATGTTGATGATGCCGTCCGGCTTTCCGTCCAGAATGAAATCACGCGATACGATCTCCTCCTGCGTGTAGGGACGGATCGAATAGATGCCCGGCAGATCGACGACGGAGCAGTTCTTCGCGCCCCGGATCTCGCCGGTTTTCTGCTCCACCGTCACGCCGGGGAAATTCCCGACATGCTGGTTCGACCCGGTCAGGACGTTGAAAAGCGTGGTTTTCCCGCAGTTCTGATTGCCCGCGAGCGCAAAGATCATGTCTGCCCGCCTCCTTCGCGCACAAGAACGATGTTCCGCGCGTCTTCCTTGCGGATCGTTAGCTCGTAGCCGCGCACGCTGATCTCGATCGGATCACCCATGGGCGCAACCTTCTGCAGCCGCACCTTCGTCTTCGGAATCAGCCCCATGTCCAGGAACCGCAGCCGCAGCGCGCCTTCGCCGCCCACGGATTCAATCGTCGCCGTCTGCCCGACGCCCAGTTCGTCCAGCGTCATATCACATTTCCCTCCGCATGTCGTCCCGTCCGCACCGGCTGATAGCCCGGTTCCGGCGCAGCAGTTAGATGCTTCTAACTCATACGGTAAAAGTTTATACGCTCGCACCGTATCTGTCAATCCCTTTTGTCGAAAAACTTGAAATGCACCGTGAATCGGTGTTAGCATAGTCCGTAGAAACGGGGGATGACTATGCAGGTCAACGAGTCCATCGAAAACTATCTGGAGCGCATCCTGATCCTTCAGGAAAAAAACGGCTGCGCGCGCTCCGTCGACATCGCGGGCGCGCTGGGCGTCACGAAGGCGAGCGTCAGCCACGCAACGAAACTGCTCCGGGAAAACGGATTCATCACAATGGACGAGGACAAGTGCATCCTGCTCACGCCGCCCGGGCGCGAAATCGCGGAGAAGATGTACCGGCGGCACCGCGCAATCGCCGGATTCCTGCTGCGGCTCGGCGTAAGCGAGGAGACCGCCTTCGCCGACGCCTGCAAGATCGAGCACGATATCAGCGCGGAGAGCTTCGAGGCCATCTGCCGCCATTCCGATCTGGACTGGAAATAGCCGCGCTGACGGGCGCCGCGAAACGTAAAGTCCGTCCTGCAGGTCGAATTGCTGCGCCGTCTGATTCGCGCGATTGAACTGCCGGAAGGATGGGCTGCGGCTCCCGATCACTTCAAAGATTTCATGATGCGGCCGGGCGGATCGTTTCCATCCGGCTTTTATCGTCGGCAGAGCCTGCCGGAAACGCCGCTCCCTCCCGTTTCACTCGCAGCAAAAGGCGCTCCGCCCTTCAAAAGGGGAAGCGCTTATAGCTTGCAGCCTTTTCCGCCGTCCCCTGCGGCGAACGCGTCAGAACAGCGTGAAGAACGTCTGATTGAACCAGGAATATCCGAAGTCGTAATAGGGAATCCACTTCATGGTCATGGCCACGCCCGCCACGACCCATACGAGAAGGGCGCAGACGACCGTGAGCAGAAGAACGCTTGCAACGCGGCCGCCGCCGCTTTTGCGCTTGCGGCGCGCACCGTCAAACAGCTCGCCGGTATGAGCGGGCGCGGCTGCGTTCCGGCCGCCGCCGTTGCGCCGCGGGCGGCCCGTTTCTTCCGCATACGCCGCGTCCACGCGCCGCCGTTCCGCGGAATAGGAACGCTCCGCCGAATCGGCGCGCCGTTCGGTCACGGCCGGCTCCGGTTCAGGAAGGTTGGTCTGCGGCGGCTCCGCGCCATAGATTTCCCGCTCCAGCTCGTCCTCGATATATCCCATATCGTTGCCGATCTGCGAATAGGCGGCGATGTTGCGCTCGATCAGATCGCCGAACCAGAGCGACCAGCCGTCCTCGTCTTGCTGTTGCTGAACAATCGAAACAAACTGGCCGAACGTCTGCCGCGCGGCTTCGCGCGCAAGGTCCTTATCCTGCGTGCGCTCGAACGCGCGCTGGTAGACGGCGTTTCCGTAGGCGGACACCAATTCCCGGATCGCGTTTTTATCTCCGGAACGGATTCGGCTGACCAGATCCTCGAGTTGCATATGATTTCCTCGGTTCGTCAGGATATTACATTATAACACGCCTGACTGCGTGTGAAAAGGGCGGCGCGCCGGAATTGAATTCCGGCGCGCACAGCAAGAGACAGGGGCTGGAGGGAACCCTGTCACAAATCGAATCTCCGGTCTCTTCGCGCCGCATGGGCGCCGTCCTGACGGCGGCCGCTAAAAACCACGCGCACCGTCCCGGCGGCCGGGCCGGCTCATTCGGGCGGTTTCCCTGCGCGCGCTGCCGCCCGGAACCTTAAAAACGGATGACTGTTCCGCAGAAAATCCCCCTGCACGGTCCCGGCGGCCCGTTGCTGCCTGCCGCATTTCAGCGCGCATGCTGAGTGGGTCCGGTTAACGCGTCTTTGCCGTCGCCTGGTCCCCGTCCAGCTCATATGCGCTCTTCCGATAGTCCCGAACAAAGCAGCGCGCGCCCTTTTGAAGGATCGTATGCCCCTCCTGTTCGAGGCGCAGTCCCTGCGCTTCGACGCCGCCGGGGTATTTCTCGTTCAGTTCACCGTTCTTTTTGAGCGTTCTCCAGTAGGGCGTCCCGTCCGCGCCGCGCTCTTCCGACGCCCGCGCGACGACATTGATGAAGATCCCCGCCGTCAGCGGGCAGGTGCCGTCTGCGCCGTGCCGGACCGCCAGATACCTTCGTATGGCGTCCGAAGTGACGACCTTCCCGTACGGCACACGTTTCATCACCGCGTCGTACGCGAGCGGAGGCGCGATGAGCATCCTCGTTCCCCCGTTTTTTGCGATTCCCTTCGGATCGGTCAGCTCGACGATCTTCGGCATATCCCTGCTGTCGCAGAGCATTTCGTTTCCTGTTTTCCTTGCCATGCGATCACTCCCTTCCGGATCATCCGTACGCCGCGCGCAGCGGCGGGCCGCACGGACGGCGTACAGCAAACGGACGGCGTACGTTTCCGTCCTCCGCCCGCGCCGTGCAGGTCTCCGTTCGCCGTCCCGGCTATTCGCGCAGGAAAACGCTCCCGTCCTCCCAGGTCATCGTGTCGCCGTCGACGGTGAAATTCGTAGTGGAACCGCCGGAGTGCGTGATCACGCCCTCTCCCGTAGTGCTCCCGAAGGTATAGGTTCCGGTAAAATGGAGTCCGAGTAAGGTAGTCGCCTCGTATCCCCCGTCCGCATCGAAGGTCAGCACGTACGTACTGTTTTCGGAATTGCGCCATTCGCCTACGACGCTCTGCAGGAACAGACCGCCCAGAACATCGCCGCGCAGTATGCCGTCGCCGAGGCCCGGTAACACGCCGGGATCTATCTCCGTATCGCCCGGCTCCGGCGTATCTTCAGCAGGCTCCGGCGTATCTTCAGCAGGCTCCGGCGTGTCGGCGGGCGCGGCCGTCGGGGTATGCGTCGGCGTCGGCGTCGGTTCCGGCGTGTCCGCATTGCCGGCCGCCGCCGCTTCGGACGGTGCCGCGGTCGGCGCGGGCGAAGGCGTATTGGCGGACAGGACGGCCGTCGCCGCAGTAATCTCCATATCCCCGGGCGAAAAATGCGTCCCGACCCCGTTGCTTGTCAAAAGCAGATCGTCGTCCCCGACGGTGAACGTTATCGCGGTTCCATTCAGCGTGATCACGCCTTTGTCGCCGCCTTTGTCCAGCAGATACTCGGCTTCAAAGTCGCCCGCTGACGTGCGGATCACAACGGTGTTGTCGTCGTGAAAGCGCAGCACCTGTTCCAGTTCCTTGTTATGCCACGCACCCGCGACCTTCGACCCGCGCGGCAGCAGAACGAGAAGCAGAGCCGCGGCGATCAGTATCGCTCCGCCCGCGGCGCACCCGACGATCAGCGCGGTTTTTTTGCGTTTGCGCGGAAGAAGCGATTTGCCGCATTTCTGGCAGAACTGACTTTCATCGCTGTTTTCAAAGCCGCATTTTTTACAGATCATTTTGTATCCCCCCCTTTATTTTTACAGCGCCGGCACCCGTCCGATGCCGCTTTTGTTCCGTTTTCGGCCGCTCCTGATCCCGCTTTCCGCTTCCTCCCGGCGGAAATCCCTGTGGATGCGACGCTTCAGCGGGTATCCGCCCATAAAAAAACAGCGCCGTTAAAAAGCGGTGCTGATGCATCGTCCGTCCGATTTTGCCGGGAGATTTGAAAAGGAACGAAATTGGGCCGCCGAAGCAGCCGGAATCCGCGCGCTTCTTTTCTGCCGGGCATGGCGCTCCATCCTCTCTCGCAAAATGAACCGGGAAGGGGGTGGCCGAACGTTTGTAGATTTCACTGGCATGGATGTTCGATGCGATTGCAGGGCCGACGCGTTGCCTGAGCGGAGCATCCGGCGCTCGTTCAGGACAGCCGCGTTCCATAAAGATATCGTACTATATGACGATGCGAAAATCAACCGATCGGCGCGAAAAATTAAATAATCGACCTGTCACGCGTCCCCGTTGACGATCGGCACGCGTTCCGGATGCGGCCACAGTCGCCCGGAACCCGCCGTTTCGCTTGTAAACCCGTCCTTAAAATGATAATATGAAAAAAACGGAGTTGGTGGGATATGGGTATTTGTCAGGCTCTGCTGAGCGGCGAAGCAACGCTTTCCGTCGTCGGGCTCGGCTATGTCGGCATGCCGCTGGCGGTAGCGTTCGCAAGGAAACTGCATGTGATCGGGTTTGATCTCAATTCCGAAAAAATCCGGCTGTACCGCAGCGGAATCGATCCGACGGGCGAGGCGGGAAACGACGCCATCCGGGACACGACGGTCCTCTTTACCGACGATGAGGCGGCGCTTCGGGAGGCGCGGTTCCATATCGTTGCGGTGCCTACGCCGGTCAATCTGGATCATACGCCGGATCTTTCCCCCGTGGTCGGCGCAAGCACGATCCTGGGTCGCAATCTGCAGTCCGGTTCCTATGTCGTTTTTGAATCGACGGTATACCCGGGCGTGACGGAGGACGTCTGCGTTCCCATTCTGGAGCGTGAGTCCGGCCTCCGCTGCGGGCGGGATTTCTGGATCGGCTATTCCCCGGAGCGCATCAATCCGGGCGACCGGGTCCACACCCTGGAAAAGATCGTGAAGATCGTTTCCGGCATGGACGCCGATACCTGCCGCGCCATTGCGGACGTCTACGCTCTGGTCATCGCCGCCGGGACCTATCCGGTATCCTCCATCCGCACCGCCGAAGCCATCAAGGTGGTGGAAAACAGCCAGCGCGACATCAACATCGCCTTCATGAACGAACTGGCCATCGTGTTCGACCGCATGGGAATCGACACCAACGAGGTCGTCGCCGGCATGAACACCAAATGGAACGCCCTCGGCTTCCGTCCCGGCCTGGTCGGCGGCCACTGCATCGGCGTCGATCCCTACTACTTCATCTACGAGGCCGAGCGCCTTGGTTATCACAGCCAGATCATACTCGCCGGGCGGAAGATCAACGACGCGATGGGTTCCTTCGTCGCCGACGCCGTCATCAAGCAGCTGGTCCTTGCGGGCAAACGCGTGCTCGACACCAAAATCGTCATTCTGGGCATCACCTTCAAGGAGAACTGCCCGGATATCCGCAACAGCAAGGTGATGGATATCATCCGCCGGCTGGAGGAATACGGCCTTAAAACGGTCCTTTCCGACCCGGAGGCCAGCCCGGAGGAAACCCTGAAGGAGTACGGCCGCACCCTCGTCCCCTATTCCTCCATCCGGGACGCGGACTGCGTCGTGCTGGCCGTCGCCCACGACGCGTTCCGCCGCCTGACGCCGGAGACGCTGGATCAGATGTTCCTTCCCGGCGACAATGCGGGGAAGGTGATCATCGACGTGAAGAGCATTCTGGATAAACAGCGGATCTGCCAGATGGGGTATCGCTACTGGAATCTGTAAGCCGCGGGACCGGCCGGAATTTTCATATACGACAATGGGGCCGCTCCAAATCGGAGCGGCCCCATTGCCGAAAAAAGTTCTTTTGCAGGGGATTCACCCCTGCACCCCACCAAAGGGACACATCCCTTTGGAATCCCTGACCCCGCGAGCGTCCGCTCGCGGAAATGGGTTCTCAGGGCCGTTACGGCCCTGAGCGGTGGTTTGGAGGCGGAGCCTTCAACACCCCTTTTGTCAAAAGGCTCTTCGCCCCCAATTATTTTACATCCATAGCTCAGCGGAAATCGTAGCCCTCCGTCAGATACGTGTCGAGCCGGGCGAACGTTACCTGCTCGTCCTCCGGCTTCGCGTCGTTTTCCGCCAGAATGATCTCCAGTGCCTCGGCCGTATACTTGCTGTTGTCGGACATGTGCATGACGATCACCGCGCCGGGACGCAGGCCAGAGCGAATCTTGGCCGCAAGGTTTTTCACGCTGGTCGCGCTGTAATCCTGCGTGGACAGGCTGCCGCTGACCGAGAACGTAAAGCCGCAGTCCAGCACGGTCGTCAGTCCCTCCTTGCTGACCGCCAGCGTGGGCGGCCGGAACAAAAGCGTCAGCGCGGGCTGTCCGTCCACCACAACGTCCCCGACGATATGCTGCAAAACGTCGTAGGACTCCACAAGGTCCTCCTTCAGCGCGGCAATTTCCGTTTCGTCCAGGCTCCTATAGGTCACGCCGGTCCCCTTTTCGTCCACGGCAAGGGGCATATGCTCGTTCGTATGGCAGCCGATCGCGTGGCCCGCCATGGCGATGGCCCGCAGCAGGTTCGGATTATAATGCACGTTGCCGGTGCGCACGAAGAACGTGGCCTTCACCCCGTATTCGTCGAGCACGTCCAGCAGCGCCATGATGTTGGCGTCCGTCCCCCAGTCGTCAAACGTCAGGAACACCGCGTCGTCCTCGTTCTGCACGTAGCCCTTCCGGTCCAGCCGCTGAATCTCATCGTAGGTAAATCCGGGCAGCATGGAGCTGCTCAGCCAGGGGGTGCCGATATAGCGGCGTGCAATGGCGTTCATCACATTCCGCTCCAGCTGTCCGGGATAGATTTTGTCCCGAAGCTGCGAGAGGATCTCATCGTCCGGAAGCGGATAGGTATAGACGTTTTCCGTATCCGCCAGAAGCGTCACCAGGGACCGCACCGCATAGATATTCTGATCCTTTGCGATCTTTTCCACCAGGTCTCCCAGCATCGTGTCCCCGCCGAAATAGACGCCCAGGCGGAAGTGCACGATCTCCCCCATTCGCAGAACCTGACTGTCCTCCGAAAAAAGCCCGTCAAAGATCGCATCCACGTCCGTCGCGCTCATGTCGTCGTCCTGCACCGCCAGCACGGCCTGCTGGCAGAGGACACAGCCCGTCGCGGCGGCCGCCTCCCGCAGTCCGTCGGTGGGCGTGCCGAGCGACTGCCGCACCAGCGTGGCGTTTGGATACTGAAACTGCGTGGCCAGCGTCTCCCGCGCAAGCAGGATCTCCTCGGCGACGGCCTGCCCCGTTTCCGCGGCGGTGGGCTGCACGGCGATGCCGAGGTCGTGCCCGCGGGAGAGGATCAGCTGAATCTGATCCGCATCGTCGGTCATCTCCTGCTGCGTTACAAAGAATACCGCCGTGGCGTTGATGGCGTCCAGCTTGTTGAGCAGATACACCAGTTCCGAATTGCTCCCCATGTCCGAAAAGGTAAAGGCCACCGCGCGCGCCGTTGTGTAAACATCGGTGATGCTGTCCTCCGTGGCGCCGTCGCTCTGCTCCATCAGCGTTTCGGAAAGCGCGCCGAGATCCGTCTGCTTCAGCGCGTCGATGATCCATTTCGTAATCGTAAGGATATCCGCGCCGCCGGACGCGGATTCCGTTTCATCGCTTGACGTCTGCTCCGCCGCTCTGGCCAGCAGTTCCGCCGCCACCGCTCCTTCGTCGGTGCTCAGCGTGCCGGAGAGGCGAATGCAGACGATGCTGCCCCTCGGGATCTGGTCGACCAGCTCCTGCGCCTGCTCCTCGGAGGAAATCGTGTTCTGGCCGACATAGCAATACGGCTGCACAACGCGTTCGATGTTGCACGCGTACGCCGCGCTCAGGATCTCATCCGAATAGACCGTCTCCCGGAAAAGCAGGTCCGTCGGCTGGTCGCCCGCCACCGATTCGATCAGCACCGCGCCGCGGCAGATCTCCGCCACCACGGTCTTCTGCGAGAACGACTCCATGCCGCTGCCGGCGCTGTAGCCGCTGTTTCCGATGGAGAACCCCTCGTCCAGCGGAAGGCTGACCGCCTCCGGATAATTGAGGGCGTCCAGTCCGGAAAAGAAGAAGGTGGCGTCCATGTCGCTTTCCCGCAGCAGGTCGATGATCTCCGCCATGTCCTCTGCGTTCGATACGCCCTCGAACGCCAGCACCGCCTTCTGCACCGTGTCGTCCGACGCCGAGGTGACCAGCTCCGCCTCCTCGCCGTCATACTCCTCCAGCCGCTCCATGGCGGCTTCGATGTCCGCGCTGGCGTCGAGCTTCGACTGCGCCATCGTGTCCTCTTCCCGCTGCTTTCGAAGATATAGCAGCGCGACGATGCAAATCGTCAGCAGAACCACCAGACCGATCGTCATGGCAATCTGCTCGACATACGCTTTCTGTCCTCGCGCCTTTGCCAAATTGCTCCCTCCCGCACTGTGCTTGTCCGTTGCGCATTTCGTCCCGCCCTTGGGGGCGGCAGGTAACAGATCGGCTGCGGCAAACCGTTCGGCGCCATGCAGGCGCACCGTCCGAACAGAGGCTCCGCCGCATTCCGGCCGTTCCCGAAAATCTGGTAACCGCCTGTATAATATTCACAATACCGAGCTTCGGACCGTCTGTCAAGCGTCCTTTTAAACCGCCGGTCCGTTTTTGGGAACGGCGTGGCGGCGCCGAACTGCGTGGAGAATGGATCGGGTCCGTTTCGACCGTTCCGCCAGCCGAAAGAAAAGTTCGTCCGTGCTGAAAGAACCGCCTGAACACACAGCGCGGACACTTTTGACCGCTGTGCGGCAGGCGGCAGTTGTCGGCAGCCGCCTGCCCGCCGCAGAAACGCGACGGCGGTATATTTTGCAAATTCATGCAAATTTCGCCGAAAATGCATCATTAGAGCAAAGAAATGATGGACATTTTCCATTATTATTCTCTATAATGAGATGATCATACAATTTGATCCGGCACTTGTTTCCTGAGAACGGCTGAAAAGTTGGGTGGTGGTATGTTTGGAATTTCAGGATGAAACCAACTGCACGCTGAATACGCTGCAGGCTCGGAAAGCATTCTGCGCCCTGTATAAGGACCGCCTCTACAAACTCGCCCTGGACCTGACCCACGACCCAAAACGGGCGTGCAATCTGGTCGTGACCGCATTTCAGCATGCGTTTCATAAGTATTCCGCGAGACCCTGCCCCGACGACTGTTTCCCGTTTTTATCTGCGTCGGTCTATCTGATGCTTGCCACGGAGGGCGGCGCGGACGATTTGTTTCCCGATCACCCGGATTCGGGTGCGGAGCCGGGATTCTCCGCCGAATCGGAAACGGCCTGCCCCGGCGCGGAGCCGTTCCAGGCGGGGCGGTATGCGTCCTCCGCCGCCGGCCGGGCCCGGGAATTCCCGGATCTCGACTGGCAGAGCGAACCTGCCTGGCCCGGCGAAGAGCCCGTTCGCCCGCACGCCGACGCCGGCTTTGCATCCTCCGGGCCGGATCGCGCCCGCTCCGGCGGCGCGCCGCGTCATGCCCGGACGGCGCAGCCCGATTCTTCCCAGCCGCTGAACCAGCAGGTGTTCGACCCCGAGCATACCGAATACTGGACGCCGGGCATGGAGCAGGCCCAGACGTCGGCCACCATTGTGGAGACGCCTCCCGATCTTTCCGGCCCCTCCGGCGCGGCGCCGGACGGGCGGAGCGCCTCCGCCGCGTCCGCACAGGTTTTCTCGCAGCAGCCCAACGTCAGCCAGGCATACATGTACAACGCCGAGGTCGCCAGAAAGCGGAAGTCGGCGCCGCTGAGCATACTCAACATCTTTCTGGGTCTTCTGTTCCTCTGGATGCTGGTCGGCCTGCTGGCCCGCATGGATGTCCTGCCGGAATGGAACCTGGGATACGCGTGGTTCAACCTGAATATCTTCCCGTTGTTTTAGCCGGGACGAGCGAAGCAGCCCGGCAGGCCGCATCCGCCCGTTCCGTCCATATATATCATACCTAGAAAAAGGCGGGCCGTCCTGCCTTTCCGGGGTGGAAACCGTTCCCCGGGGTGCCGGCGCATACCCGCCGGTCGGAACGAATGCTTCGGTTCCCGCGTTCGCCCGGCCCCGTGCAAAACTGTTTTGGTTAGGAGGAAAAGCATGGAATTGACCAAGCAGGCGATTTCGAATATTCGTCTGACCTGTGTGCAGAACAAGTACTATATCGCACAGGAAGTGGACGACCTGTTGGACGATCTCTCCGAGTCCGCCGATCGTCTGCAGCAAAAAGCGCAGGAGCAGAGCCGTCTGAGCGATCCCGAGCGGGAGGAACTGATGCGGCTGAGAAAATACGAGATGTACGCCCGCGAGGAAATTCAGCGGCTGCGGGAGCATGCCGATGTGCAGGATCATACGGGCGGCAGCACGCCCGACGCGCTGCATTTTGCAGACCGGCAGGCGCAGGACATCGTGGAACGGGCCAAGATGGAGCGGGAGGCCATTCTCAGGGACGCCAGGCGAAAGCACGAACGCATTGTCGCCGCCAACCGCTGCGCCTATTACAGCGCGCTGCAGTTCAAGCAGGACCTGCTGCAGCAGTTTGAGGAACTCGAATCGCAGCTGGACCTTGCGATGAACGCGCTGGTCATGGCGGGCGGCGCCCAGCCGCGCATCACGGCCGGCGCCTCCGGCGGGTCGGTTCGTCCGGGCGACGAAAGCGGCGTATTTGCAGAGAAAGGAAATACCTTTGTTTAAGTTTGCAGGAAAAACACATACGCCGTCCTTTGCACGGCGCGGCCTCGCGCTGCTGATGCTGGCCGCCCTCCTTTCCTGCGGCTGCGCAAGGAAAATTACGGCCGTCGCCCGGGAGGACACCGAAGATCATTCGGTCGAAGAGGTGGTCGCCAAGCTGGACGAGGGCGTCGAACCGGCCGCGCTGTATGAAAAGGTCTATACGCCGCAGCGCGTCGTTTCCGTGATTCTCGAAGGCTTCACCAGCGAGGACAACATGCGGGCGCTGGCCGACGCGGCGGCGGAGCAGAACATCCCGACGGTCTTTTTCCTCAGCTACGTGGACGTATCCGACTATCCGGACACGGCCAAATACATCGCCGACAAGGGATGCGATCTTGGCAACTACGGCCTCAACGGCGAAAAGGACATGCAGGACAACACCACCGAGCGGAACGCCCGCGCCTTTTATCAGACGCAGACCGCCATACAGCTTGCCACCGAGTGCACGCCTTCCCTGTTTCGCTGCAACGGCAGCGATTACACCGATGAAATCCTGCGCCTTGCCGCCGCCTCCGGGCTGGAGGCGGGCGTTCAGCCGAATACCTTTCTCAACCACCGGAGCTTTACGAGCTACAGCAGCGCCCTGAATTACGTACGCAAGCTCCCGCGCGGCTCCATCATATCCATCAAGCTCGGCCAGGAACTGGATACGGATGAATACGGGGACGCCGGCGACGAGCTGGACGAGGAGCCCGCCGTCGACAAGCAGCCGTCCATCACGGACGAAACGCTCTTCGGCGACGACGACACCTACAGCAATACCCTCAACGTCTTTCTCTGGCTGATACAGGCGCTGCACGAGGAGGAGTTTGAGATCGTTTCCCCGGAATCGCTCATGCGCTATGCGCAGGAGGACACCGCCGTTTATACGCTCAGCGACGAAGAGCTTGCGCTCTACGACTACGACAGCTACTCCGGTCTCGTCACCGACGAACCCCTGGGCGCGGCTGAAACGGACGCTGCGCCGGACAGCTATTTCGACGGCGCGGTATTCGTGGGCGATTCGATCTCCATCCGGCTGCAGTCCTACGTCAACGCCCGCCGGGAAACCGAGCCCGATTTCTTCGGCACCGCGCAGTTTCTGACCAACCAGGGCCTCGGCGTCGGCAACGCCCTCTGGCAGATCAGCGCGGACTCGCGGCATCCCACCTATGACGGAACGGTCATGACCGTGGAGGACGCCATCGCCGCGATGGGTGACATCACCCGGGTCTATTTCATGCTCGGCATGAACGATATCCAGTATTACACCGAGGAGGAATTCATCGATAACTACCGCACGCTGATCTACCTCATCCGCAGCAAGACGCCGAATGTCGAGATCTGCATCCAGTCCATCACGCCGGGCATCGCCGGGCGCACGAACGACCCCTCCAACGAGGATATCTTCCGCTACGATCTGGCGCTGGCCCGGTTCTGCGCCGAATACGGCTATACCTATCTGGACGTGGCCAGCGCGCTGCGGGATTCCTCCGGCTGCCTGCCGGAAAATCTGTGCTCCGATTCGGGAAAACTGGGCCTGCATCTCAACGACGGCGCGGTCGAGACCTGGATTAAATACCTGCGCACCCATGCTTTCTAGCGGCCGTAGTCAGCGCCGGCGGACCATAAACGGGAATTGGGTTCAAGGAAGAATATGCTGAAGAAACGCGCAAAAAAACAAACGGAGGACATGCTCCTTCGGGCCAAGCCCGACAGGCGCCTGTTGGCGCATGTGCCGGACCCGGAGCATATCCGCCGGAAGCGAGACCGCCGGGGCAACCCGGAGGAGCCGCCCGAGGGTGAAGCGGAAACAAAGCACCGTCAGGCGCCGCCGCAGTATGCACGCTTCGCCGGGCAGCGGTATCTTTCCCGCTTCCCCGTTCGTCTGCGCGCCGGCGCGCAGCACTATGATGCCGAAAGCATCGATATCTCACAGACCGGCGTCCTTCTCCAGTTTCCGGACGGCGTTGTCCCCGATCTGCAGCCGGGCGGCGGGAACTGCCATCTTGAGTTCACCATTCCGTCCGGGTTCATGCACGAAGGGATGGAGAAACACTACCGCATCAGCGCCGTGCCGATTCGCAGCGACGCGGAAAAGGGCCAGTATGCCTTCCAGTTCTCCGAGCCGCTCTACCGATACCTGCAGCGCCGGAAGGATAACTACCTCTTCACCATGTCGGCGGTGTTCCTCTTCTGCGTGTCGCTGTTCATCATCATGCTCCGCACCGAGAGCGTGCTGTACTTCCGCTTCAACAAGGCCCTGTACCTCTACAGCATCGTGGCGGCCACGTTCCTGCTCTCGCGCTATCTCTTCGGCGCGTTCTATAAACCCGTGCCCATCGACGCAACGTTTCGTCCTTCGGTAACGGTGATCATCCCGTGTTACAACGAGGAAAAGTGGATCCGCCGCACCATTATGAGCTGCATCGATCAGGATTACCCCGTGGACAAGCTCGAACTGATCATCGTCGACGACTTCTCGACGGATAACTCCGTCTCGGTCATCAAGGACACGGTCAGCCGGCTCTGCGCGGAGGACGAGCGCTTCCAGACGCAGGAGCGCATCCGCGTCTTTCTGCAGAAAACCAACAAGGGCAAGCGGGAAGCCATGGCGCTCGGCATTCTGAACGCCCGTTCCGATCTGGTGGTGTTCGTTGATTCGGACAGTTTTCTCGAGCCAGACGCCATCGTCAATCTTGTGCAGCCGTTCTCCGACCCGAAGGTGGCGGGCGTGTCCGGCCGCACCGACGTGGCCAACGCCTACACCAACTGGCTCACAAAAACCCAGGCCGTCCGCTACTATATCGCGTTTCGGATCCTGAAGGCGGCGGAGGCGTATTTCGATTCGGTCATGTGCCTTTCCGGCCCTCTTTCCGCCTACCGCAAATCCGAGGTGGTCAAGGTGCTTGGCAAATGGGTGAACCAGACGTTCGTGGGGCACAGGGCCACCTTCGGCGACGATCGCAGCCTGACCAACTTCATCGTCCGGAACAACCGCACCTACTATCAGGACACGGCCATCTGCTCCACGATCGTGCCGAAGAGCAACAACCTCTTCCTCAAGCAGCAGATGCGCTGGAAGCGGTCTTGGCTGCGGGAATCGCTCATGGCGGCGCGCTTCATGTGGAAAAAGGAACCGCTGATGAGTCTTTCGTTCTACATGGGCCTCGTCATCCCGGTCGCCGCACCCGTCATCGTCATCTACAACCTGATCTATATCCCCATCGTCCACCGGGTCTTCCCCACCACGTTTCTGCTGGGGCTCCTCGCCATGGCGCTGATGATGAGCTTTGCGCAGCTTCTGCTCAAGAAAAGCAAGCTCTGGCTGTACGGGTTCTGGTTCTGCGTCTACTATGAGGCCGTTCTGCTCTGGCAGATGCCATGGGCGTGGGTGACCTTCTGGGTGTCCACCTGGGGCACCCGCGAGACGCCCCAGGATACGAAGTACAAGCGGCGCAGAGAGCTGAGAAGGGAAAAACGGCGGTTTCTGCGCGTGGAACGGGCGCGGAAACGGAACGGCGTGCCCCCGTTGGGATCCGTCTCCGGGGACGTTTCCGGAGACGTCGGCTCCGGTTCGGCAGAAAGGACGATCGACGGATGAGCAAAGGCTATCGCGGCAAATACGCCAAGCGCGACGAAAAGCAGATGCGCGCCGAATATAAACCCCGTCACATCAGCGATTCGCGCACCGATGCAAACCGGGCGCTTGCGAAGAAGGACCGCATCAAGATCATCAAGTATATCATTCAGCTGACGCTGGTTGCGCTGCTGATCTATGTTGTGGTGCGTCAGGTGTTCTTTTCGCCCCACTATAAGACCTACGCCCAGTCCTCCACCGATATCGTCGCGAGCGAAAGCAACGTCTCCACGCCGGCGTTCGTGGCGATTTCCTACTTCGGCGTGGAGAAATACGAAAGCGATTCCGCCACGCTGATCAGCCAGGAGCGCCTTGACGAGCATCTCGCGGCGCTCAAGCTGAACGGCTATGAGACCATCTCGCAGCAGGATATCCTGAATTACTACGCCTACAGCGGCTCTCTGCCCGAGCGGGCGCTGTTCCTTCTTTTTGAGGACGGGCGCCGCGACACGGCCGTGTTCTCCCAGTCCCTGCTGGAAAAATACAACTACATGGCCACCGCCAACACCTATGCCGATAAGTTTGAAGAAAAGGACGGCAAATTCCTCAGCGCAAAGGACCTTAAAACCATGCTGCGCAGCACCTTCTGGGAACTGGGCACCAACGGATACCGTCTGAGCTACATCAATGTCTTCGACCGGTACGGCAACTATTACGGGCACCTGAATTCCAACGAGTTCATCTCCATCAACCAGTACCTCAAGCGGGATTACAACCACTATCTCATGGATTTCCTGCGCAACGAGGACCGGATCCGGGAGGAGTCCGTCGACGAAATGAAGGAGCGCATTCAGGCCGATTATGAAATGATGCAGCAGAATTACATCGACAACATCGGCTATCTGCCGCAGCTTTACACGCTGATGCACTCCAACACCGGTGCTTTCGGCACGGATCCGCTGGTGAGCAACGAGAACCGCACCTATATCACCAGCATGTTCTCCATGAATTTCAACCGGGAAGGAAGCTGCATGAACAGTCTGTCTTCCTCGGTGTACGACCTGACCCGCATGCAGCCGCAGGCCTACTGGTATCCAAACCATCTGCTGATGCGCATCCAGGACGATATGCAGCAGGATATGACCTTTGTGCTGGGCGACGAAACCGAGGCCGCCAACTGGACCATCGACCAGGGCGCGGCGGAATTCCGAAACAACGTCATCGCTTTGACCAGCGAATCCAATTCCTACGGGCGCATCGCGCTGAAGAACGTCCGGTATGCGGACGTCTGCCTCACCGTCACGCTGGACGGGAACGTGGCGGGCAATCAGGGCATTCTGCTCCGGGCCGACCGCTCGATGAACAACGGCGTATACGTCGGCATCGAAAACAACATTCTGGAGATACGGGAATACACCAACGGCGATATTGAGGATCTCTGCTCCCTCGACCTCTACGAGTTTGACGGCGGCTCCGATAAAAGCGTGGCGGAGGACGAATACGAGGGGCTGGTGACCCTGCAGGATGCCATCCTGCAGTACGACGAGAGCTATACGCGCATGCAGAACGCGCAGTACGAGCTCGACCAGCTCGAGCAGGAGACCCCCGCCGACATCGAGAGCGGCAGCGAGGCGTATGTGCCGGAGATCGACCTGACCGACCGCGGCAGCCGGGAGCTGGAGATCACGCTCACCGGCACCAGCCTGACCATTCTGGTGGACGGCAGGATCGCCGTGGAGAACCTGCAGGTATCCTCCGTGCGCAGGGGCAGCATCGCGCTGGAGTCCTCCGCGCTGCTTCAGGAAAAATACAGCCAGCGCAACCTGGCCGACGACGTTTACGACGCGGTGTTCACCGACCTGACGCTGCGCAACCCCAACGATCCGGAGGATATCTACTATGCCTACCGGCTCAACGGCGGCGAAGAACTCTGGAGCGCCATGAAGAGCTCCTTCGAAGTGCTGGCCACGTTCTTCTCCGAACATTTCTGATTGGATCGGTACCGTATGAAAAAAGTCTGCCCCGTTCTTGCCCTTGCGGTCTGCTGTTTCATGGGCGCATGCATCGCCTGCGCCCCTTCCGAGACGCCCTCCGCCGTCTCGGAGTCGCCCGGTGCCACCGCGCTCGACTCCGTTTCATATCCCGACGACGTTTCCTCTCCGACGCCCGCCGTGTCCGGCAGGCAGTCCGGCTACGGCGCGTGGGTCCCCTACTGGGACTATGCCGACGCCATCGACGAGCTGGATAAGGTCGGCGGCGGCTTAAGCGACGTGATCTGCTTCGCCGCCATCTTCAATTCGTCCGACGAGGTCTTTCTCCTGCCGGAGGTGCAGGAGGCCCAGACCTGCCTGAACATCCTGTATGCGGAGGATCACACCATCTACCTCTCCGTGGTCAACGACATCGAAGAGGAGGACTCCGTCTACGTAAATAAGTCTACGGATCTGCTCTGGCGCCTTCTGTGCTCCGACACCGCCATGGACGCGCACATCGAGGACCTGATGACGGTGCTGCACGAAACCGGCGCAGAGGGGCTGGAAATCGACTACGAGGCCATTCGCTCGGATACGAGCCTCTGCGAGCAGTTCGCGCTGTTTATAGAACGGCTCTATTCGCGCACCCAGTCGGAGGGCGTTCCGCTGCGCGTGGTGCTGAGCTGGGATTCGGCCCTGTACGCGACGTTCCCGGAGGGTCCGCAGTATTCCATCATGTGCTACAACCTTTACGGCCTGCACAGCGGCCCAGGTCCCAAAGCAAACCGCAGCTTTCTTGCGAAGGTCTTTTCCGTCAACCGCGCGCTGCCCGGTCAGCCGGCCATCGCGCTCTCCACCGGCGGCTTCGACTGGTGCGACGACGGCAGCGTCGCCTCGCTCACACAGTCCGCGGCCGTCGCGCTGCAAAGCATCTTCGGCGTTCCCGCCGGCGGCGTTTTGCGGGACGAGGAAAGCCAGGCCCTTTCCTTTACCTACACGGACGATCAGGGCCTGTCCCACGAGGTATGGTATGCGGACGGCACGACGCTGTCCTTCTGGCGCTCGCTTGCGCTCGACGCCGGATACGTCAATTTTGATCTGTTCCGTCTCGGCGGTAATTCGGCCTCCGATCTCGCGGCGTTTTTCGGCGATTCGTCCGCCGCGTCCGCGGACGGGACCTGATCCTGACCAAGGAACACGTCCCTTGGGAATTCCTGGCCCCGCAGGCGCCTTATTCCATTTCTATGGCGCTTGCGGAAATGGATTCTCAGGGCCGTTACGGCCCGAAACGGTGGTTTAGGCGAAGCCTCCAACACTTTCCTTTATCGGCAAGCAAAAGCCGTCGCCGCCTTTCAGGCGGCGACGGCTTTTGCATATTTCGTTTCCCTGCGACAGGCTGTTTTGCCCGTATGTTCATCATCACAGTTTCTCTCGTCCCCCATACGCACAAGGGATGCGGCCCTTCCCGCGCCAAATCGTCTTTCGGGCAACCTGCCGCTTTTCACACCGCCGCCGATGCCGGCGGTTACGGAACCCGACGCGACGGGCACCGGCAGGAGAAAAATACCGGCAGGATCAGGAAACGACGGGGATTCCTCCGGCCGGCGGGCAGGACCCAGAGGCCGGGATAAGCCGGCAATGCGGAGGAGGTCACGATGGCTTCCGGACAAGTCGATTGAAACGCCTTGCCGTTCCTTTGCTTCAGGCCGATCCCTTTCTTCCCCCGTTTCAGCCTTTCGGCTTCGTTCCCGACGGCGCCGCGGCGGACGATTCCCTTTCCAGCGGACCGAGCTTCTTCCGGATTTTGATGAAGGTAACGAATCCCAACACGAGGAAAAGCGGGGACACCGCCATCAGGATCGAACCGATGACGGTGAACGCGATATCGTCGAACACCTTGATCAGTCCGGCGCCGGAGGCGAAAAATCCGACGAACGTTCTGAAATAGGCCAGCAGGGTACGCTCGTTTGCAAGTCTGGTGCGGTCGCACGCAAGATAGTCGCGCAGGATCATATCCTTTGTAAAACCGTCGTACATCTCTCTTTCGTTCTGCATAGCCAACCATCCTTTGCGTTATAGTTTGAATCGCTGCTTAACTCCCGTGACCGGGAGCGCCGGCGTTATCATTCAACGAAGTGTATGCCGATCCGGCCTGCGATGGATCCGAAGCCCCGCGGTACCGTCAAAACGGCAAAGGCCGCGCTCCATCGCCCGCCGCAGCCGGTTTCATATATCTTACTACAAAACTTTCGTGTGGCATATCGTTTTTTACGACCGGCGCCCGAAACCGGCCGAGCCACACCCCGTTTTCCGTTTTTCGCGTTCGTTCCCCTGCCGCCGCCTGATCCGCCGCGTTGCGCGGATGCGATCACCCCGGAGACTGTTGAGCGGCCTTCCGCCAGCTTTCCGGCCAACACGGCGTTTTGAAGAACGATTCCGGCAGAACGATCCCATGGCCCGTTCAGACGGATCCGTTCAGAACGACCCGCTTTCCGGTGCGCGCCGATTCGTAGATCGCCAGAATGATCTGAACGGACGCCCTCGCCTGTTCTCCGCCGATATCCGGCGCGCCGCCGCTACGGATCGCCTCCACCGTCTGACGGATCTGCTGCTCGTGATACCGGTGATCGAACGCAAGTGGGTCGGACGCGCGGCGGTTCTCCCCGCCGCTTACCGCGGCATACGCCTTCGCCTGCCTGTCCAGCGGATCGTCGTCCACGAAGGACCAGTCCGTGATCACGCCGTCCGTAACCGCCGCGGAACCGCGGCTTCCGGTGATCTCCAGCCGGGCCTCGTAGCCGGGATAGATCGACGTGCCGGCCACAATGGCGCCCAGCGCGCCGTTTTGAAAGCGCAGCGCGGCGACGGCTGTGTCCTCCGCTTCGATGGACCTGTGCAGCAGCGTGCCGGTATAGGCCATCACACTTTCCACACCGCCGGCGATCCACTGGAGCAGGTCCACATAGTGAACGC
>CAZIQO010000049.1:0-21842 GCA_964541465.1 uncultured Oscillospiraceae bacterium
AACCAACGACACTGCGGTTAACAGCCGCATGCTCTACCAACTGAGCTAAGGAGGAACGATACGAAGAGATTTTACACAAAACAAGCGACGCTTGCAATTTAGAGCGCGGGCGATTAGACGGGAATATCACGGATTATCGCTTTGTTTCTCTCTCAAACTCGAAAATGCTCGCCTTTGATTGACGTTTGAGCGGGCGGTCACTATAATGTTCGTATGGAAGAGATACGGGTGCAGCATTTGATTTGCATGGAGACCATCGAACCGAAGCGAAAGATCGTCCGCTCAAACGGCGCACTGTACGTGCTGCTGCTTCTGCTCGTAATCGGTGTCATCACGGCGGGAAACCTGTTGAGCGAGCGCTGGGACCTGCCGCGCGCGATCGTGCAGATTACCCTGTATGTGCTGCTGCTTGTGCTCGGCTGGGCGGTGTACCGATACTGCCTGACGTCGTTTCGCTATACGCTCACGGACCGGCTGCTCTCCGTGGAGCGCGTCGTCGGGCGGAAGGAGCGGGCGGACGAATGCGTCCATCTTTCGGATATCACGCGCATCGGACCGTATGATAAGGAACGGGAAACCGGGCGGCGGGCGCGCCGTCTCTATGTAAACGGCCGCAAAGACGCGCTTGCGGTCCATGTGCGCGGCGCGGGCGGCGGGCGCACGCTGCTCATTAACCCGGGCGCGGAATTCAGGGAGAAACTGGTATCGCAATGGAAAAGCGCGCGGACATAAAACGGGATTCCCTGCCGGAGGCGCTTGGCGCGTACGAACGCGCGGACTGTGCGCGCTTTCATATGCCGGGGCACAAGGGACGCGGCATGGCCGGGTTCTGGCGGGACGATCTGATTCGCTGGGACGTGACGGAACTGTCCGGAACGGACAATCTCCACGCGCCGACCGGCGCGATACTGCGCGCGCAGCGGGATATGGCGGACGCATATCATGCGAAGGCGTCGTTCTTCGTGGTCAACGGCGCGACCAGCGCCGTGCAGGCGATGATCCTTGCGCTGCCGCCGGGTGAAAAGCTGCTGCTTTCGCAGGACTGCCACAGGTGCGCGGTCGCGGGCGCGGCGCTGCGCGGGATCGAAACGGACTTTCTGCGTCCTGCGTACGACGCGCAGGGACGCTTCTTCGGGATGCCGACGCCGGAACAGCTCGACCGGGATCTGGAAAACACGGGGGCGACGGCCGTGCTGATTCCGTCGCCGAACGTGTACGGATTCTGCGCCGACGTCGAGGGCCTGGCGAAGACGGCGCACGCGCACGGCGCGCTGCTGCTCGTGGACGCGGCGCATGGGGCGCACTTCCCCTTTTCCGACGCGCTGCCGAAGGAGCTCGGTGGAATCGCGGACCTGTTTGCGCATTCGCAGCATAAAACGATGGATGCGCTGACGCAGGCGGCGAGCCTGCATCTCGGCGAATGCCGCATCGGCGAGGAGCAGGTGCGGCGCGCGCTGGCTCTCGTGGAGACGACCAGCCCTTCGTATCTTTTGATGGCGTCGCTGGACTGGTCGGTCTTTATGGCAAGGCGCAGGAACTGGACGGCGCAGGTCGCGCGGTGCAAAGCGCTGGAAACGCGCATCGAGGCGATCGAGGGGCTGAAACTGTTCCACGATCCCGTCGGTTCGGGCGTGCTGGAGCGCGACCGGACGCGGCTCGTGATCGACGTGTCCGGCAGGGGGCTGAGCGGCTACGAAGCCGAAGCGTATCTGGAAAAGAAAAAGATCTATATCGAAATGGCGGACGCGCGGCGGCTGGTTCTGATCACGACGCCGAGCGACGAGCCGGAGTGGTATGAACGCCTGCTGAACGCGCTTGCCGCGCTGCCCATCCGGCAAAACGATTCCGAAACAGACGAAGAGGACGAGCCGTACACGGAAACGCCCGCGCGGCGCATGACGATCCGGGACGCGACGTTTGCCCGAACGGAATTGCTCGCGCTTGCCGACGCGGCCGGGCACACGGCGGCGGAGACGGTCGGGGTCTACCCGCCGGGCGTCGCGCTGATCATGCCGGGCGAGGTGTTCAGCGAACGCGCGGTTCGGTATCTGCTGCGGCAGGAAGCGCTGGGCGGAACGCTGTTCGGCGTGCGAAGCGGCAGCGTTTTCGTCACGGCGGAGCGATAGGAAATAGCGATAGGAAATGATGACGCAGGAACGATTGCTGAACTGCATACGAAACGGCCGCGCGCCGCATGCGATCCTGATCGCCGGGCCGGAGGGCAGCGGCCGGCGCGAGCTTGCGCGCCGCGCCGCCGCGCTGTTCTGCCTGGACGAGGATGCGCCGGAACGCCTCGGCGGATGCCCGAACTATACGGAGACGGGCGGAACGGCGGTGAATGTGGAGGATATCCGCACGCTGCTTGCGTCCGCCGCGATGCAGGGCTTCAACGGCGGAAGGCGCGCGTTCGTGTTTGTCAACGCGCAGAATCTGAGCGCGCAGATCCAGAACACGCTGCTCAAAACGCTCGAGGAGCCGAACCCCGGCACGATGCTGATCCTCACCGGGAACGAATTCGGGCTGCTGCCGACCATCCGCTCGCGCTGCGTGATCGAGCGCCTCGGCGCAAAGCCGCCGGAGCAGGCGGCCGACGAGCTGATGCGCGAGGGCGTCGGCGTGGAGAACGCGCGGCTGTGTGCGGCGCTTGCGGACGGCGTGACGGGCCGCGCGCGCGCGTTTGCGGCAGAGAAGGAGACGGCGCTGCGTACAGCGGCGCTCGGCCTTCTGGAGCGGGCGGCGTTTTCCTTCGCGCCGTTTTTGGAAGCGGCGGAGCTTGTGACCGTCAGCGCGGCGGAGTCCGCGCCGGACGATTCCGGGGAATCCGGCGGAAAGGCGAAGAGCGGCCGGAAGCGGAAGAAGGCCGACCCGGCGCTGACCGCGCGGGTGCTCGAAATCTGGCAGAGCGTGTTTCGGGACGCGCTGCTGAGCCGGCTCGGTGCAACGGGGCTGCAAAACGTCGACCGACGTGAACTGGTCGATCGGATTGCGGCGAACTTTACAACCGCGCGGATACAGGGTATCATAGAACTGCTGGGTACGGCCCAGCGAAACCTTGCAGGGGGCGCGAACGGGTATCTTGTGCTCGACGCGGCGCTGGCGGGGCTGTTTGAGAAAGAGAGTACAGGTAATTCGTTATGAAGGTTGTCGGCGTACGGTTTCAGTCGAGCGGACGCATCTACTATTTCGATCCGTTGGAATATACGTTTTCCGAAGGGGACGGCGTGATCGTCGAAACGGCGCGCGGTCAGGAGTACGGCGTGGTGACGCAGGCCGTGACGGAGGTCGAGGATACGGTGATCGTATCCCCGCTCAAGCCCGTCGTGCGGCCCGCGACGGAGCAGGACCTGACGATGCGCGAGCAGAATTCCGCCAAGGAGGGGGACGCGTTCCGCATCTGCCAGAAGAAGATCGAGCAGCACGGGCTGGACATGCATCTGGTCCGCGCGGAGTATTCCTTCAACGGCAGCAAGCTGGTGTTTTACTTTACGGCGGACGAACGGGTGGACTTTCGGGAGCTGGTCAAGGACCTGGCCGCGCAGTTCCGCACGCGCATAGAGCTGAGGCAGATCGGCGTGCGCGACGAGGCGAAGATGATCGGCGGGCTCGGCGCATGCGGTCGGCCGGTCTGCTGCAAGGCGTTTCTGGACGATTTCCACCCCGTGTCGATCAAGATGGCGAAGGAACAGAACCTTTCGCTGAGTCCCACGAAGATCTCCGGCCTCTGCGGGCGGCTCATGTGCTGCCTGCAGTACGAGCAGGCGGCATACGAGGAAATGAAGAAGAAGATGCCGCGCGTCAATCACGAGGTGCTTACGCCGGACGGCGTGGGGACGGTGGTGGAGAATAACGTCATCACCGAGAAGACGAAGGTACGGCTGCCCCTGCCGGACGGGACGATCGACGTGCGGGAGTATCACTATACCGCGATCGGACGGGTCGGCGAACCGCTGCCGGTTCCGGAAAAGCGGCCGGAGGACGAAGCGAAGAAGGCCGACTGGACGGAAGCGGCGTATGGGCAAACTCCGGCGGACGCGGCGCCGGCCGGAACAGGCGCGCCGGCGCACACGGAACCCAGGAGCGGAAACAGCACGGAAAAGAAGCGGCATCGCCGCGGCGGGCGGGGACGCGGCGGGAACCGCACTCCGGCGAAGGACGCCGGCTCCGAAAGCGGCGCGGCGAACCAGCAGAACGGGCGGCCGCAGAACAAACCGGCTCAGAACGCGCAGCAGACAAAGGACCGCGGCGGCGCGGAGGGAAAGCAGACGAACGGAACCGGAAACGCGAATCCAAAGCCGAAGTCGGGGCGGCGGCATCACCGCGGCGGCGGCAATCGTCCGCGTCCGGAAGGAACGACGCCGGCGAAGACGGAATAGCCGGGATAAAACAAACCGCGCGGGGCCGAATGCGGGATTGACGTTTCCCCGCGTTGTGATATAATAACTTGCAAATTCTGATACGGAGGAACGGATCATGGCATATAAGATTTCTGACGAATGCATCAGCTGCGGCGCATGCGCTGCCGAGTGTCCCGTGGAAGCGATCAGCGAAGGGCCGGACCGTTATGTGATCGATCCCGAAAAGTGCATCGACTGCGGCACCTGCGCGGATACCTGCCCCGTCGGCGCGCCGAAGCCGGAATAATTACAAAACGAACGCAAACATGGCGCAGACGAAATACCGTCCGCGCCTTTTTGCGTTGCTGAAAAGGAAATATCCGCCTGTCAGCGGCGGTGTTACAGGCCGCCCGCGCGGTGGAATCTTCAAAATGTTCAATGCGTCAGGGCCGCCCGTTTTAAGGGCGGCCCTGAGTTCATCCGCTTCGCGGCCAAATTTGTCGATCAAGGGCTGGTTTGGAGGCTCCGCCTCCAAACCACCGCTCAGGGCCGTTACGGCCCCAAGGACCCATTTTCGCAAGCGTCTTGAAACAGGGCGCCTGCGGGGTCGGGGATTCCCAAGGGACGTATCCCCTGGGCGGGGTGCAGGGGTAAAACCCCTGTAAAAGAACTTTTTCGACAAGTTGCAGGGCCCGGCCGCCTGCTGAAGCAGGCGGCCGGGCCCTTTTTTAGATGCCGGAAATCGCGCGAGGGGCTCAGTCGGACCCGCCGCGCGGAAAATCGGTGTTGGCAAGCGCGAGCGCGACGCTGCCGATCGAATCGGCGTCCACGGCGTCGGCCGTATAGAGCGAATACTGCGTTTCACCGAAGCTCCAGGTTGCGAGCGCGCCGTTATCGCCGCCGCCGATCGTCCGCATGCGGACGGAGGCGGACCAGTCCGTGCCGTCGGCCTCCAGGGACTGCTCGGTTTCGTCGAACGTTTCATATACGCCGGAGATATCCTCGTCGGTCTGCGCGGCGCGGTAGGTGTAGCTCCGTCCGGACAGCGTGAAGTCGATCTGCGCGATCGTGTCCGCGATGATGGAATACTGCACGTTCTCCGCGTTCTCCGGCGCGTGAATCGTAAACCCGAGCGCCTCAAAATCCTCGCTGCCGGTCACCTCGACGACGGGGTTCGGAAGCTGCGAGGAATCCGTTTCGTCCTCCGATTGTCCGCAGGCGCCGAAGACGAGGATCAATGCGACGGCAAGAAGAACCGCAAATGCTTTTTTCATATCGTTCACCCTCCGTATCCAACACCGCGCAAAGGCGGATTCGGTTGCAGGCCGTCCGGACCGGCGCGTGCTGCTTCCAATGGAATCCTAACACGGACTGGCCGGACATGTAAAGCGGCCGGCATGAAAATGCGGACGAAAACGGGGCTTCGCGCGGTTCCGATAATTCGGCGGGGACGGGAATTATCGGAAGTACGGGAACGGAATCCGTTTTACGATACGATCGGCGGCGGGAACGGGCCTCGCGCTTCCGCGCCGTCGCAAAGGAAAGGAGCACGAGCGATGACATCGGTCGAACGGAGATCCCTCAAGAACAGAATCGAAGCGTATTTCGCCGCCTGCGACGAGACGGCGGAGCGCGTCGTACAGAAAAACGGAAGCGTATCCATTCGTCAGACCCCGTATACGCTTGCGGGCCTGAGCGAGCATCTCGGCGTTCCGCAATCCGAGATCCGCGAACGGGCGAAGGGGGGCGAGGGCGCCGACGGAAGGCTGTTTGCCGCCGCGGTGCGGCGCATCGAGCGATACATCGTGGAGCACGCGCTGCTCGGCGAACTGCAGTACAGCGTGGCCGCGAAGCTGCTTGGAGATCTCGGGACTGGCGAAAAACTGCCGCCGGACGAGGACGAAAAGCGCATCGTAATCGTGATGGAGGACAAGGAAGGGTGGAGCGAATGACATGGATTTTATTCTGAGGGGGTATCCAAATCCGCGTCAGCAGGAGTTTTTCGCATCCCGCGCCCGGCACACCGCCTACGGCGGCGCGCGCGGCGGCGGCAAAAGCTGGGCGATGCGGCGGAAATTCGTACTCCTCGCGCTCCGCTACGAGGGCCTCCAGATCCTGCTGCTCCGGCGCACGCTGCCGGAGCTGACCGAGAACCACGCGCGGCCGCTGCAGGCGGAACTGTCCGGGTTTGTAAGCTACAACCAAACGCAGCGCGTATTCACGTTTCCGAACGGCAGCCGCATACGGCTCGGCTATTGCGACAGGGAAAAGGACGTGTACCAGTATCAGGGGCAGGAATACGACGTGATCGGACTCGAGGAAGCGACGCAGTTCACCGAAAGCCAGATGCGGTTTCTCACCACCTGCAACCGAACGGTGCGGACCGACTTTTCGCCAAGGATGTACTATACGTGCAACCCCGGCGGGATCGGCCACGGCTGGGTGAAGCGGCTGTTCATCGACCGACGGTATCGGAACAGCGAAAAAGAGGACGATTACGTTTTTATTCCGGCGCGCGTGACGGACAATCCGTACCTGATGCGGGACGCGACCTATCAGACCACCCTCAAAAATCTGCCGGAGCCGCTTCGGCGCGCCCACCTCGACGGGGACTGGGACGTGCTGGCGGGGCAGTACTTCGGCGAGTTTACGAGGGAGCGGCATGTCGTGGAGCCGTTTGAAATCCCCGCGGGCTGGCGCAGATTCCGCGCCATGGACTGGGGATACAACGACCCGTGCGCCGTGCTGTGGCTGGCCGTGGCGCCGGGCGGGCGCGTGTATGCGTACCGGGAGTACTATGAGCGCGGTGTGCTGTCGAGCGAGACGGCCAGGCGCATCCGTCAACTGACGGGGACCGAGAAGATCGCATACACCGTCGCTTCGCCCGACGCCTGGCAGCAGCGCGGCATGGACCGGAGCTGCGACATACCGGGCATGAGCATCGCGGAGGTGTTCGAGGGCGGCGGCGTGCCGCTTGTGCGCGCGGACAACACGCGCGTGGCGGGATGGCAGCGCGTGCGGGAATACCTTGCAAGCGCGGACGACGGTCTGCCAAGGCTGCAGATCTTCAGAAACTGCGGCAATCTGATCCGGACGCTGCCGCTTTTAACGTTCGACGCGCACGACGCGGAGGACGCGGACGGAAGCTGCGAGGATCACGCGCCGGAGGCGCTTCGCTACGCGCTGATGTCGAGGCCGGTCAGCGCTGCGGCGAAACGCACGCCGAAGGCGCGCGCGTACGACCCGTTCGCAGTCGGCGAGCCGCGTGCGGACGGCTTTACCAGACTGTGAACGGGTCCGAAAGAGGAGGGATTATGAAGGGATCATACGAGACGGAGGCGAAGCGGCAGCTGCGCGAGCGCGCCTACGGGCTGTTTCGCGAGTTCCGGGGCGCGTACGCCGCCGAATGGCAGCGGCTCGAACGCTGCGAACGCATGTACCGGGGCGAGCATTGGTACGGCGTGCCGGCGACGGACCGAAACGAGCCGCGCCCGGTCACGCCGATCATCCAGAGCACCGTGGAGAACGTCAAGGCGGAGCTCATGGACCGCGTGCCGGAGGCGGTGATCGCGCCGGAGAGTCCGCGGGACGCGGAGGTCGCCCGCGTGATCGAAGCGATCGTCAAGCAGAACCACGACGCGGACGGGTACGTCAAGGAGTACCGGAAGCTCGTGCACGACCTGCTGGTCGGCGGGTACTGCGTGCAGGAGGTCGGCTACGACAACAGCCTGAACGGGGGCCTTGGCGGCGCGTTCATCCGGCACGTGGACAGCAGGAGCATTCTCTTCGACCCGCTGGCGGCGGACGCGCAGGAGAGCCGCGCGGTGTTCAAGATTTCGCTCAAGACGCGGGAATATCTGAACGCGCGTTTCCCTGAACAGGCGCCGTTTCTGAGCGCCGACGCGTTCGGAACGCCGGATGCCGTGGAGGACGAGATCCTGCGCGGTGATCGGAAGGACGCGATGCTCTTTATCGAGTACTGGTGGCGCGGCTACGACGCGGAGACCGACCGCAGCAGCGTGCACATGGCGCAGATCGCGGGGAACCGCGTGCTCACCGACAGCCGGGATGTCAAGCCAGACGGGTATTTCGAGCACGGGCTGTATCCGTTCGTTTTGACGTCCCTGTTCGTGCGCAAGGGCTCCTGCCTCGGGCTCGGGTTCGTCGACATGTTTGAAACGCAGCAGCGTTACGCCGACAAGCTCGACCAGATCGTGCTCAAGAATGCGCTCATGGCCTCGCACAATAAGCTTCTCGTGACCGAATCCTCCGGTTTCGACGCGGAGGACCTGCGTGACTGGTCGAAGGAGGTGCACCGCGGCGAGAGCCTGAACGGCGTAACGTGGTTTTCCACGCCGCCGCTGCCAGCGTACGTGATCGGTTACATCGAGAGCATCCGCGAGAGCATCAAGCAGGAGAGCGGCGCGAACGATTTCTCGCGCGGCATGGCCGCGGGCGGCGTGACGGCGGCCTCCGCGATCTCGGCGCTGCAGGAGATGAGCAACAAGCGTTCGCGCATGATCGCGCGCATGCTGCACGAGTCGTTCCGGGACGCGGTGCGTCTGGAAATCGAGGTCGAGCGGGAGTTCAACTTCTTTACGCGCTCGGTCAACGTGACCGTCGACAAAGAGACGCGGGAGTATACGTTTGAAAGCGCCATGCTCATGCGCCGCGCGCCGGGCAACGCGCTGCTGCCCGTCGAGTTCTATATCTCGGTCAAGGCGCAGCAGGAGACCCGATATACGGCCATGAGCCAGAACGAACTGGTGCTGCGCATGCTCCAGGCGGGCATGATGCGGCCGGAGCAGGCCGTGGAACTGATGACGTTCGAGGGCAAGGATCAGCTGCTCAAGCAGCTGCGCGAGCAGAACGACCCGGAGGCCGGAGAAACGCCGCCGGCCGCACGGAGCAATTCTAATGAAAACGCAGGGAGGAAAACATGAAACAGAAGCAAAACGCGATTGAGCGGCGGCTCGGTTCGACGCAGGCGGGTTCCGGAACGGAGCGCGCGGAGAGCGGCGATCCCGAATTCGACGCGCTCGTTTCGGAGCTGACGCAGCTGATCGCCGACGGCGGGCTGCCCGAGGGGTTCGACCTACAGGAGGCGGCGAAGGACGCCGCGCTCGTGGAGCTGATGCAGCAGTACGGCGCGGCGGCGGGCATCCGCATCTACATCGCCGAACGGCGCGCCGAGGAGGCCGAGGAAGCGGCCATGCAGCGCCTGAGCACGCAGCTCCGCAGCCGGAACGCGGTGCCGAAAAGCACGAGAAGCGGCGGCGCGGGCGGCGGCGGAACGAACTACCGCTCGATGGACGGCGAGGCGTTCCGCGCGCTGCTGCAGCAGATGAAGAAGACCGCGCGCGACGGCGGCAAGACCAGACTGTAACACGAAGGAGGTCCCATGAGCAATATCAATACGACCGCCACGACGGCGGCAACCACGTTCAGCAACAAGACGTTTTACGACCGCGCGCTGCTCGAAACCGCGAAGACGCGCCTTGTGCACGCCAGCTACGGGCAGAAGCGCAGCATCCCGAGGAATTCCGGCAAGCGCGTGGAGTTCCGCAGATACGAACTCTTTACGCCGGACGCGGACGCGCTCGTGCTCGAGGAGGGCGTCACGCCCGCCGGGCAGAGCCTCTCGCAGTCCAAGATCGAGGCCGAGGTCAGGCAGTACGGCGCGTATGTGGAGGTCAGCGACCTGCTCGATTTGACCAGTTACGATCCCGTGCTCGGTGAGAGCGCGGAACTGCTCGGCGAACAGCTCGGCACGGTCGTCGAGTGGGTCACGCGCGACGCGATGTGCGGCGGTACGAACGTGCAGTACGCGGCCGGCAGGACGAACCGCCTCGCGCTGACGAGCGACGATAAACTGACCGTAACCGAAATCCGCAAGGCGGTGCGCTCGCTGAAAAAGGCGAAGGCCCGCATGTTCAACTGCGCGGGCGAAGGAAAGGCGAGAAAGCCGCACTTCGTGTGCATCTGCTCGCCGGACGCGACGTACGACCTGCAGAATGATTCGCTCTGGCAGGACGTGTCGAAGTATTCGGACGTGGAGCAGATCTATTCCGGCGAGATCGGGCGGCTCTTCGGCGTTGTGTTTGTAGAAAGCACGGAGGCGAAGGTCTTTTCGCAGAGCGTGTATACATCGGTCGCTTCGCATTCTACGGACTCCGCGGTGGTTACGGTCAGCGAACTGACCGACGCCGCGGCGGCGTACCTCGCAGCCGGTGCAAAGATCAAAATCGGTACGACGGAGTACACCGTTTCGTCCTGTGACGCCGATGCAAAGACGATCACGCTCTCGGAGGCGGTGGCAAGCGCAATCACGGCCGGCACGGCGGTGTACAGCGAGGACGCCGGTTCGCTCGACGCGACGAAGAAGGGCATGGACGTCCATGCGACGCTCGTGTTCGGCGCGGACTCGTACGGCGTGATCGACGTGGACGGCGAAGGCTGCCTGCAGACGATCATCAAGCCCTGCGGAAGCGGCGGCGCGGCGGACCCGCTCGACCAGCGCGCCACGGTCGGCGCAAAGGTGGCGGCGTATACTGCGAAGGTTCTCAACAACCTCTGGATCGTGCGCATCGAGCACGCGGTCAGTCTGTAAAGAAACGGCGGCGGGGGAGTGCTGCATTCCCCCGCATCCATAAAAAGTGAAAAAAGCAAGGAGGGAACAGCATGCAATACATCACGGAAGCCGAAATCGACGGCATTGCGTCCGAAACGGGGAAGGCGCTGGCAAAGGAGCCGAAGGTGCGTATCGTCATCACCGCGGAGAACGGGGAGGCGTACTGGGAGGGCGGCGTGAACGGCCACTTCTTCCGGATCAAGACGAACGAAAGCGTACAGGTTCCACAGAGCCTCGCGGCGCTGATCGCGCAGTCCGCCGCCGTGCGGGTGCAGAGCGAGGCGCAGACGCGCGCCTACCGGAAGAGCGGCGGCAAAAAGGTCGTATGAGGAGGCGGCAGTATGACGCTCAAGGAACTGCTCACCGGCGCGCTGCTGCAGCTCGACCGCGCCACCGACGCGCAGACGCTCGAGGCCTGGCGCGACAAGCTCACGCGCTACCTCAACGACGCGATCATCGACCTGACGAGCGATCTGCAGCCGCGCCGGACCGACGAACTCAGCCTTTCGGACGGGGAACTCTGCCTGGCGGACCTGCCGCGGACGGCCGTGAAGGTAACGGCGCTCGAACGGGACGGAAAGCGGTTGCCGTTTTACTACGGGCCCGACAGCGACACGCTGCGCGTGCCGTGCGTGCCGGACGGTGCGGTGCGGGTGACCTACCGCTACATGCCCGAACCGCTCAAGTACGATACGGACGTGCCGGATCTGCCGGAATGGTGCCACGGCGCGCTGATCAGCTACGCCGTCGGGCGGGAGCGCGCCGCGGGGGACGCGGCGAGCGTGAACGCCGCGCGCGCCTGTTTCGAACTGTATCAGGCGGCGAAGCGCTGCATGCGTGGAAACCGCGGCGAGCTGGACGCCTACGCGATCGAAAACCGCTGTTAAGGGGGAATGAAACATGGCGCTGCGGCAGTACCGGATCCCGATGTTCTCGGGACTGAATCAGGGGACGCAGGAAAACCGCATCGACTGCGGGGAAAGCCCGGACGCCTGCAACATGGACACGACCGGCGGGCGGCTCAGCGTGGCAAAGGGCTATGTGCGCCAAAGCGACGTGCCGTTTCCGCAGCCGGCGGAGGCGCGCAGGCTCTGCGTATGGAACCGGGCGGACGGCGCGCTGTTTCTGACGGCGACCGCAAACGAGCTCTACGTGCTGGACGAAAGCGCAGGAGCATGGCGGCTGCTTTACACGTTCGGCGCAAGCGCGGACGCGGAGCAGTACGACTTTCAGGTGCTCAAGATCGAAAGCACGGAATACCTCGTGATTGCGAGCGGCGTGTCGCAGATGGCCAAGTGGGACGGGACCTCGGAGAGCGCGGCTTCGTTCGGCAGCGCGGAGGGGCTCTCCGACGCGGCGGTCAACTACGTCGAGCTCTACGCTTCCCGCTTGTTCGCGGCGGGGGACGCCGCCTATCCGAGCCGGCTCTACTGGAGCCAGGCGCCGGGCGGAACGCGCACGCTCGAGGACTGGTCGAGCGCCGACGAAAGCGAAAACGTCAGCGGCGGGCACGTGGAGATCGGCGCCGATTCGGACCCGATCACGGGACTGTTCGCGCTGAGCAACCAGCTTCTGGTATTCAAGCGCGATTCGCTCTACCGCCTGCTCGGCGACCGGCCGGGCAACTACCGCGTGCAGCCCGTCAACGGGTCGCTCCTGCAGCCCGTGCACACGGCCTGCGCAAGGATCGGCGACGTGCTGTATTTTCTGACGGATGGCGGCATGTATTACTTCGACGGTCAGACGGTCCAGCGGAAGGGCGACGCGCTGAAGGCGAGCGACTTTCTGGCGGGTGCCGATCTGTCGCGGTGCACGGCGGCCGCCTGCCGCGAGAAGCTCTATTTCGCGGCGCGGGAGGACGCTTCCTCGCCGGCAAACGACGCGATCCTTGTCTACGACCTTGCACGCGGCACGTATATGCTCCGCCGCGGATTCATTGTGCGCGGTCTGTGTGCGGCGGGCGGCACGGTCTATCTGCTGGACGGCAGCGGGTACGTCTGCCGCTTCGGCGAGGGGGACACCTACGACGGCGCGCGCATCGAGGCGTACTGGAAAACGCCGATGACCGACCTGGATTCCAAGGCGTGCGGCAAGCGGCTCGCGGAGGCGTATCTGCGCGGCACGGGCGGCATCCTGCTGCTCGAGGCCGTGACGGAGAGCGGAACGGTCTACAGCGAACGGCTCATGCCCGGGGCGAACGAGAGCATTCTCGAACTGGGCCTGACGGGCGACGGGCGCGCGTTTCAGCTGATCTTTCGCAACGTCAACGGCTCGCGTTTCTGCGTGGACGGCGGCGTGGAACTCCTCGTGGACATGCAGCGCCGCGCGCTGTGACCATACGGAAAGGATGAGGGAAAATGGCATATGAAAGCACCGGTATGCAGGCGATGTTCCCCGTGTATTTCTCCCGCATGGCGGGACGCGAAACCGCGCGGGAGGATTACGACGTCTCCGCCGCGCAGAACGAGGGGAACCTGAACCAGAACCTCGAAACGCTGTATCGAAAGATCCTGGAGGTCGAGGATTATCTGGCTTCCCTGGAATAACGAAAGGAGATCCAATGGCAACCATATTCGGAAAGAAAAGCACCGGCGCGTCAAAATCGACGAGCGCGTGGAACCTCGGCATCGACGTCGGTTCGATCGGGCTCGGCACGGGGAAAAGCAGCTCGTCGGGGAGCTCGTCGAGCGGGTCGAAGGCAAGCGACGCGTCGGTGCTCAGCGGTTATATCGACGAGATGTATGAACTGTTCAGCCCGGAGGAGATCGTATACGAAGCCAAGACGGAGGAGGAACTGAGCGCCTCCATAGCGGAATGGCTCCGGCCGGGCTACGATCAGGCCATCGCAAACCGGCAGACACAGACGCTCACCTATCAGGCGGAGACCGACGCGGACGCGATTGCGCGCGGCATGGGTTCGAGCACCTACGTCACCGACGTGAAAGCGCGTCAGAGCAGGGAGGAAGCGAGCGACATCGCCACGCTGGAATCGGACTACGGCTCGACGCTTGCGAAATACGTGTCGGAGGGCGTCGAAAGCGAAACCGAGCGCGCGCTCGAGGTGCAGATGTACAACGCCGAACGGCGTCAGGAGGCGTACGAGCTCGCCTATTCCGCGGCGATCGAGCTGTTCAAGTACTATAAAAAGAGCGGCAGCTCGGGCGGCTCCGGGTCGAAGACCGTCACAACGGTCGCGACCACGACGGCGGAAAACTGTGATACGTTTCTGAGCCTGCTTTCGGGCGACGAACGCAAGGCGGTCTACAATGCCTCCACGGAGGAGAGCGCGCAGTACCGCGACGAGATCCTCGCGTCCGTCGGCTACAGCGGCTATCTCAGCCTCCGCAAGAAATACCCGGAGAGTCCGTGAGCGCGGCGCAGGCCGCGGACGGCGAAACGCAACATCCATAAAAATAAAAAGCGGCGAAAGCCGCTTTTGGCCATCGAAAAACCGAGATTTTTCGATGGAAGCCGCTGTGGCGGGAATTAGCATGCAGCATCGCCCTCGGTCGGTGTCGGTTTTGCTGCATGAAGCGTGTCAAAGTCACCGTACACGCCGCTGGCTTTGACGGATTGCTTGGTTAAGCTTTCATTTTTACATTGTCAAACTGACGCAGCAATTTGACTGGGACTTTGTTGACAGGCTGAAAGCGGCTTAAGCCGCTTTCGGTCTGCCAAAAGAGTTCTTTTGCAGGGGTTTTATCCCTGCACCCCACCCACGGGACATGTCCCTTGGGAATCCCTGACCTTGCAAGCGCCCGATTTCAGGGCGCTTGCGGAAACGGGCGCTCAGGGCCGTTACGGCCCTGAGCGGCGGGAGCCTACGGACCCTTTTATCGGCAAGCCGAGAGCGGCTTGCGGCGCATGGGCAGGCGGCCTTGCTCCGCCGGTTCCGGGGTGCAGATCGCTTTTCCCGTACCGGCGGGGGATCTTCACGCACTGTGCAAGAGACCGAGTGAAAACGCCAAATTACAGGCGAGCGCGGGGTTGATGCGTTTGTCGAAATGCTATATACTAACTATAATTGCAGTCACAATGAATCGGCGGAGGGAAGATTGACATGTCGGATCTGCATCTGATCTGGAATCCGGTTGCGGGGAACGGACTGGCCGCAAAAACGTTTACCGTGGTAACGCGCGAACTGGAATCGCGGGGCATTCCGTATACGTCCGCAAAAAGCGCTTACCCGGGCCACGCCATGGAGCTGGCGAAGGAATCCGCCGCGCGCGGAGACAAAAAGATCGTCTCTCTCGGCGGCGACGGAACGGTGCGTGAAATCGCCTCCGCTCTGATCGGCACCGACATCCCGCTCGGCATCATTCCGTGCGGAACAGGCAACGACATCCCGCGCCCGCTCGGGATTCCGTCCGACCCGATCCAGGCGCTCGACATCGTGCTCGGCGGCACGGCGCGGCACATGGACGCCGCGATGGCGAACGACGAGCTGTACTTCAACGTGGCGGGCTTCGGGTTCGATGTTGACGTGCTGGACTATGTGGAGATCTATAAAAAGAAGATGAAGAACGGTTCCCTGGCGTATATGCGGGGGCTGTTCGCCGCCGTCACGCGGCTCAAGAACCGCAAGACGACGATCACCTGGCCGGGCGGTTCGGCCGAGATGAACGTGCTGCTCATCGCCGCGGGCAACGGGACGCACTTCGGCGGCGGCATGAAGGTGACGCCGCTTGCGGACCCGTTCGACGGGCTGCTCGATTTCTGCGTGATTCACGACGCCACGAAGCTGACGCTCTTTACGCTGTTTGCGGGATTCCGGAGCGGAAAACATCTGAAAACGAAATATGTGACATATTTTCGATCGACCGAGCTGACGGCGGTCTGCGACCCGCCTTCGCGCCTCGACGTGGACGGAGACGTGCTGCCCGGGACCCCCGTGACCTTCCGCATCCTGCCGAAGTCCGTGTGGGTCGTCGTGCCGCAGTAACGCGGCCGGGCGGCTGCGCGCGACACAGAAAGTTTGCTTTACACTGCCGGCGCGCACTGATAGACTAACCCCGTACCAAGGAGCCCTTATGGCCATACAGCAAAGCGCCGGGCGCGCATATGCGCCGTCCGGCGGCCGACCGTCCGGCGGACGGCGGAAAAAGAAAAAAAAGAACCGCACGATCCTGTTTTCTCTGATTTTTCTCGGCGCGCTCGGCGCCGCCGTGCTGATCTATCAGATGGTATTCAACAAGCAGGAGTCCGTCGTGTCCATGACGCTGACGCCGATTTCGACGTCCTCCACCTATATCAATACGGGCGACGGGCTGCTGTATCAGACCGACGGCCAGATTCACTTTTACCATCTGACCGACAGCAAGAAGAACTATACCTACGGCATGGGCGCTTCGGATATCCGCATGTCCGGCAGCGAGTCGATGACGGTTGTGTTCAACGAGGCGCAGCTGCAGGTGGTCGGCGAGAAGACGCCGCTGACGTTCACCGGAAGTATCATGGAAGTAGAGTGCGGTACGGACCACCTCGCGGTGCTCCGCGCGGCGGAGGACGGATCGGAAAGCGTGCTCATCATCACGGAGGACGGCGAGCAGATCGCCGACCTTTCGTTCGACGAGCAGTATATCGTGGACTTCGGCTTCTATGAAGTGAGCAACGAGATGCTCTGGATCGAGACACTCAACGTCAACACGGGCACGCCGATGACGACCATCTCGACCTACGATTTTCTCAAGCAGGAAATCACCGGCATGATGCACGTGCAGGGCCAGCTGGTCGACGAACTGTTCATCACCTCGAAGAGCATGTTCGTCGCCGGCACGAACCAGATCATCCGCTATATCCACGAGGGCAACAAGGAGATCTACCGCACGATGATCTACGGATACCACGTGGTGGATTTCTCGGACTCGTCCGACAGCCCGACGTTCCTTATGACGCCGCGCGGCGGCGACTTCCACTCGGTGAAAATCCTCACGCTCGAGGAAGCCTCCGAGGCGGACTCCGTGGAAACGAACCTGCAGCTCCCGACCGAGGGCGTCGCTGCGTTCATCATGGGTGAGCGGCTCGTGGTGGTGTCCCGCGAAAAGGTGTACACCTACACGATCAAAGGCAAACTTTCCTCGACGGCGTCCTTCGAGCAGGCGGTCGACGAGGCCGTCAAACTCAACGATACGACGCTGTTGCTCTCCAGCAACGGCATGTACTATCTGGCGAACGTGGGCTGACGCGCCCGCGGACAGGAAGGCGGGAACATGAACTTCATCGACATCGCAATCCTGCTGGTTCTGGCGATTACGATCCTCGGCGGCGTATACCGGGGGTTTGTCAGCACAACGCTGAACATCGGGGCGACGATCGCCGCCTTCCTGATTGCGCTGCTCTGCATCCCGCTCGTTTCCGGCCTGATCAAGGGCGACGAAAGCCTGTTCAACATGATGCTCTATTATACCGAGGGATCGGAGTACGTTGCCGTGACGGATGTGGAGCTGACGCGCACGTCCATTGCGGATATCTCCTCCGAGGAGCTGCATACGGTGCTGGAGAACGCCGATATGCCGCTGCCGATGGATGCGTGCGTTCTGAAGAACATCGCTGCCGAGGCGTTCCGTGACAGCGGCATCACGACCCTCGGCGATTATTTCAACCAGACGATCGTGTGCGTCGTGATCAACATTCTTTCGTTGCTGGCGGTGTTCTTCGTCGTGCGGCTGCTGTTTGCCGTCGTGATCCGTGGCATCGAGTACGGGCGCGGCGGGTTTCCCGTGCTGGTGCACGCGGACGGCGTGATCGGCGCGGGCATCGGGCTGATCCACGGCGTGCTGATTCTGTTTGTGCTGTTTCTGCTGGTGCCGGTCGCCCTGACCGTGCTGCCAAAGCTGTATGAGTTTTTAAGCGAATCGTTTTTCGGCGAATTTTTCTATCAGGCGAACTTCCTGCTCTCTATGATTCCGTCGACCTGATGCTGCGCGCATCCGACGGGGAAAGGCAAACGTTTTGACACGGTTTTTAAGGGTTTGGCTGGTACCGATTCTGGCGGCGCTGATGCTCGTCGGTTTTGCAGCGGCGATGGTTCCGCTCTCGCAGCGCGAGGAAGCGTGCGCCAGAACGGAGCTGAGCAGCCTCCTCGACGCGGCGTTTCTGCGCCTTGAACAGCAACAGGAACGGGCCGAGCCGGCCGCAGAAGCAGCAGCGGAGAATCTCGTATGCAAGGCCGCGGCCGTGGCACGGTTCCTCGCGCACGACGACGCGCTGCTGGACACGGACGCGCTGATCGTCCTGTGCGAGCAGCTGTCCGTCGACCGGATCGACGTGGCGGACGCGGACGGCGCGCTGATCGCCTCTTCGGAGGAGGATCGCATCGGTCTGGCGCTGAGCGCTGAGGAGGAGTTTGCCTGGACGCTCGGGGTGATCGAGGACCCGACGCAGCAGCTGACGCAGACGGACGGGACGACGAAGAGCCTTCTCTACGCGTGCGTGCCGCGAACGGATATCGAGGGGTACGTGCTGGTATCCCGCAACGATCCGTCGGTTGCGGAGGCGCTGGCGGACGAGGACGTGGACACGCTGGCGTCGACCATCGCGTTCGGCAGCGATCTGCTGTTTGAAACGGACCAGGAGGGGACGGACGGGTTCTTCCACGAATCCGGCAGTCTGTGCCTTCGGAGAACGGAGGACGGCGTTACGCTGATCGCCGCGCGCGAGGACAGCGATATCTACGCCGTGCGCAATGCGGCGATGGTTTCGTTTGCGACGTTTATCCTCTGCGTCATGGTGCTGGGCGTAGCGTTCTATCTTGTGCATCTCGAGCCGGCTGTTTCGGAAAAGAAGGCGCGCCCAAAGGCCGGAACGCTGGACGACGAACTGCCGGACGGGGAGGAAAGCGGCGGGCCGCCGGTCGGAGAGGAAAGCGACGCACCGGAGGAAGCGGAGGACGAGACGGAACGCGAAACGGCGAACGGCGAACCGGAGCCGGCCGCCGACGCCGGGGAAGGGATTGCCGCGGAATTTGACGCAGGCGCCGAACCGAGGCAGATCGACCGGACCGGGCGAAAGAAACGCCGCGTGAAAAACCGTCAGGAGCCGCCGGTCGACGAGGGTCCGTTCGACAAGATCGTGGACTGAGAGAAGGAATGAAGCAATCGAAAAGCCGCTTTTGCAGGATCTGCAAAAGCGGCTTCCGTTTGTCGATAAAAGGGGGGACCGTTGGAGGCTCCGCCTCCAAGCCGGCCGCTCAGGGCCGTAACGGCCCTGAGAACCCGTTTCCGCAGGCGCCTTGATCGGGCGTTTGCGGGGTCAGGGATCCCCAGGGGACGCGTCCCTTGGGTGGGGCGCAGGGGTGAACCCCCTGCAAAAGCGGCTTCATACTGGTGGAAGCGCGCGCCGGACTGGCTCGCGAACCGGCGAGCGCAAAGCTCGGCGGGGGAAGCGGGTTCCGCGGCTAGTCCGCGTCCGTCGTTTCGGGCATGATCACCTTGACGATATACTCCGGCGCGACGGCCTGCACGAGCGGCTCGAAGAGTTCGCGCGTGCCGGAGAGCGCGTGTTCGTCGGCTTTTTCGAGCATCTCGTCGGTGCTGAGTTCTTCGCGCATCGCGTCGCCGACGCTCTGCTCGAGCAGGTTCTGCTGCTCGGTGGTCAGCTTGATCTCGCCGAACGCGAAGATCGCTTTGTTCGTGTCCTCGAACTCGGTCTTCTCCACGTCGACCTCCACGTAGGCGAGCGTTGCGTGCGGAATCGTGACGGTCACGACCTGCAGCTCGGAGTCGACCGCGATATCGCTTTCGGTGATGCCGGAAAGGTCGACCGTATAGACGCCCGTGCCGTAGGAGCGGATGACCTGCGATTTTTCAAAGAGCTGCAGGTTCGCCAGCGCCTGGGAGACGCGGCTGACTACGGTGACGTCCTGTTCGAGCGCGACAAAATCGGATTTTGCCCGCGACTCGCCGAGGATCGCGTTGGAAAAGTCGATGCTGCTGTAGCCCATCGTATCGTCCGGCATCAGCTCGGAGAGCGAATCCGGCACGGAGATGGAGATCTCCGGTGTCAGCGCTGCGCGGATCCGCGGGAAGAAGAACAGCGCGGCGACGAGCACGGCGCAGAACAGCACGAACAGCACGATCCGCCGGATGCGGCGGAACGCGGAGCCGCGGCGGCGCGGCCTGCGGCGTTCGTCCGGGCAGCGATCCTCCCGGAGACGCTCGGCCTCCCGAAGGAGGGCGGCGGAGCGGTCGTCGTCCCGCTCGAGATCCGCGTCCGGCCGACGGGTTTCCGTCATGGCTTTTCCCCCCTTTGTTCAGAACTGCGGAGCAGACGCTCCTGCATTCAGTATAGAGAACAAAAAAGCCGGCTGTCAATGAGCGAGCCGTTTCGACACGAAACGTTTCCATTTGCGGCGCACGAAAGCAGTGAGGCGAGCGCTTTCGGCACGGAATCGTGTATCATATATTTTTCCGCCGGAAATCGGGCGCGCGTCTTGACAGCGTGTGCGGGCGGCGATATAATATGCCTCAATATTATATTGTATACACGCATGCACGCATGCGAACGGAGGGGACATGAGCAAGATCGTATTCGACGACCATACCAATCTGCTGCGCGAGAACTACTATGAGTATCAGGTGCAGGATGTGCCGGAGGCGAATCTGTTTCCGGAGATCTTTACGTTCGAAGAGATACCGAAGGTCGCGTTCAACCAGCGGATGGTTCCGATGCATATGCCGAAGGAGATATGGATCACCGATACGACCTTCCGCGACGGGCAGCAGTCGCGCGCGCCGTTTACGAGCGCGCAGATCCTCAGGCTCTACGACCTTCTGCACGAGCTCGGCGGTCCGCACGGGCTGATTCGCCAGTGCGAGTTCTTCGTGTACAGCCAGCAGGACCGGCAGGCGCTCGAGATGTGCCGCACGCGCGGCTACCGTTTCCCGGAGATCACGTCGTGGATCCGCGCGACGGAGGCGGACTTCAATCTGGTTAAGGAGTTGAAGATCCGCGAGACGGGGATTCTCGTCTCCTGCTCGGACTACCATATCTTCAAGAAGATGAACCTTACGCGCGCGCAGGCGATGGATAAATACCTTTCCGTGGTCAAGATGGCGCTCGAGCGCGGTATACGGCCGCGCTGCCACTTCGAGGATATCACGCGCGCGGACTTCTACGGTTTCGTCGTGCCGTTTGCAAACGCGCTGAACCGCCTTTCCGAGGAGGCGGGGATCCCGATCAAGATCCGCTGCTGCGATACGCTCGGGCTCGGCGTTTCCTACCCGGGCGCGAGCCTGCCGCGCAGCGTGCCGGGCATCATCTACGGCCTGCGGCACTACGCCAACATGCCGAGCACGCTGCTCGAGTGGCACGGGCACAACGATTTCTACAAGGCGGTTACGAACGCCGCCGCCGCGTGGCTCTACGGCGCGTCCGCGGTCAACTGTTCGCTGCTCGGCATCGGCGAGCGCACGGGCAACTGCCCGCTCGAGGGCATGGTGATGGAATACTGCTCGCTGCGCGGCCGTACGGACAGCATGAACCTCGCGGTGCTGACCGAGATCGCGGAGTATTTCGAAAAGGAGATCGGCTATCATATTCCGCCGCAGACGCCGTTTATGGGCAAGGAGTTCTGCTCCACGCGCGCGGGTATCCATGCGGACGGGCTGCTCAAGGACGAGCGCATTTACAGCATCTTCGATACCGGCGCGATCCTCAAACGGCCTGCGGAGGTGCTCGTGGACGCGCACAGCGGCGCGGCCGGCATCGCGTTCTGGCTCAACTCCCATATGGGGCTCGCGCTCGATAAGAAGAGCCCCGTGGTCGCCGCGATCAAGGAGCGCGTCGACAAGCTCTACGATGAGGGGCGCACGATCGCGATGAGCGGCGAGGAGCTCGAGGCCATCGCCGCGGAGGAACTGACAAAGGAAAGCGAGTAG
>CAZIQO010000050.1:0-21789 GCA_964541465.1 uncultured Oscillospiraceae bacterium
TATGACCGTCTACAACAATGTGGCGTTCGGCCTTACCATCAAGCGTGTGCCCAAGGCCAAGATCCGTCAGCGGGTGAAAAACGCCCTTGAGCGCCTTCAGATTCTGGAATACGTCGACCGTTATCCTTCCGAGCTTTCCGGCGGCCAGCAGCAGCGCGTCGCCATTGCCCGCGCCATCGTATCGGAACCGGAGCTTCTACTGCTGGACGAGCCGCTTTCGAATCTGGACGCCAAGCTCCGCATCGACATGCGTTCGGAACTGAAGCGGCTTCACCAGGAGCTGGGCACAACCGTGGTGTATGTAACCCACGACCAGATCGAGGCCCTGACACTGTCCACCAGGATCGCCATTTTCTTTGAGGGCGTTCTGACGCAGGTGGATACGCCCATCAATGTATACACGAACCCCGTCAACCTGCGGGTCGCCGATTTCATCGGAAATCCCAGCATCAATTTTGTGGCGGCCAAAGGCCGTCTTGCGGACGGCAAGCTGCATGTGCAGAGCAGTCTTGGCGAGTTTGCCTATACCGCCGAGGAGTTCACGGACGAACCCATTCCGGAGGAGGAATTCGACTGCGTTCTGGGCATTCGCCCCGAGCAGATAACGGTGACCCGGGATGCAAGGAATGCGGACTGCCGGGCTACGATTTACGCCGCGCAGATCGCCGGTTCCGAGACGCTGATCCAGACCCAGCTTGGCGATATCAAGCTGCTCGTCAAAACGCTCGGGATCCAGCAGTATGATCACAATCAGGAGATCGGCCTGCGTTTCATGCCGGATCGGTTCAACGTGTTCTGCAAGTCCAGCGGAAACCTGATCAAGCGTGCGCAGGTTGAGGAAATTGTGCAGGAATAGGGACTTACCATGAATGGTCAACGCCGGTAACAACGGCTCTAACCATAGAAAAAAGGAGGAACGGAAATGAAGAAAAGAACAATTGTTGCGTTGCTTTTGGTGCTGATGCTGGTCGCGACGAGCGTGGGCTGCACCTCCGCTTCCACTGAAACTGCGGCGGCGGATACTTCCACGGAAACCGCGGCGGAAGCCGAGGCGACCACGGCGCCGGAGACGGAAGCCACCGAACCGGAAACACAGGCGGACCTGCAGACGCAGACCGATGTTACCGCCGTCGTGGAAAACGATTGGGCCATTGAGAACCGCATCAACGACGGCTCCCAGACCAAGGAAGAGCTGTATGAGCTGGCAAAGGAAGAAGGCGCCGTTACGCTGTACTCCATTTCCAGCCGCTGCGGGAAAGTGGCGGACAGTTTCAACGCCGAGTATCCCGGCGTAGTCTGCGAGGCGTTCGACATCTCCTCCGATGAACTGATTCAGAGGGTCACGACCGAGTATAATGCCGGCCAGTATGTGGCCGATGTGGTCCACTGCAAGGACCTGGACGGCTCCGTGTATCAGGAACTGGTGCTCAGCAATGTGTTCCATAACTATTATCCCGACGATATCTGCGACTCCATCGATCCCGCTTACCTGACCTATGCGATGCCGATGTACTGGGAACTGAACCAGTGGTTCTACAACGGCACCCTCTTTGACGAAGCCCCCGTAACCAGCTGGTGGCAGCTCACCGAGGAGGAGTGGGACAACAATCTGCTCATGCAGGATCCGATCGACAACACGAACTACATGGCCGTGTTCACTGCGTTCCTCCAGTATGAGGATGAGATTGCGGCGGACTATGAGGCCCTGTACGGCGAGCCGCTGACGGATTATCAGTGCGGCGTCGATAACGCAGCCTATGAGCTGATCTATCGCCTGTTCAAGGACGGCCGCGTCATCTTCACGTCTTCCTCCGATGAAACCTGTGAGCAGACCGCAGGCACGGGCGTGACCGAAGTCAAGCTGGGCTACGGCGCTTCCTCGAAGGTCCGCAAGAACGCGGATAACGGCTGGTCGCTGGTTCCCATCAACATCACGCCTTCCACCGGCATCCCGAATCCGAACAACCTCTACATCGTGGATAATTGCCCCCATCCCAACGCGGCCAAGCTCTTGGTTCGCTGGATGTGCGGTGAAACCGACGGCACTGGCGAAGGCTTCACACCCTTCAATACGCTGGGCGGATGGTCCGTGCGTGACAACGTGGCGCTTGCCGAGGGCTCCACGCCTCTTACGGAGCTCCATGTTTGGAACTTCGATCCCATGTTCGTCTACAACAACTACCTGGATATGCAGGACTATCTGATCAAACTGCTCGTGGGCTGATGCAGTCCTGAAACGACCGATTGTTTCGCGGGGCGGGAAACCGTCCCGCGAAACAGATAGGGGGAGGCTTTTATGGCTGGCTATATTGAAGTGAACAGTAAACTGAAAAACACCATCGTGCTCAAATCGTTTGCGCTGAGTTTTCTGTTCGTATTGGTCTATGCGCTTTCCTATTATATAGGCGCCGGGATCATCTCCGGTCTGACGCTGCCCGAACGCGGCGGCTTTTTTGCCGTCTGGGGGCCCGTCTCGCTGATCGCCATAGTCGCTTCGCTGATCTGCTGCCTGCCCATGCTGGGATTGAAGGACAAGATTCTGGTGCCGGCAGGTTTTTTGTTCATCATCGTGTACTATCTCATTATTCTGTTCATCTTTCTGCTTTCCGGCAGCGAGGCGGACAGGCCGCTGATTATTCAGCTGGTCAGCCTCTATGCCTTGCCTCCCGCCGTCTTCGGCAATCTCGTCGGCTGGGGGATCTACCTTCTCTGGCGCAGGAGAAGGAAGCTTTTCTTTTCAGAAGTGAAGTGAAGGCAATCCAACCTGCGGCACAGCACGAAAATCTTCTGCCGCAGGAATGCGGGAGCGCCGCATCGGGCGGCGCGGCCGGCTTTCCCGCGGCGTCCGTCGGAACAGTTCTGTTTTTACCCGGGATACGATTGGCAGTCGGGATCGAAGGCTGGATCAGCGCAATATTTCACAGAAAACAAAGAGCGCTGCCGAAACGCGCGGAGCACATGTTACAATAAAAAGAGACCGCTGCGCAGGAAGGGGATCGTCACTGATTTCATCTTCCGCGAAAAACCGGGAAGGACGGTGGGATTCGGGTGCGTATTTGGCCAGAAAAAGCAGCGATCGTGTATATATGGCAGGTCGGCGCCCAATCTTATGAGCCTCGGCATGTTTTGTCCTGCCCGGGCTGCTGGGAGGCATAAGCATTGAAAGCCGGCAGCAGGGATCTTACGCACGGAAATATCGTCCGGCAAATACTGGTGATTGCCTTTCCCATCCTGCTGGCGCAGCTCTTTCAGAGCCTGTATAACAGCGTCGACAGTATCGTGGTCGGAAATTTCGTGGGTACGACCGCTCTTGCAGCCGTAACGGCATGCAGCGATATTTCCCGGCTGCTTGTCGGCTTTTTTACCGGCTTGTCGGCAGGCTTCGGCGTGCTGTTTTCCCAGCATTTCGGCGCAAAGGATTTTAAGAAGCTGCACGACGCGATCCATACCGCCATGCTGTTTGCCGTTCTTCTGGGCGCGGCGATGGCCGTTACCGGCATTGCGCTCACGCCGCTCCTGCTGAAACTGGTCGATTGTCCGCAGGATGTATACCCGGAGGCTTTGCTCTACCTCAGAATCTATTTTGTCGGCGTATTTTTCACTTCCATATTCAATATCGCTTCCGGCGTGCTCCGGGCTGTCGGCGATTCAAAGACCCCGTTATACTATTTGACCGCCGCGTGCGGCCTGAATATCGCGCTGGACTTATTGCTGGTGATATGCTTTCACATGGGAGTCCAGGGCGTTGCGGTTGCAACGATTGTTTCGCAGTGCCTGTCGGTCTGTCTGATTTTCCGCAACATGCTGATCACCCCGGACGTCTATCGCGTAACGCTGAAAGAGCTCAGGCTTCATAGAATCATATTGAGCAGGGTCCTGAAACTGGGGCTGCCTGCGGCGATACAGAACTGCATCATATCCTTTTCCAATTTATTTATACAAAGATACATCAACAGCTTTGGTTCATCGGCCATGGCGGGCATCGGCGCGGCAAAGAAGGTTGACAAATACGTCAGCGTGGTTGCGGGTTCGATCGGCATGGCGACCGCGATATTCATCGGCCAGAATTACGGGGCGAAAAAGAACGACCGGGTGCGGAAAGGGATTCTCTCGACAATCGCAATCAGCTTCTGCGGGATCACGCTGTTGGGCTTCCCGGTTTACTATTTTGCGCATGCTCTGATTCGGGTTTTTACCGCGGACGAGGAAGCCATCCGGTATGGGGTCGCGATGATCAGAATCATCGTACCGCTTTACTATACGCAGGCATTGCATCAGATTTTCAGCAATACGGTGCGCGGATACGGCCGCTCCGCCATGGCGATGATGACGACCGCCGGCGGAATGATCGTCTGCCGTCAGCTCTACCTGGCGATTGCAATGCACCTGGATTACAATGTTCAGAACATCTATTTCTCATACCCCGTGGGATGGATCTGTTCGGCGGTATTGTCCGTTACCTTCTACTTGCTGATCATACGCAAAAAGAGCAGAACGACGCTTCACGATGCCGCCGAAAGTCCGGAATCGGGCGGAGCCGATTTGTGACGCCGGCGCAAAACGGAGGGTTTTTCCGGACTGTTTTTCTCCGTTGTTTTCGGCGGCCCTTTGCCGATACGGTCCGGGGCCTACAGCCGTTCGAAGCGCGGCATCAGTTCCCGGATGAAACCGCTGTCCCTCGGCGGACGCAGGATGATCCCGTCCAGCTGCGGAAACGCCGCCGTGAACATGGCGTTATACCGTTTTCCGGCCTCGATGTCGATCTCAAAATGCGCCTGCAGCCCCCAGACGTTCTTTCTTTTCAGCTTAAAGCCGTGTATCGCGCATGCGTCCGATGCGGCCACGACGTCGGCCGCCGTTTCGTCGATGCGGCACACGTCGTCAAAATGGCTGACATATCCCCAGTAAGCCGAGTCTTTCTGTCCCAGCAGCGGATCGTCCTTGCTTACCGTGACCTTCGCCCACCCGAGCTCCGGCGCCGCGCCCTGCGCCGCGCGCGCACGGACCGCGTCCATGCCGAAGAGCGCCTGCGCCAGCAGCTGGAATCCGAAGCAGACGCAAAGCACGTTTTTGTCCGCTTCCACCATCTCCAGCATGAAGCGGCGCTCGCGGCGCATCCAGTCGGTATCCTCCCGGGCGGACGGCAGCCCGCCGGTGAACAAAACGTGCGAATACGCGTCCGGATCTGCCGAAAGCGGCTCGGCCGCCGCCCGGACGACATCCGTCGGCAGGGTGATCCAGCGCGCCCAGTCTTCGGCGGGACGGTAGTTTTCGTCGATTGCGTTGTCGATTAGCAGCAGGCGCTTCGTCATTTTTTGATCCTCCATCGATATTAGTCGGGCTCGATCCCGTATTCGCTTTGCAGCACCTCTTTAAGCAGGCCCAGAAACTTCTGCGCGACGGGCGAAAGCGGAACGCCGCGCAGCGTTACGTATCCGACGGTGTACGGTTCCCCGCCTTCGAGGAGCGGCGCGGCAAGGTAGCCGTCGAGTTCCGTCGGCATCAGACCGGTGCCGACGTTGTATGCGTCCAGGTTCAGCATGAGCACGCCGCTCGTATACAAATCGCTGATGCTGAGGATCTGGTCCGCGCTTTTTTTCAGCAGCGTCGTTTCCTCCGCGTAGGGGAAGAGCACGTTATCCTTCTGCTCGTAGAGAATGCAGGGATACCCGGCAAGCTCCTCCTGCCGGACGGACTGCCGCCTGGCCAAAGGATGGCGGCTGCTCATATACACGCGCGGCATACCGGAAAACAGCGTCTGATACTGCAGGCCGTTGCTTTTGAGCGTGCGCAGCATCTTCTTTTCGCCGGCCCTGCCGACCGACAGGACGCCGATGTCGTCCCGGCAGGAGGCAACGCCTGCCAGAATGGAGGCCGTTGCGGTCTCCCGGAGGTGAAACCGGTAGTTTTTTGCGTTCGTCTCCCGTATCAGGCGAATCAGCGCGCTGCCGACGAACGGATAATGCTGCGATGCGACCGAAAACACGGCGGGCCGCTTCTTCGCATCCGCGGTAAACGTTTCCCGGATGGTCTCTTCACATTCCAGTATCTGCTGCGCGTATTTGAGCAGCTGTGCGCCCGGCATGGTCATCGTGATCCCGCGGTTGCTCCGGTCGAATATGACGATCCCCAGTTCGTTTTCAAGGTCTTTTACCATTGCGCTGACGCTTGGCTGCGAAAGGTAGAGCCGCTTTGCCGCCTTGCTGAACGAGCCGCATTCCGCAACCGTCACCACGCATTTGAGCTGCTGCAGATTCATATTCGCCCTCCGTTTCTGTCATGGTATCACAGATGCTCCGCCGTTTCCACGGCGGTTTCCGCCTTTCTGCTTATTTTCATTATAACAATTTTTACGGCGCTATCCATCAGGATTTCCGATGGCGGGCGCTATCGGTATTTCTGATAACAGAGCATAAAATTATATAATAATCGGATGACAGGAGAAATCGTTGACTTGACGGCCCGCTTCGTTTATGTTTATTGGTAGATGTTTATATCGTTCTTTGTCAGACGCAATTCGGAAAGGAGCCGCAAAGGCATGAATAATCAGGAACAAAACCTCAAACGCGTGCTGGGCACCAAGGATGTGATCGCCATGACCGTCGGCCTGATCATCGGCGCGGGCGTGATGACGCTGACGGGGGTTGCGATCACGCGCACCGGAACAGGCGTTTCGCTTGCATACCTGCTCAGTGCGATCCTGACCGTCGTCATTTCGCTGCCGGTTGCGCAGCTGAGCTCGGCGGCGCCGTCGGCCGGTGCGTCCTACAAGTATTCCAGCCGTTTAATCGGCTCCAAGTGGGGCTTCTTCTATCTGATGACCTATATTCCGTCCTTCATCTGTTTTTCTGTCTATGCGCTGGGGTTTGCGGAATATTTCGGCATCCTGTTTCCCGCCGTCGATCCGTATCTCGCGGCGATGGGCGTGCTGACGCTGTTTTTCATCATCAACCTGCTCGGCACGCGGAATCTCTCCATCGTGCAGAACATCATCGTTATCCTGCTGCTCGTCACGCTGGTTCTTTTTATCGGATTCGGCATGTCCGAAGTCGACTATGCTTCGCTCGTTCAGCCAGAAAACCTGTTCCCGGACGGCGCAATGGGCATGGTGACCGCGGCGGCGCTGCTCAGTTTCGCCATGGCGGGCGGAACGTACATGGCGGGCATGGGCTCCGAAATGAAGAATCCGGGTCGCGACATTCCGCTCGGCATCATCGCCGGGACGCTCGGCGTCGGCGTGATCTACGCGCTCATCGGCATCGTTGCCAGCGGCGTGCTGCCCTGGCAGAGCGTGACTGACGCGTCGCTTGCCGCCGTTGCGGAACAGATCTTCCCGAAGCCGCTGTTCTATATCTTCGTCATCGGCGGCGGGCTCGGCGCGACGGCGTCCACCATCAACGGGACCTACAGCTATGTGACAAAGCCGCTGATCTCCGCCTGCCAGGACGGCTGGCTGCCCCGCAAAATGGGCAAAGTCAACAAAAAGACCGGCATCCCCGTTGCGCTGCTGACGCTGTTCTGGGTCATCGGCATGGTTCCGCTGGCGCTCCGGATTCCGATCTCGACCGCTGCGGACCTCTGCTGCAGCACGGCGCTGCTCGGCTGCTCCATCGTGCCGATCGCGCTGATCCGCATGATGCGGAAGCGGCCGGACCTATACGAAAACAGCGTCTTCAAACTGCCGAAGAAGTGGGTCACGCTGATCTGCATCGTGAGCATCGTCCTTGCGGTCTTTCAGGCTTACGCGCTGCTTTCGACATTTTCGCTTGTGCTGCAGATCGTCGTATTCGCCTATCTTGCAATCATCGTGCTGTTCGGATTCCTGTTTGAAAAGAAGGTTCCCGTCGCCGACGATTTAACGGGCGACCTGCAGGCCGCCGCCGAAACGGACGCCGAATAATCCGCATTTTTAAGCGTCCTCGGACCGTAAGGAGTATTCGTTCTTTTTACATCGAACAAAGCGCGCGCCTTTCAAAACAGGCGTGCGCTTTGTGCATGTGGATTGCAGGCTTTCATTTTAAGGCGGCAGGACTTTTGATCGTCCCGTCAAACAAGCCTTTCCGTTACGACATCCGAAACGCATCCGGCGCGCTGCGGAGCGACCCGGCAGATACGCAGGCCGTCCACGATGCGATCGCTATGCGCAGGGACGGTTTGAAACGGCAGAGCGCATTGTCCGGACAAAGCCCTGAAACGGCGAAACCGCCGGTCCCGGCGGATCGAACCGAGCGCGTTCTCTTATTCATCCGCAGGAGGACGGAGCGGGAAACTGCCGACGGAGCCCGTAGCGTCCGAAAGGAGATCCGTATTGCATGCAAAGGAAGGAAAAGGAATACTGCGTCGTTTGATGCGGCCGCAGATCGCACGCCGGCGTGATCTGCTTCGATTCCGCGACGGTGTCCTGTAAGGCGGGTTCCCGCATGCTACTCCAGCAATACGATGCTGGAACACAGTTCCTTCAGCCGTTCGATCTTCTGTCCAAAGATGATGACGCTTTTTCCCCTTGCCGTTGCCAGGGAGATCATGTTGCGGACGTTTTGCTGCAGCCCTTCGTTTATCTGATCGGAGAGCCCGGAGAGGACAATGATTTCCGCATCCTCCAGCAGCGTGCGGAACAGCACCGCGGCTTCGCGTTCCTGATTCCCGAGAAGGTACAGCTTTTTTTTCCATTTTTCAGGCGGTACGGAAAGGTACTGCGCCAGTTCGCTTTCCAGAAAGGTTCGATATCGCTTTTCGGAGAGGAACCCGTGCGCTTTGAATTGCGAGAACACCGGCAGAAAAACATTTTCCTGGAAGGAAAGGTTGGGGAAATAGTCGGTCTGCAGGCTCTGCAGCGTCAGGACCCGGATGTTCCGCTGGTTCGACTGCTGATAAAGCGCACAGGCTTGGGGGTGCCCGAAAAAATGGTTTGCATACCAGCCGAGCAGTTCGTTGCTCTGTGAACTGATCCCCAGAATTTCGCCGCGCCGCACGGGGATCTCCAACGGGCCGTTTGGCGTCATGCAGCGAAAACTTCGCAGCGCTTTGTTTGAGAAATCCTCCAGAGGGCCCCGGCGCTCCTTGACATATCCGTTGTTTTCCATCAGCAGCGCGACCTTCTGGGCAAGCAGGTCCGCCCCGCGCGGCAGGTCCGCAACAATGCGGCCGTCCGCCAGAAAAACGCTGTGATCCCCGTACTGGAGCCCGCACTGGGCCGAGGATTCTATAATAAGAATTGCAAAATCATCCGCTTTTAATTTGGAAAGTTTTTCAAAGAAAAGCTGCGTCTCCTTATCGGTCAGCATATGCAGCACGTTATCGAAAATCAGAAATTTCGCGCCGCCGAAAGCCGCGCGGGCGCAATGCACCTGCAGCTGCTCGATCCATGTTAAATTCGAGGCGTTTTTCGACAGATCAAGCCGGAAGCGATAGCGCTCGCAGACAATCCGCACATATGCTTCCAGCCGGTTCCTGTATTTCCAGCATACGGAGAACGGCGGCTTGGTCAGGCCGATGTTTTCTCCGATCGATATGTTTTTTGCCAGCGGGGTGCTGCTGGAAATACAGAATACGCCCCTTGCGTGCGCATCCTCCTGCGAAGACGGCCGGTACGGCTTCCCGTCGAGATACATGCAGCCGCGGTCGGGAAGCATCCGGCCGGCGGCGATCTGCGCCAGTATGGATTTTCCGCTGTCGCTGGGCCCGATCAGAAACGTGATTTCCCCCCGGTAAACGCGCAGTGAAATGTCGCTTAATATAGTTTGCTCGCCTATGGACCTGAAGATCCCGTGCATGGAAAAGACTTCATATTTCATGGGCGCGGTGCTCCAGATCGGCGGGCGTCGGCAGGGAAAGGCAAATCTGCGTTCCAATATTCGGGGTGCTCATCAGTTCCAGACCGTATTGCGGCCCGAAGAGGATCTGCAGCCGCTGATGTACGTTGTTCAGGGCGATTCCGGACCCGTCGGTCCCCTTTGAGGTTCGTTGCGGGACGCCCACGGTTTCATGGATCCGTTGACGGATGCGGTCCACCGTCTCGGCCGGAATCCCGATGCCATTATCCTGAACGTAAATCAGCAGTTCCCGCTGCGACAGGGTGCAGTATATCCGGATCAGCCCCTGGTCCATCTTGCGTTCCAGCCCGTGATGAATGGCGTTTTCAACCAGAGGCTGCAACGTCAGCGGCGGAATCTGGTAGGAATCCAAAACGTCTTCCATTTCGCTCATGTCGATCTCCAGAACGAATTTGTCGCGGAAACGGTAGTTTTGGATCTTGATATAGTTTTTCACGTTTTCCAGTTCGTCCGAAAGGGAGGCGGTTTCCTTGCCGCGCCCGACGTTGTACCGAAACAGCAGCGCCAGCGTTTCGATCATGGTGGCGATTTCCTCTTCGTCGTGCAGCAGCGCTTTGCTGCGGATGCTTTCCAGCGTATTGTATAAAAAATGCGGATTGATCTGATTTTGAAGTGCGGCAATCAGCGCCTGTGTCTCCAGCATCTCGGCGACCAGCTCCTGATTGGAGTGTTTGTACATTTCTTTGTTCGCCAGGCGACGGATGAATACCCGCGCAACGGCCCCCCAGATCGGCGTGCGAAGCGCGAACGTGCCAAACGTCCAGTACTCGATGATCACGATGCCGACGCACAGCACCGACAGGGCGAGTACAAATGCGCCCAGGATCACCCGCACCAATACCAAATGACTGATCCAGGCGGGAGCGAACACCGCGGATATACATACGCCGATTGCCACGGCGGTGATGCAGCCCGTAATAAAGCGGAATAAGCGATGCAGATTTTCTTCCCTGCGATCCATGCGATCACTTGCTTTCATGAATAGAACTTGCGATACGCCGTGGGCTTGATTCCAACCGTCTTCTGAAACACCTTGCTGAAATGGCGCGCGTCCGAATAACCGACCCGCGCCGCCACCTGACTGATGTTCCATTCAGGCTGCAGAAGTAGATGCTTGGCCGTTTCCACCCGTGTCTCGATCACAAAATCCGAAAAATTCTTACCCGTCTGTTCCTTGAATAATGTGCTAAGATAGCCGGCGCTGACGTAGGCGTGAGCGGAAACCTCCTCGAGATTGATTTGCCGGTCGATGTGGTCGCGGACGTATTGCTGGGCGATCCGCACCGGTTCTCCGACCTTCTGCTGCTGAAACCACCGGCAGCGCTCAACGATCAATGAAACACAGCGGCAGAAATAGTCGTATAGTTCTTCAATGCTGTCGCAGTTGGCCAGATAGGAATGGATCTGCAGCTCCGTATCGAGGGGGTTCACCCCCGCGATCGGGGAACTGACGTCCGGCTGGAAGTCCTGAATCGCGTGGTAAAGTCCGATGATCGCGTCCCTTGTGACAAAGAACAGATCGCCGACATCCATGCTTTCGGCGTGCCGGTAACGCTCGTACAGATCCGTAAGCAGGTCGATCGCCTCCTGCGCCTGCAGCGTTTTGACCAGCTGGATCATTTCCTGCTGCATCTCCGTCCCAAAGGCGCAGCTCGGTGTGTTCGACAGCTTCTGGGACAGCTTTCGGTACTCCAAAACCCTTTCCGTACCGGCATAAAGACGCAGCCGGCTGGCGCGCTCGGAGGTCTCGATTGCCTGGCCGATCTGTTCCACGGAAAAAAACGACAGGCCCATTGCAAAGGTAATCAGAAGGGATTGATACTGAATCGCAGTTTCCCGCTGCAGCGATTTCAGCACCTCCAGGCAATCGGCATAGAGGCCCTGCTCCTCCGGGTAGTTCAGCAGGATAAAAGCGTTGCAGTCCGTCAGCACATATTCGCAGTCAAAGCAGGACGCCTTCAGGCGGTGCTCCACGCGGACGCAGATATTGTCGAGCACCTTCTGGATGGTATCGGAGCCGATATCGGACTTTTGCCGAACGCTGGCGTGGACCGTGATGCAAAGAAATTCGCCCGGCTGAAAGTGAAAGTATTCCGCATGGAAAGCACGCCTGGTGTCATGTACGCTTTGCCGGAGCTCATTGGCCCGCAAGACGCAGGTCTTTTCATGCAGCTCGTTGCGCAGATCGTCCGTATACCCCTGCTGCCGGCATTCGGCATTTCGTTGCTGAACCAGCCGCTGCAGAACGGAATTCAGATCCGTTTTGTTGATGGGCTTCAATAAATATTCTTCCACGCCGAAACGGATTGCCTGCTGGGCGTATTCGAATTCCCGGTATCCGCTGATCACAATGAACTTGGTATTCATCCCCTGGGCGTAGGTCTTTTCGATGATTTCCAAGCCCGTCATTCCGGGCATCTGGATGTCGGTTATTACAATATCGGGCTTTTGCCGCAGGATGATCTCCATTGCGTCTATCCCGTTCTGCGCCGCGCCCAAACTCGAAATATACAGCGTTTCCCAGTCGATCAGCCTGTGAATCAGTTCGCAGATGTCCGGCTCATCATCCACAATCAAACATTTCAGCATCTGCGCGCCTCCTGTTGCCGCCCGTTTTCCCAAACCGTTTCTTTCGTTTCCATTTGATTCTAGCATGCCCTATTCGCAAATTCAAGGATCGTCGCCTCCCGGGCAGATGCGCGCTTTTCATAAAAAGGCGATGCCAGGATCTTGAAAACACACACTTTTTTTAATAAGTGCGGCATTGTGAAAGCAGGACAAGATTAATAAAATAAACTACAGAAGTCATATCATGTGTCGAATTTAGGGAGATGTATCCTTTGAGCGAAATACTTGCCATGCGGCATGTTACAAAAACATATCCCGGCGTAAAAGCACTGGACGACGTTTCCGTGGTATTTCAGGAGGGTGAAGTTCATGCTGTGGTGGGCGAAAACGGAGCCGGAAAAACTACCCTGATGAAGATTCTCTACGGCATGCTCCCGGCAGACAGCGGTGAAATTCTGTACCGCGGCCGCAGCGTAACCATTCACCGTCCGCGCGACGCGCAGACGATCGGCATTTCCATGATTCACCAGGAACTGAACCCCATCAAGGATCTGACGGTTGCGGAGAACATGTTCGTCGGGCGCTATCCCACCAAAGGCGGTTTTGTAGACTGGAGGGCGATGAACAGCCAGAGCCAGGAGCTGTTTGACCATTGGAACGTCAACTTTAATCCCAAACGTAAGGTCCGCGATCTTTCAACGGCGCAGATGCAGCTGCTTGACATTTTGAAAGCGATTTCTTACGACGCAAAGCTGATCATCATGGACGAGCCGACCTCCGCGCTGACGGAGCATGAAGTGCTGAAGCTGTTCTCTTTTATCGAAGAGCTGAAAAGCAAGGGAATTACGATCATCGTCATCACCCATAAACTGGACGAGGTATTCCAGATTGCCGACAGGGTCACCGTGCTGCGGGACGGCCAGAGGATCAGCACCTGCACCATTGAGGAACTGAACCGGGACAAGCTGATTTCCATGATGGTCGGCCGCGAAATTTCAAATGTGTATCCCAAAAGAGAATATCAAAAGCAGGAAGCGGTTCTGACGGTACGGAATCTGAACAGGGGCAGCAAGGTAAAAGATGTCTCCTTTCAGCTGAATCGGGGAGAAATTCTCGGCTTTGCCGGCATTGTCGGCGCGGGGCGGACGGAGACGCTGCGGTGCGTATTCGGCCTGGACCGCATCGAAAGCGGCGAGATCGAACTGGAAGGGAAGCGGATTCAAATCAGGGAGACCCGCGATGCAATCAAAAACGGCATTGCAATGGTGACGGAGAATCGCAAGGAGGACGGCCTGGTGTTATGCCGGACCATCATGGAAAACGCCGTGCTTCCATCCACCTTCATCAATTCCAAATATGGTATCCTGCGCAAGCGGCTCGAGTCCGGCAAAGCGGAAACCGAGTGCAAAAAGCTTCAGGTCAAAACGCCGAGTTATAAAAAAATCGTGAATCAGCTTTCCGGCGGCAATCAGCAGAAGGTTATCATCGCCAAATGGCTGATGATGAGTCCGAAGATTATGATTCTGGACGAACCGACGCGCGGCATCGACGTGGGCGCCAAGAGCGAGATCTACCGGATCATGAACGACTTGACCGGGCAGGGCGTCTCCGTGATCATGATTTCCTCGGACATGGAAGAGATCATCGGCATGGCGGACCGCATTCTGGTCATGTGCGAGGGCCGGATTTCCGGAGAGCTCAAACGCGGCGAGTATACACAGGAAAAGATATTGGAATATGCAGCAAAGGTGACAAAATGAAAAGTGAAAGCCGTCTAAACGTAGCGGAATTGTTCAGCCGTTTCGGAATCGTCCTGATCCTGATGCTGGCTGCAATTGTCGCGTCCATTGCATCGAACAGATTCTTCACAACGGACAACATTCTGAGCGTGTTCAATCAGTGCGCGGTCATCGGCACCTTAAGCTGCGGCATGACCATGCTCATCGTCTCGGGCAATACGGACCTGTCCGCCGGCTCCGGCATCGCCCTGGCGGGCGTCGTATGCGCGCTGGTCATAAAGCTGACCGGCAGCTGGGTGCTGGCGCTGCTTGTAACGCTCCTCGTCATGCTGATCACCAGCGCCATTCAGGGCTTCCTCGTGGCCTACTGCTCCCTCGTTTCCTTTATTGTGACGCTGGCCGGCCAACTGGCGTTCCGCGGCCTGGCGTATGTTACCGCGGACGGCGCGCCGATTATCGGCATGGGCGCGCTGAACAAACTGGCGACCAGCAAGGTATTCGGGGTGTCCTGGCTGATTATCATCACGATCGCAATGGTGGCAATTACGTGGCTGATCATGAATTACACCTCCTTCGGCCGTTATATCTATGCCACCGGCGGAAACCGCGAGGCGGCGGTTGCGGCCGGGATCAATGCAAAGCGGACCATTCTGCTCGCCTACCTGTTTATGGGCGCATGCACGGCCCTGTCCGGCGTACTGCTGGCGGCCCGCACAAACAGCGGCCAGCCATCGTCGGCGGTGGCCTATGAGTTCGACGCCATCATCGCCTGCGTCCTGGGCGGCTGCGGCATGGCGGGCGGCGTCGGCTCGGTCGTCGCCAGCCTGGCGGGCGCGCTGACGATCGGCGTGATCAACAACTGCATGAATCTGGTGGGCGTTTCCGCCTACTATCAGCAGATTGTAAAGGGCGTTATCATCGTCATCGCCGTTCTGATCGACAAGAAGACCCATGACGCGGTGATGCATTCCAAAGCGAAATAATCGAACTTCGATTATAATAAAAAAAGAAGGAGAAAACGTATGTCCATGAAAAAACTAGTTGCCTTAGCTCTGTCGGTAATCATGATTCTCGCTCTAGTGGCGTGCTCATCCACCGGTTCTGACAGCGCAACTGCTTCCAGCAGCACGTCCACCACCGAAGAAACTGCCGCCGAAACTGCCAGCGAAGCGACCGCCGAACCCGCCGCAGAGGTCAGCGAGGAAACCACCACCACCGAAGCAGAAAAGATCCGGGTCGGCTTCTCCAGCGCCGCGTTCTTCGACGAGTGGTGCAAAAATCTCGCCACAACCTTTGAAACGCTGGCCGAAACCGACGAATACTCGATGTTCGAAGCGGTTGTTCTGGATGGAAACGGCGACGTGGAAAAGCAGATCAACACCATCGAGTCCCTGATCCAGCAGGATTGCGACTACATTGCGGTACAGCCTCTCTCCGGCACGGAGACCGCACTGGCCGAGGTCAATGCCGCCGGCATTCCTCTGTTCTGCGTCGACATGGTTCCGAGCAGCGACGCAGGCCTGACCTGGACGCAGGTCGGCGTGGACGAGCAGGAGTTCGGCCGGATTCAGGCCCAGAAACTGGCGGAGGTCCTGCCTGAAAATGCAACCGTCTGCATCGTCATGAATCTGTTGGGTACCAACAGTCAGATCAACCGCACCGCCGGCTTCGAAGAAGAGATTGCGGAGCTTCGCCCGGACATCGTGATTCTCGACGAGCAGACCTCCGAGTCCAAGACGGAGAAAGCCATGAATCTGGTGGAGGATTGGATCCAGCGCTTCGGCGAGGACGGCATCAGCGCCATCGTCTCCCAGTCTCAGATGTCCACGCAGGGCATCATCGAGGCGCTGCGCGCGCATGATCTGGTCGGCAAGGTTCTGGTCGCTTCCGTCGACTGCCCCACACCGGCGGGCGGCGACTGGCTGGCGGAAGGCGCAACCGTCGTGGACGTGTTCTACGATTACGAAGCCCTGGTTCGCGGCGTGTACGACACGATCCTTTCATATGAGAACGACGGCGTTGCATTGCCCGAAAGCATCGCCATCAGTCCTCTGGCCGTTACCATTGATAACGCCGCGGATTTCCAGTAATCGATCAATTTGATACGCAAGTCAGGCGACAGGGCAGGGAAACCTGCCCGTCGCCTCAGTTTGTCAAAAAGTCCCCGGGATTGTTAAGGGTCGAAGCCCTTAACCCATAATTCCGGCTGCATCGGCTTTGCCGATGCAATGGATCGCTCCGCGGGAGCGGTTTCCTTGTGCTCTTTGCCGCCCGGGAGTCCGAAGGACGAGAGGCAGAGGGCGGTTATCCCGTCAAGAACGATGTTTTTGCCGGTCCCGGGCGACAGGGCAGGGAAACCTGCCCGTCGCCATTGCTTGGCAGATGAAAGGGGTATACGTATGGCACTGCTGCAGGCTGCAACCGAATCCGGTCCGGTGATCGGGACACACAGCGGGAACCCGGAGATCACGGTGTTTCGGGGGATCCCTTACGCCGCGCCCCCGACGGGTAAGCTGCGCTGGGCGCCTCCGCAGCAGGCAGAACCCTGGAAGGAACCCTACCATGCGTATGCGTTTCGCGACATTCCGATGCAGGTGGAGGAACGGCACCCGTTCTATTCCAACGAGTTCTACAGGTGCCGCAAACCGATGAGCGAGGATTGCCTGTACCTGAACATCTGGACGCCTGCGGAAAGCAGCGGGGCAGGGCTGCCCGTCATGTTTTTCATGCACGGGGGCGGGTTCAAAAGCGGTTACAGTCACGAGATTACGTTTGACGGCGACGGACTTGCGCAGCAGGGCGTTATTCTTGTGACGATCGAATATCGTTTGGGCAGCCTTGGGTTTCTTGCGCATCCGGCGTGCGTGTGCGAAGGCGACCGCCATGCCCGCGGGAATTTTGGTACGCTGGATCAGATTTTTGCATTGAAATGGGTGAAAAACAATATCGCGGCGTTCGGCGGCGATCCGGACAACATCACCGTTTTCGGGCAGTCCGCCGGTGCGATGAGCGTGGAGAACCTCATTACGTCGCCTTTGTCGAAGGAATGCGTTGCGAAAGCCATCATGCAAAGCGCAGGCGGTTACGTGTCGGAGAAATACTGCGCCATCCGAATGCTCCGATTCGAGGATGCCGCGGCGTACGGAGAAAAATTCTTCGCGTTTTTAGGCTGCAAAAGCCTTGAGGAGGCCCGCGCCTGTCCGGCCGACAAGCTGGTGGAACAGGAAAGGATCTTTACGGAAACGATATGTCCGGGATTTTTCTTCGCGCCGATCGTGGACAGGTATTCGCAGGTTATGCCCGTTTCCGAAGCCGTGAAACAGTATTGTTATGCCGATGTTCCCTGTATGCTTGGCGCCACGAATTTTGAAAACGGCGCCGCAACCTATCTGCCGGCCGGGGACCGGGAGGCCTTTCTGCAATTTGTGGATTCGCGTTTCGGAACGGAAGGAGATGCTTTTTTGAAGCTGATCGGCTTTGAAGAGAACCCGGAGAAGGCAATGCTGGAAGGCGGCTGGGACGATCTGCTGAAGCCCGGGATTTTTGCCTGGGCCGACCACGCCGCCAGGCGGCCGGAACGGAGCAAAACCTACCTCTATCATTTTACCAGAAAGCTCCCCGGAGGCGACGGCGCGGGCGCCTATCATTCCAGCGAGCTGTGGTATGTGTTCCAGACGGTTCAGCGCTGCTGGCGCGAACTGACCGGCGTGGATTACGATCTGTCGCGCGCAATGGTGAAATACTGGAGCAACTTTGCGAAGACGGGGGACCCCAACGGAGACCGGCTGCCGCAGTGGACGCCGTATACCAGCGCGTGCCGCGGCAGTATGGAGCTGGGCGAGCAGATCGGGATGACGGACTACACCGGCTCGCAGCGAGTCCGCTTCATCGTGGAACATATCCTGAAGCAGTGATCCCGGCCGCGCGGGCCGATCGAAACAGCGTTTCCCCTCCCGAATGCCGATCCGATCGGGAGGACCTTATTTCTTTGTTTTTGCCCGGGGTTTTTTCTTTGCATTGGCGGCGGAGTCTGCGCGGAGACGGGCGAGCTTTCTTGCACGCTCCGCTCGGTCCCGCTCCTCGGCGACTTGCTTGCGATAGGAAAGCAGCTCCTGCTTCATCTCGGGCCGCAATGACGCGTCGCAAAGCGTCAGGTATTTGGAGAATGCATTCGGATAAACGAATTTCTTTTCCCCATATGGCTTCGGGAAAGTTACCGTCAGGACAGTTTCATCCTGCTGCGTAATCCTGCCCGTGCCGAATATTGCGTGTTTTACAGTTAAGTTTAATACATTCATGCAGCGATCCTTTCTGTAGAATTGGTCCTTCGGCTGACCGGCAGTACAAAAAAGCAGCGTACAGATTCGGCAACCAGACTTACGTTGCGCCGAACGGCAAGCTGCTTCTATTTCTATTATAACACGAAATCGGAAGAAAACGACGCCAATCTGCTTTTAACGGATGCGCGCCGTTTCCTCCCGGCAATGCGCGCTATTGCGCCATCAGGACATTATACTGCAGTTTGATTGTTTTCAGCCGCGGCACGTCCTGCTCGCTGACCAGCGTGCAGGCAAGGCCCGCATGCCCCGCCCGGCCGGTGCGACCGATGCGATGGACGTAATATTCCGGCTTGTCCGGCACATCGTAGTTGATTACGAGGTCGATGTTTTCGACGTCGATTCCGCGCGCCGCGACATCCGTGGCGACAAGCACCGGCGTCTTTCCGGCGCGGAATGCGCGCATGATGCTGTTGCGCTGGTTCTGCGAGAGGTCGCCGTGCAGACATGCGGCGGCCAATCCCTGCGCAGTCAGCTTCTTGGTAACGGTTTTCACACGGCGGCGCGTATTGCAGAAGATCAGCGTCAGCCTTGGGGACGTTTGCTGCATCAACTGGCCGATCGTGAAAAGCTTGCCGCTTTCCGCCGTGTGGACGCAGAGCTGCTGCACGGTTTCCGTCGGCTTATTGCAGCGCCCCACCTCGATGGTAACGGGAGCATGCAGGTAGTTTTCGGCGACGGCCGCAATCTGCTTGCTCATGGTTGCCGAAAACAGCATCATCTGGCGCGGCGCCGCAACATAGGAAAGGATGGATCTGATATCGGGCAAAAACCCGTAATCAAGCATCTCGTCCGCCTCGTCCAGCACGACGCAGCGGATATTTTTCAGCTTCAAAACGTTCTGCTGAATCAAATCGAGCACTCGCCCGGGTGTGCCGACGACGACCTGCGCGCCTGTGCGCAGCGCCTGAATCTGGATGCTGGCCGACTGTCCGCCGTAAATACTGACGGTGCGCATTTTCTTATGCTGCGAAAGCATCTTGAATACGCTGGTGGTCTGGAGCGCGAGTTCCCGCGTCGGGCAGAGAATCAGCGCCTGCGGTTTCCGGTTTTCCGCGTCGACTCGTTCGATGATCGGCACCGCAAACGCCGCCGTTTTCCCGGTGCCGGTCTGCGCGATGCCGATCATGTCTTTTCCGCTCAATAGAAGCTCGAGACTCTGCTGCTGAATCGGCGTAGGCGTATGGTAGCCGGCCTTGCCGAGGGTGTCCCGCATCGGTGCGGAGAGAAGTTCGTTGTAGTTCATATCGTTTTCTTTCTGTTCCGTAATTCCATAAAAATAAGACCATGCCGACTATCAGGGCATCGTCTTTCAACAATTTCCCCGTCGTTTGTTCGCTATTGATACGTTGGAGCCGGAACGCTCCAAGCCGTACGGCAAGTGATGATTTCTTGCCTGGGCGTATCATCAATGCGACAGACAACGGAATTTTTATTAAAATAGCGTAATAAGCATCACTGCTTATGTTCGAAGCATCATAATACCCGTATAAGTTAGCACAATGCGCCCGGCTTGTAAAGCAAATTAATTGTGACGTTTGCTGCGAACCGGGGACCGGTGTGCGCGTCGGCCCGGGCGCGCTGACTTTATTCTTCTGCGGCCGGGAGAAGGAATCGGACTCTCTGCCGACAGCGCTGTTCCACAGGCCGTACGGACCCGGACCGCTTGCGGGGGCTCGCTGCGGGCTGCGGACAAGCTGAAATTGCTCCGAGGGAAAAGATAGATCGGGTGCTGACACGCCTTGGGGTGTGTTTCTAAAATGCGGTGAGGACAGGCCGAATGGATTTTTGTCGGTTTGAGAAGCAAAACCGCAGGAATAGCAGCGCTATTTCAAAGTTTTAGCGACAAGAAACCGGCGAAAAAGATGCCGGTTCCGTACCGCCGTGCTTTTAGATACACCCCCTGGGGAAATGGAAGAGGCGCTCCTGTGTGGACGCGCCTCTCGGCCGGCTGCGTTTGATTACTTCCGGAAACAATCGCTGCAGTAAACCGGACGGTCGCCGCGCGGTTCGAACGGAACCTTGCAGGGGCGGCCGCAGTTCGAGCAGACAGCGTCGTACATCGGGCGCGGACCTTCGTCGCGGGAACGCTGTTTCCGCGCAATACGGCATGCCTTGCAGCGCTGCGGTTCGTTTGTAAAACCTTTTTCGGCGTAAAATTCCTGTTCGCCGGCGGTAAACGTGAAGGTTTGACCGCAGTCTTTACAGACCAAAGTTTTGTCGCTAAACATTCAAAATACCCCTTCTGTTATATTTCTGCATCCATGTCTTTTTACGCATGGCACCCTGTGAATGAGAGCTTATTCCACGATACAGACATTCACAGCGCGAAACTTCCGGCTGTCTTTCGGGTCGGGCTCGATATCGAAGGTCACTTTCTGCCCTTCCATCAGGCTTCTGTAGCCGCTGCCCTGAATCGATTTGAAGTGGACAAATACGTCGTCTCCGCCGTTGTCGTTCGCAATGAAGCCGTATCCTTTTTCGGGATTAAACCATTTTACCGTACCGTAATTCACTCTGCGCCTCCTAAAGCTGGTTTGAATCCAAAAAACACATGCTTTCAATCATCCAAAAAACGATGATCTGCAGGCATGTGCGGTCAAAGTAATGCTTCTGAATTCTGTTACAATGTATCATGCAAATCGGTAAAAGTCAACCCGGTATTCCATGTCGTCCGCGTTTCGGCAGCCCGCCGCGCTTTTTTGACAGGAAGCGGCGGATTTCCCGCCAAAGCCATGCGGCTTTATGGTATGATAGCATCGTTCAAACGATTTTACCGACTGTCAGGTGCGTTATGTTTATTGCCGATTTTCACATTCACTCGAAGTATTCAAGGGCCACGAGCAGGGACTGCGTGCCCGAAGTTCTGGAACTCTGGGCGCGCCGCAAGGGGCTCGACCTGATCGGAACGGGCGATTTTACCCACGCGCTCTGGCGTGAGGAGCTCAAGGAAAAGCTGATCCCCTCCGAGGACGGCCTCTATGAGCTGAAGGACGGGTACCGTCTGGCCGACGAACAAACGAACGCCGCCGGCAGGCCCCGTTTCCTCGTCACCGGCGAGATCAGCTCCATCTATAAAAAGAACGGCAAGGTGCGAAAGGTCCACAACCTGATCCTTTTGCCGAGCCTCGAAGCCGCGGAGACCCTGTCGCGCCGCCTGGAGACCGTCGGCAACCTGCACTCCGACGGCAGACCGATTCTGGGCCTCGACAGCCATGATTTGCTTGAGATCACGCTGGAAATGGTTCCGGACGCCGTCTTCATCCCGGCGCACATCTGGACGCCCCATTTCTCCCTCTTCGGGGAGTATTC
>CAZIQO010000051.1:0-21630 GCA_964541465.1 uncultured Oscillospiraceae bacterium
GAGTGCATGGCGTATTCCTTGCCGCCGTACTTTTCGCTCATCCATTTGGAGCCGTTCGCCAGGTCGCTGTAGATCCCCTCGCGGCGGGCGATCTTCTCGACCACCTCAAAGAGATTGTCCGAATTGCCGAACGTTACGCCGAAGTCCGCCACGCCGTTTTCCTTGAGTTCCATTGCGAACGCAATCGTCGCAGCGAGCGAGATCGTGTCCATGCCGAGGATGTCGCAAAGATAGTTGAGCTTGAGCATGTTCTCCATGCTGATGGCTTCGATGTTCGGCCCGAAGAACCCGCAGGTTTCGTACTCCGGCCCCTTGACGTCCCTGCCGTCGACCAGAACGCGCCGTTCGCAGCGGATGGGGCAGGAGATGCAGGAGCTGTTGCGGATGAGGTACTTGTCCGCCAGCGTTTCGCCGCTGACAAAGTGCGCGTCCTTGAAGTGGCCGTATTTGAAGTTATGCGCCGGTAGCGCGTTGGTGGAGTTGGCCTTGCTCACCAGCCCCGCGCTGCCGTAGTTTGGCAGCGATTCGCCCGTCATCGGGTGATTGCGCAGGAAGTAAACCCACTTCTTTACATACGCGTCGAACGCCTTTTTGTTTTTGATCTCCGGCCTCTTCGTGCCGTAGGCAACGATGGCCTTGATCTTCTTTGCGCCGAGCGCCGCGCCGCCGCCGCAGCGCCCCGACACGCGCTCGCCGGACACCGCCGAAGCGTAACGCACGAGATGCTCGCCCGCCGGGCCGATCACGAGCTTGCCGTAGATCTTCGGGAACGCTTCCTGCGTCTCCTCGGCGTTTTTGCCCCAGAGGTCCGACGCGTCGGAGATCGTGACGCTTCCGTCGACGATCGAGACCGTGCAGGGCGTTTCGCTTCGGCCCGTGAGGATGATCCCGTCGTAGCCGGCGCGCTTCATCATCACGCCGAACTGCCCGCCGCAGTTGCTGGACGCGATGCCGCCGGTGAGGATGTTTTTAAACGTCATATTGAAGCGGCTCGAGCTCGGCGCGCCCGTTCCGTTCATGGGGCTGGTGTTGATGATCACCACCGCGTCCGGCCCGAGCGGGTCGAGCCCGGCGGGGGTCAGGTCGAGCAGAAGCCGTGCGGCGAGGGCCTTGCCGCCGACGTAGGTGCGGTAATACTTGCGGCTGATCGGGAGCGTCTCCGCTTTGCCGGTCGTCAGGTCGATCTTTGCATAAACGGGCAGGTTCATACTTCCGCCTCCCGAAGCGTGATCGCGTGCAGCGGACAGTTTTCCTCGCAGAGCCCGCAGCCGACGCACCTGTTCGGCTGAAACAGCTCCGCGAACACGTGGATGTCGCCGTGAAACGCGGGCGGCGAAATGCGCAGCGCCTCCGCGCGGCACCAGGTGACGCAGATGCCGCACGCGCTGCAGAGCTTCGTATCCACAGCGGGCTTTTTCCACTTTGCGCGCGGAACCGCCTTGCAGGGATTCCCGTGCCCGTCCAGGATCGCACCCTTCGGGCAGACGCGGCCGCACACGCCGCAGGAAACGCAGCGGCGGATATTGACCGTATGCCGCTGCTTCGGTTCTCCCGTGATGGCGAGAACCGGGCAGTTTTTCGCGCACGCCGTGCAGCCGATGCAGGCGTCCGTTATGTAATATGGCATGGCATGACTCCTTTGATCTGTCCTGCAATGAATGTAGCACATCCGCGGACCGAACGCAAGACGAAGCGGCGAGGAGCGGCTTAAAAAAGCGCGCAAATGCGCCGTTTTCAGCCGCTCAGTCCGACGGGAAATGCTTCTCGCTTTCTTCGAGATCGAATCCGAGCGTGCCGCCGGGGTTCATGATGCCGTCCGGGTCGAAGTGCCGCTTCAGCGCGCGCAGCACGTCGTACTCGTTGCGCCCGATCGAACCCTCGAGCCACGGCGCGAACATCTTGCCGATGCCGTGATGGTGGCTCATGGACGCGCCGGATCTCTGTATGGCCGAGAGGATGCCGGCGTGGTATTCGCGGAACTTCTCCGGGTCGCTTTCCAGTATGATGAAGATGAAATACAGGTTCGCGCCCTGCGGGTAAACATGGGACATGTGCGTCATGCAGATCGTATCCGGGCGCGACTTGCAGAACGCGCGCACCTCGCGGTACACCTGCGGCATGTTGCTCCAGTTGACCGAGCATTCCATCGTGTCCATGACCACGCCGAAATCCTGCAGCGTGTCCCGCAGATACGGGTCGTCGAAGCGTCCCTTCTCCCAGCCGCGGGTTACGAACCCCGTCAGGCTCATGCCGCCGAAGCGGCGGCAGACGCGGCGCACGTTCCTTGCGCAGTTGCGTGAAAAGCCTTTTTCACCGTTCGTATACCCAAGGAAGAGGCACATCTCGTTCTCGCAAAAGCCCCGCGTCTGCAGCAGGTGCCTTAGCGGCGAGTCCATCACGCCGTACATATGCAGCGCGATGCTCGTTTCCTCCGGGTCGGAAAGGCGGAATACCGAGGGATAGCCCGCCTCGGACTGCATGATCTCGCGCGCGGCGGCCTGCGCGGTCTCCCAGTCCCGGAACAGGAACGAAAAGCGACGGATCGTCTCCGGCATAGAGCGGAACACCTTGAGCGTCACGTGCGTGAGCACGCCGAACGTGCCTTCGCCGCCCATGAGGATCTGTCCGAGGTCCGGTCCGGTGGCCTTGCGCGGGTAGCGGTCGGTTTTGACCACGCCGACGGGCGTTGCGTATTCCTGCGCAAGCACGATGTCCGAGATGCAGCCGTAGTACGTGGAGTTCTGACCCGCGCCGCGCGTCACGACCCAGCCGCCGACACACGAATGCTCGAAGCTCTGCGGGAAGTGCCCGCAGGTGTAGGCGCGCTTCGCGCCGAGGAGTTCCTTCGCGCGGTTGAGCGTGTCCTCGAGCTTTGGACCGCTCATGCCGGCTTCGACCGTGATGGTCTGGTCGGTTTCGTTGAACGACACGACCTTGTTGAAGCGCAGCCGCAGATCGAGCGACACGCCTCCACGGACGCACTCCACGCCGCGCGTGACCGACGAGCCGCCGCCGTAGACGTAGACGGGGATCTTCTCCTTCGCGCAGTAGGCGACGATCGCTTCGATCTGCTCCCTGGAATCGGGGCAGAGCACCGCGTCCGGAACGTGTTCGGCGATCTTGTTGCGGAGGCGCAGGATATCGTACATCGTCTTGCCGTATGCAACGGAGAGCCGCGCGTAATCGTCGGTGCGCACAAAGTCCGCTCCTACAATCGCGCGGAACGCGTCGAGGTGCCGCGCTTCGAGCCGGACAGGCAGGTTCAGCGCCACCGGGTCGAAACCGATATTTTCGCGGTAGGCGGAGAAGAACTCGTCGGTGAGATGAAACCTATCCTTGAGCAGGCGGTAGAGCGACTCCCGCGGCGCCTTAATGCGCAGCGGGTCGCCCCACTTGAAGATCGAACGGTAGGAATCCGCGGGGAATTCGCCGCGCACCCAGTTCGGTTCAAAGCCCTTGTAAGCGTGTGCCATAAAAAGCGCTCCTTTCCTCTGACAAAAACGTTACTCCTTCAGCCGGTTCGTCGTGCAGATCACGTTGACACCGGTGCCGCAGAGATCCTTCACGATCACGTCCCCTATGCCGACGCGCGTCGTCACGACGATTTTACTCAGGTCGGACAGCGCGTCCGGGATCCGTTTCTTTTCAATTTCGCCGTCCGTGCGGACGCTGACGACCGGCGCATCCGAAAACGACGTGCGGACGCTCGTGGTAAGCGTGCGCATCGGGCGCGTAAGCTCCGATTCCGCGTACGCCTTGCCGCGCGGGCAGCGGTTTCCCGTAAAGAGATACCCGTTGTCTGTCGGGACGCACCGGATCCGGCAGCCGTTCGGACAGACGATGCAGACGATCTCCTTGCCGCCGCCGCATGTTCCATCCTTCATTCCGGCCTCACCTCCAGCGAAAACGTCACGGGCTCGCCGCACGAAAGCGCTTCCGCCGGAACCGGAAGCGAAAGCCGCTCCATCTCCGGCGGGCGAATGTGCGCATACCCTTTGGTCAGCAGCGTCGTTTCGCCGCAGCGCACGGTCAGCACCGCGTTCTCCAGCTCCGCGGCGGACCGGAAGTAGAAGATCCGCTCCGCTTCGGCGGCGTTTCGGTCGAGACGCTGCGGCACGACGTACAGGATCGAGGCATCGCAGTTCACCTCGCTCAGCGCGCGGGAAGGCGCGCCCGGCCTGCTCGCGGCGCGCCCGGCCGTTTCGCCGCTCTCGGACACATAATCGACGAGGTCGCTGACATGCAGCGCGTTGCCGCAGGCGTAGATGCCGGGAAGGAGCGTCTGACTGCGTTCGTCGACATACGGCCCCTTCGTCTTCGGGTCGAGCGGAACGCCGAGCGATCCGGCCAGTTCGTTTTCCGGAATCAGGCCGACCGAGAGGATCAGCGCGTCGCAGGAAGCGCGGCGCTCCGTGCCTGGAAGCGGGCGCATCCGCTCGTCCACGTCCGCCAGCTCGACCTCGCGGAGGCGCTGCTCGCCGAATACGCGGGTCACCGTTACGCTCGTATGGAGCGGAATGTCGAAATCGGTCAGGCACTGGCTGATGTTGCGGCTCAGCCCGCTCGGCGTGGGCTTCGCCTCGTAGACGCCGAGCACCTTCGCGCCTTCGAGCGTGAGCCGCCGCGCCATGATAAGGCCGATATCGCCGGAGCCGAGGATCACGCAGCGCCTTGTCGGGAGCATGCCGAGGATATTCGTATAGTACTGCGCACTTCCCGCCGTGAAGACGCCCGCGCAGTGCCGCCCGTGCACGCCGATCTGGCGGGAGGTGCGCTCGCGGCAGCCGGTCGCCAGGACCAGCGCGCGGGCAACCACCTGCTTCACGCCCTCGCGTGTGATCAGCGTAAGCCTTGTTCCGCTGTCGGTATGGACCGCCTCGGAGACGAACGAAAGGGTCGATACGTTCACGCGGCTTGTTTTCAGCTCGTGGATGAACCGGTCGGCGTATTCCGGGCCGGAAAGTTTTTCGCCGAATCGGACGAGGCCGAAGCCGTCGTGGATGCACTGCTTGAGAATACCCCCGAGCCGCGCTTCGCGCTCGACGAGCAGCACGGACGCGCCGCTGCGGTCCGCCTCGAGCGCGGCGGCTAGCCCGGCGGGCCCGGCGCCGATTACGGTCACGTCATACCTGGCCGGTTCCGTCATCGGGGTTCGCCTCCTTTATACCGCAGAGCAGCAGTTCGCTGCCGGGGCCGCTTTTACAGACCTGTCCGCAGGAAACGCCGCGTTCCGCGGCGATGATGCCAAGCACGATCGGTCCGCAGAAGCCGCCCTGACAGCGCCCCATGCCGGGCCGGACGCGCCGCTTCACGCCGTCGATCGTGTCGCAGGGAACGCTCCGCCTGAGCGCGTCGAGCACTTCGCCGCGGCTGATCTGCTCGCACCGGCAGACGATCTCGCCGTAATCGGGTTTTTCCCGGATCAATTCGTCGCGCGCCTCGTTCGTCAGCTCGCCGACCCGCACGATGCCCTTCCGGCGGGGATTGAAAGAGGGATTCGGCCGAATGTCGCGCGTTTCGGAAAGAAGCTCCACGACCATATCCCGCACGTCCTCCGCGACGGCGGGTGCGGCGGTCAGCCCGGGGGACTGGATCCCCGCCGCATGCACCAGATTCCGCGTGCGGCGGCCTTTTCGGACGACGAAATCCTCCTCGTAGGTCGCCGCGCGGATGCCCGTAAAGTAGGTGATCGCGTTGCGCGCGGAAAGCGCGGGGTCTGTGCGGCTCTGCTTTTCAAAAACGTCCGACAGGCTCTGCGCGTGTGTTTCAAAGTTTTCCTTTTCACAGGTCTCCACCGCGTCCGGGCCGACGAGCAGGTTGTCGTCGATCGTCTTTACAAGCCCGCCGCCCTTGGTGTGGCGCTTTTTCGTGGAGGCCGTGCCGTACGAAGAAACGATGGTGACGGGATGCGCGGATGCCTTGCGGTCGAGTATCGTATTCGTGCCGCGGCGCGGATGGATCGAGAAGAACCGGTCGTTCGCCATGCGCGCGACATCCTCGGAAAACACGCCAGCCGCGTTGACGACGATGCCGGGGGTAACGGTGCCGCGGTTCGTCTGCACCGAGACGATGCGGTTTTCCTCTACGCGCATGCCGAGAACGGCTGTGTCGAGCGAAAGGCGCACACCGTTGTCGACGGCGTTTTCCGCAAAGGCGATGGTCAGACCGTACGGCGAAACGACGCCGGCCGACGGGAAATGCAGCGCGCCGCGGATGGCGGGGGAAAGGTCCGGTTCGCGCCTGCGGAACGCGCGCGCGCCGTAAAACCGGCAGCGCGGGCCGAGAAGCAGAAAATAGATCTGCGCGAAAAACGCCTCGATTGTTTTCCTGCGGGAAAGGAAGCAGAGATACTGCCCCGAACGGCGGAACGGCACGTCCAGTTCCGCGCAGACGCGCTCGTACATCCGGTTGCCGCGCATATTGTAGCGCCGCTTGATTTGCCCGGGGAGCAGGTCGATGCCGGGGTGCACCATGCCGTCGTTGCGGGAGGACGCGTGCATCGCCACGTCGTGCTCCTTCTCGCAGAGCAGGATGTTCAGGTCGCAGCGCGCGCATTCGCGGGCGATCGCGCAGCCGATCACGCCGCCGCCTATGATCAGCACGTCCGGCTTCAGCCCGTCGAGCGAGTCGTCCCGTAGCGCCGGCACGCGCATCGGCGGGATGCTGCCGCCGATGAAGCGGATATCGTTGACCAGCCCTTCGTAACGGCGCCGGCTGACGGCAAGCATGCCCGCGGCGACGACGTCGTCCCAGCGGTCCAGTTCGCCCTCGAGCACAAGGCAGCCGTCTTCCTCGCGCGCGGAAACGCGCCCGTTAAAACGCGCGGCCAGTTTTTGATTGATTCGTCTGATATATGACATAAAGCGTCGCTTTCCGAGCGGGGCGGGCCGAATGTCGGCCGAGCGACCGACTCTATGTATTATACTAGCATTGCGGCGTATTTCTGTCAAGAATCATGCGGAAAAGCAAAAAAATGTCGAAGCAAAGCAAGGCGCGCAGAACGCGGGAGAAAGGTGCGCCGGGGAAGGGAGAAATCGGGACAAACCGGAACGCACGGCGAAGAAAAATCGTCAGAAACGGGCCGGCAGTTCGGAGGACATCCATTCGATGAACGAATCGATGTCGAAGTCGTCGTTCTGCAGCGAGCTTTGCACCATCAGCCCGTCCACGAGCGTGAGCAGCAGCCACGCGAGCCGTTCGCCGTCCGCGCCGGGGAGCCGCTCGGCGATGCGGTCGCGCAGGATGTTTTTGAAGTGCGTATACTGCTCGTTCAGCCGCTGTTTGATCTCGTCGCCCTCCTTGCCGGAGATCGCCTCCACAAACAGCCGAAGCCGAAGTTGCCCGCTTTCGTCGAACACGCCGCGGATGAACGTGTACCGCACAAGCCGGGGGAGCGAGGTGTCTTTCTGGCGGTTGTCCACCCACTCGAGCAGATCGTCGGACAGCTTGCCCCAGTACCGCTCGCCGATATCGAGATAGATCTCCGCCTTGCTGCGGTAGTGGTAAAACAGCGTGCCCTTGCTCACGCCCGCGGCTTTCGCGATATCTGCAAGCGAAGCGTCGCGTCGCGTCTGAAACAGACTGATTGCGGCGTCGAGGATCTGCTGCTTGACGTTGTCGTTTTTGGGCGCTGCCATATATCGTCGGCTCCTTTCCGCGTCAGGAGGACGCGAGCAGGCGCTTTGCGAACGCGCGCGCGCCGGCTATCGCCTGCTCGGTCCGAAACGAAGCGAGGTCGTCCTCGTCCCGAACGGAGAATATCCCTTCGTAGCGCATGCCGTAGTGCTCGCACATGCGCAGGATGCCCGTTGCAAACGGGTCGGCGGCGTACGATGCGTCGTAGCCGTGCGTTGCGAGGATGCACACACGCATTCCCGCAACAAAATTCTCGCGGACCGCGCCGTAGAATTTGCCGAGCGAATAGAAGCGGTCCAGCACGGCCTTCATTTCACCGGTGCAGTACCAGGTATAGATCGGCGTGGCGAGAACGAGGAGATCGCTTTTCAGGATTTCCGTGACAATTTTATCCATATCGTCCCGCTGGCAGCAGCCGTACGGCCCGGCGACGTTCTGGCAGCGGTAGCAGCCCCTGCACGGGTGCACACGGTACTCGGCAAGCGGCAGATAGCTTACGTGCGCGCCGCCCGCCTCCAGTTCCGCGCGGAACGGCTTGACCAGTTCGGCCGTGTTCCCGTGCAGCCGCGGACTTCCCATGAGGATACAGACGTTCATGGCCGGGCGCTCCGCTCGGCGGATTCGATCACATGCCGCGCAAGGATCGCGGTGGTTACGGCGCCAACGCCGCCGCGCGCGGGCGTGATCGCAGAGACGATGGGCTCCGCCTCGTCGGAACGGACGTCGCCGAAGAGTTCGCCCGCCTCGTCGAAGTGCATCCCCACGTCCAGAACGACCTGGCCGGGGGAGACGTGCTCCGCGCCGAGAAGACCGCGCTTCCCGGCCGCCGCGATCAGGATGTCCGCCTCGCCTGTCACGCGCGCAAGATCGCGCGTATGCGTATGGCAGACGGTGACGGTCGCGTTCCGGTTCAGCAGCAGCATCGCGAGCGGCCTGCCGACCACCAGGCTCCGGCCGACCACCACGGCGCGCTTTCCGTCAATCTCCACGCCGTAATGGGAAAGGATCGAAACGCACGCTTCCGCCGTGCACGGGGCGAATCCCGCCTCCGAGCCGGTCAGAACGAGCGCAAGCGAAGCGTCGGAAACGCCGTCCGCATCTTTTTCGGCAGGGATCGCGTTTCTTGCGGCGTTGGCGTCGATCCCGTCCGGGAACGGGCGCATCGGCAGGATGCCGTGCACGGAGGGATCGCATGCGAGACTGAAAATCGCCTGAAAGACGTCGCCCGTAGAGCAATCGGGGTCCAGAACGATCGTTTCGACCGTGGCGGAGATCGACGAAAAGCGCTTGCGTATCCCGCGCTCATAGGCGATGTCGCCGTCGCGCCTGCCGGCGCGGACGATCACGAGCTTCGGCTGAACGCCGCGCCGGATCAGATCGGCCGCGCGCGGTTTCAGCTCTTCGATCAGCGCGTCGCCGACCGGCGCGCCCAAGAGAAGTTCCGCCATATTATACCTCCGGTGCATTCAGCGCCGCGCAGACCGCTTTCTGAACGGAATGCGCCTTAGCGCCGTATTCTTCGAGCAGGGCTCTTGCGCGCGCGTTGAGCGTCTCGGCGCGGGTGCGGTCGCGCATCAGCCGCGTATTGACGAATACGTTCATGCTCGCGCCCTCGAGCGCCGCGCGGCAGAGCGAGGCGGCCACGCCGGCGTCGCTGACTGCAAGCTGCGAGCCCTTTTCGGCGCAGAAGGCGATCAGCTCCAGCGCGGGGCCGCATGTTTCCATGATGCGAAGCGGCGGCTCCGCGGCGGTATACAACGCGGCTTCCATGGCGCGGCTGCGCGCCTCCCGTTCGGGTTCGCTTTCCTTCGGCATACGGTATGCTTTGGAGAGCGGCGCGAACGCCTCGGCGTCTTCGTCCATCAGCGCGAGAAAGCGGCCCATGAGTTCGTTCGCCCTGACCAGAACGTCCCGCATTTCGGCTTCCGCGGACGCGTATTTCGGCTTGCCGACGGTCAGCGCGGCGACCATATGCGCAAGCGAAACGGCGAGTGCGCCGGCGAGTGCGCTCGCGCCGCCGCCGCCGGGGACCGGTGCGTTCGAGGAAAGGAGCGTCAGGAACGATTCGATGGATTCCTTTGACAGAGCCATGCATACCTCCAAAGAAAACGTCATTAAAACAGTCCGCTAATGCGGCCGCTGTCGTCCACGTCGATGCGCTCCGCCGCGGGCGATTTCGGCAGGCCGGGCATGGTCATCACCTCGCCCGTGAGCGCCACGAGGAACCCGGCGCCCGCGGACACCTTCAGGCCGCGCACGGTCACGGCGAACCCTTCCGGCGCGCCGAGCAGCGACGGATCGTCGGAAAAGCTGTACTGCGTCTTCGCCATGCAGACCGGCAGGCCGCCGAACCCCAGCGCGGCGAGCGCGTCCGCCTGCTTCCGCGCGGCGGCCGTGAACGAAACGCCGCCGCCGCGGTAGACGCGCCGAACGATCGCTTCGATCTTTTCCTCGATCGTGCCGTCCAGTTCATACGCAAACGAAAACGCGTTCGGCTGTTCGCAGAGCCGCACGACTTCCTCGGCGAGCGTGACGCCGCCCGCGCCGCCCTTTGCCCAGACCTCGGAGAGCGCGGCGCGCACGCCGAGCGACTGCAGGCGCTCCTGCACCAATCGAAGTTCCGCCTCGGTGTCGCCGGGGAAACGGTTGATCGCCACGACGCAGGGGAGATGAAAAACGTTTATGATGTTGTCCACGTGCCGGAGCAGGTTCGGCAGGCCGCGTTCGAGCGCGGCAAGGTTCTCCTCGCCGAGTCTGCTTCTTTCCGCGCCGCCGTGATGCTTGAGCGCGCGTACGCTTGCGACCATGACGACCGCACTTGGACGCAGGCCGGACATGCGGCATTTGATATCGAAAAATTTCTCCGCGCCGAGATCCGCGCCGAAGCCGGCCTCCGTTACGCAGTAGTCCGCCAGCCGGAGCGCCGTGCGCGTTGCGGAAACTGAGTTGCACCCGTGCGCGATGTTGGCGAACGGTCCGCCGTGCACGAACGCCGGCGTATGACCGAGCGTCTGGACGAGGTTCGGCTTGAGCGCGTCGCGCAGCAGCGCCGCCATCGCGCCGACCGCGTGGAGATCGCGCGCCGTGACGGGCTTTTCGCCGAACGTATAGCCGACGACGATGCGGGACAGACGTTCCTTGAGATCGGCGATGCCGTCCGCAAGGCAGAGAACGGCCATGATCTCGCTCGCCACGGTGATGTCGTATCCGTCCTCGCGCGGCGTGCCGTTGACCCGCCCGCCGAGGCCGTCCACAAGATTGCGTAGTTGCCGGTCGTTCATGTCCACGCAGCGCCGCCAAGTGACGCGGCGCGGGTCGAGACCGAGCGCGTTGCCCTGATAGATATGGTTGTCGATCATCGCGGCAAGGAGGTTGTTCGCCGCGCCGACGGCGTGGATATCGCCCGTAAAGTGCAGGTTGATATCCTCCATCGGGACGACCTGCGCGTAGCCGCCGCCGGCTGCGCCGCCCTTTAACCCGAACACGGGGCCGAGGGACGGTTCGCGCAGCGCGACGATCGAACGCTTGCCGAGCAGGCGCAGCGCGTCCGCGAGTCCCACCGTCGTGGTCGTCTTTCCCTCGCCCGCGGGCGTAGGCGTGATGGCGGTGACCAGCACCAGCTTGCCCTCCGGCGGTGCGCCCCCGGCAAGGAACGCGGGATCGACCTTGGCTTTATACCGGCCGTAGGGTTCGAGAGAGGCTTCCGGAATGCCGGCGTTGCCGGCGATTTCCGAAACGGGCAGCAGCTTTGCGGACTGCGCGATGTCGATATCGTTCATACCTGCCATGATGTTCCTCCGTAACGTTTGATTCATGCGGGGACGCCCGCGGCGGATGTCGGATTATGAAACGCCGAGCGCGGACCGCACGTCGCCGAGCATGTACAGCGAGCCGACGGCACAGACGACGCCGTCTGTTCCCGCGCGTTCCATCGCAGCCAGAAGGCCCTCGCCGACGCTCGGGCAGGCCGTCGCCTTATACCCGCGCTCATGCAGCAGCGCGGAGAGCGGCTCCGCGCCGATCGCGCGGGGGTTGTTCGGCTTGACGGTGACAAATTCCTTCGCGATCGGGCCGAGAATGTCGATCATGCGCGAGATGTCCTTGTCCGCCATAATGCCGAGAAGGAACGTGATCTTTTTTCCCGGGAAATGCGCGCGCAGGCTCTCGGCCGCCGCGGCGACGCCCTGCGGATTGTGCCCGCCGTCCGCAATCACGACCGGATCGCGGTGGAGCACCTCGAACCTTGCCGGCCAGCGGACGCCGGCGATGCCGGCGATCATGACTTCGTCGGGAATCGTCCATCCCTTTGTGCGCAGGATTTCGACCGCGGTGATTGCGACGGCGGCGTTGTACGCCTGATAGCTGCCGACCAGACCACAGGTGATCGTTCCATACGGCGCGAAGGAAAACGTCAGTTCGTCGAGCGTGGGAACGACGTTTGATATACGCGAAAAGTCCGCGATGTTCAGCCTTGCTCCGCGTTCCCGGCAGACCGCTTCAAACACCGCGTCCGCCTCCGGGTTGTGACCGTAGATCAGCACGTCGCCGCATGGTTTGATGATGCCGGCCTTCGCGCGCGCGATATCCGTCATCGTGGGGCCAAGTTCGCGCGTATGGTCGAGTCCCATGTTCGTGATGATCGCAAGCTCCGGCGTATCGATCACGTTTGTGGAATCCAGTTCGCCGCCAAGGCCGACTTCCAGCAGGACGACGTCCACCGCATGCCGGCGGAAATACTCCAGCGCGATGACCGTAATCAGCTCAAACTCGGTCGGATGGTCCGCCATCGCATCGGCGTACGGACGGATACAGCGGGTAATATCGGCGAGCTCCCCGTCGGAGATGGGAACGCCGTCGATCTGCATGCGTTCGTTGAACCGGTTGATATAGGGGGACGTATACAGTCCGGTGCGGCAGCCCGCCTTTGAGAGAATATTTGCGAGCATGGCGGCGGTGGAACCCTTCCCATTGGTGCCCGCGACATGTATGTAATCCATCGTTATGTGCGGGTTGCCGATCTTCTGCAGCAGCTCCCGCGTTCGTTCCAGTCCGAGGCGGCTGCCGCGCCATGCGACGTGATGGATATAGTCGAGGGTCTCCTCATACGTCATCTCCGACGTCCTTGCAGCGGCCTCGGAAGCGGGTGAAGAACCAAAATCCTCGCTCACCGCACGCGCGCCGAGCAGCCGGTCGAGAACGCCGACGAGCAGCGTATCCGCAACGGCCACGCAGGCGACGGGCAGCGCGCGAAGCGATAGAATTGTGAAAAACGTCGTGCCGTAAAGAAGCGAAAGCGCATAACTCTTGAAAAGCAGCGAGCCGATCAGCTCGGCCGCAAGAACGCTGCCGACGACCCGCAGAAACGGGGGACGGCCTTTCAGCAGATGCGCAAGCAGTCCGGAAACAACGCCGATGAGCAGGAAAGCGACCGTCAGCAGCGGGTAGTACGTGCCCGCGGTCGGAAACAGCAGCGTGCCGAGAATGTCGCCCAGCGCGCCGACGATGCCGCCCGCAATCGGGCCGAACCAGATACCGGCGAGAAGAATCGGCACGCTGTCGATGCTGAGCCGGATCGAGCCGGAAAGCTGCAGCATGAGAAATTTCGACAAAATGACCTGAAGCGCCATGAACATGGCCAGCAGCGACAGCCGTTTGGGGGTAAGGCCTTTCGGCGTTGGGGTCTTTACGTTTTTTTCCAAGGAACGTTCCTCCTTTCGGGAACGCTGCACAAAACGCGCGGCTTCTTGACGAACAGGAAGGCGTTCTCTTTCGTGCAGTAGCGGACGCGGCGCCGCATCGCAAACGCAATTCCCGCGCTTTTCGAGCAGCGGCGACTTCCCATCCGGCTGCCTCTTGACGCGCGGCGCCTACTCTACCGATCGTGACGTTTCCGGTGCGAATCCGGCCGATCCCGGGAGCGGAACACGGCGGCGGAAGAAACGCCGTGTCCTTCGTCGGGCGGAACAAACCGCGCCGGAGCAAAAGGTTGAACCAATTATACCGGGAAATCCCGAAAAAGGCAAAGGAAACATCCGCTAACAAATCCCGTTTGAAAGGCCGGCGCCGGCAACGATTCCCGCGACGTCCTCATAGCGGTTCAGCGTGTAGATGTGGATACCGTCGACCCCTTCCGAGCGGTACCGCTCAATCAGACGCACGGTGAAATCGCGTCCCGCGGAGCGGAAGGCGGCTTCGTCGTCCCCGTATCGGCCGATCAACTCGGACAGCTCGGCGGGAATCGAACAGCCGTTGGACAGCGTCATGCGGATCAACCCGTCCTTCCTGATGACCGGCAGCACGCCGACGACGATCGGCAGAACGACGCCGCGTTTATGCGCCAAATCGCGGAAACGGAAAAGGGCTTCCGGATGATAGCAAAGCTGGGACATGAGAACCGAAGCGCCGGCTTCCTGCTTTTCGAGCAGATGGCCGATATCCGATTCGAGCGAGTCCGCGAGAAGATGCTTCTCCGGGTAGCAGCCTGCGGCGATGCAGACCGACGGCCAGCGGTCGCGGATAAAGGCAATGAGTTCGCTCGCGTACGAAAACGCGCCCGCTGCATTGGCGGCACCGTTCGGAAAATCACCGCGCAGCGCGAGCAGGTTGTTCACGCCGATCGAAACGTACTCGTCCAGCGCATTGGAAATGTCCTGCTGCGAATTTCCGACGCAGGTGTAGTGCGAAAGGGCCTCGCATACGCCGCGCTTCTGGATACTCGCCACGATATCGAGATTTCTGCCCTTGTTGGACCCGCACGCGCCGTAGGTGCAACTGATGAAATCCGGCCGGAACGCATACAGCTTTTCCAGCGTATCCAGCAGCGGTTCGATGGGATGGTCCAGCTTCGGCGGGAACACCTCGAACGATAAAGCCGTCTTTCGGCGCAGCAGTTCGGAGAGATGCATGATTTCGTTCCTCCTTTGCGGATGCGCGTTTTTAATGCGCGCGGAAGATTCGAGGCCGGTTAGACGCGCTCGGACGGAAACGACATGGCGTCCACGTAACGGTCCGTAAATCCGCCGGCAGACGTCAGTTCGAGATACGCCGTGCCGCGCGCGAGCGGCTCGGATGTTTCAAACAGGCGCCGGCTTCGCAGATACAGCTTCGCGCCCTCGCCGGCCGCGTTGCCGATGCTTTCCGTTCGGTCGACCAGCGGACGCGGCAGCAGACCGATCGCGCCGAGCGCGGCGGGGGAGAGACGGCTTCCGAACGCGCCGGCAAGCAGCACACGCTCGATTCGCTCCACGGGAAGAGAGAGCGACTCGCAGAGCAGTTCGATTCCGGCGCGCAGAGCAGCCTTTGCAAGCTGTAGCTCACGCACGTCGCGCTGCGTCAAGAGCAGCGGCACACCGGACGTACCAAGTTCGAAAAGCAGAAACGCTTTTTGCCCGTCAGCGTCGGTTACGCGCGCGCCGAGAGCGCCGCGCGGCTGCAGGCGGCCGCTTTCGTCGATCACACCTTCCGAAACGAGCAGCGCGGCAAGCTCCAGAAGTCCGCTCCCGCAGAGCCCGGCCGGCGGCGCGTTTTCCACGGTGGACAAACAAAGCTTGCCGTCTTCGGCCCGGACGCGGTCGATCGCGCCGCGGCTTGCACGCATGCCGCAGGAGAGATTTGCGCCCTCGAAAGCGGGACCGGCGGCGGTCGAGCAGCAGGCGCGGCGCGTTCCGTCGGTCAGCGCCAGTTCGCCGTTCGTGCCGATATCCATCAGAAGCGTCGGGACCGTCGATTCGTCGAACGCCGTCGCCGTCATGCAGGCGACCGTATCGGAGCCGACGAATCCGCCGATTACGGGCGGCAGAAGAACGACGCAGGATTTATGCGCCGAAAGCCCGAGTGCGGACGCGGCAAGTGTCAGAGGATCGGCGCGGTACGGACGGTACGGCGCACGGACCAGCGCGTCCACGGGGTAGCCGAGCAGCAGATGATGCATCACGGTGTTGCCGACGACCGAGCAGAGCACGACCTGCTGTGTCTTTCGTCCTGCCGCGGCGCAAGCGTCTTGCAGCAGCTCGTTGAGCGCGCCCGCAGCGGCGGTTCGAAGCGGCTCATACCCGTTGGAAAGCGCATGGGAAGCGCGGGAGATCACGTCCGCACCAAAGGCGGACTGCGGGTTCTGCATGCCGCGCACCGCGAGCGGATCGCCGGATCCGGCGTCCAGCAGGTAGCAGACGATCGTCGTTGTGCCAAGGTCGAACGCCGCGAAGCACGCGCCGGGCACATCCGCGCGCGCGCCGGCATACGGCTCAAACGGCACACTGCGCGAGGCGCCCTCGCTCAGCGGCCGGAGGAAAGCTGTATCCGGCAGGCGAACGGTGCAGTCGGCGGACACGCGCGTTCGGCAGGCGAGAACGGAGCGGGCTTCGCCGCCGGAAACAAGCGTTACGGCGCATTTCCCGCATACGCCGCGGCCGCCGCACGGCGCGTCTATGAAAACGCCGGCGAGCCGGGCAGCGTCCGAAAGAAGCGTTCCGGCCGGTACGGAGATTTCAGTATGGTCCGGTTCAAACAGAACGCGGCGGTTCATGCGCAACTCCCTTCCATCCTTCACAGAACCCATTTCCTTGCCGCAGCGGCCGCGGCGGCCGCGTCGTCGGCATATGCGTCCGCGCCGATCTGCTCCGCGAATTCGGCCGAAACGGGCGCGCCGCCGACCATGATACGGAACGAACTGCGGTTCTCCATGCCGTTGAGCGCGGAAACGATGGCCTGCATGGAAGGCATGGTCGTGGTCAGCAGCGTGGAAAGCGCGACGATGCGCACGCCTTCGTTTTCCTTTGCGGCACTGATAAAGCGCTCGGCGGGAACGTCGACGCCGAGATCAATCACCTCAAACCCTGCGCTCTCGATCATCATCGCGACGAGGTTTTTGCCGATGTCGTGCATGTCTCCCTGCACCGTGCCGATGACGACTTTGCCGTTTGCGCCGACCGCGCCCTTTTTCAGGTACGGTTTCAGCGTTTCGACGCCGAGCTTCATCGCGCGCGCGGAAACGAGCATCTCTGGCACGAACGCCTCGCCGCGGCTGAACCGCTCCCCGACGGCGGACATCGCGTCGATCATGCCGCGGTTAAGGATCTCCATCGGGTCGGCTCCCTCGTTCACGGCGGCGGTCACCAGATCGGGCACCGACTTTACCCGGCCCGCTTCGATGGCGGACGTAATCTCCTGAATCTTTGTCATAGATGCCTCCGGTTGAAAATTCGCTCGCTGCGTAACGAAGCAACGCAAGCCCCGCTCACCGCCCGGCCGGCCCGATGCGGCGGCTGCGGAACGCGGAAATGTAATCGAGACAGTATTCGTCATGCCCGAGCAGCGCCTCGGACGCAAACGCGAGGCCAGTCAGCTCGCGGTCCGTCACGTCCAGAATCGCGCTGTCCATGCCGGCCTGCAGGGCGAGCACGAGAAACGCATGGTTGACCAGCGTCCGCGCGGGAAGCCCGAATGAAATATTGGAAAGGCCGCTGACGATGTGCACGCGTTCGGAACGGCGGCGGATCTCCCGCGTGCAGGCGGCGAACGTCGTCAGCGCTGCGCCGTCGGTGGACAGCGTATGCACGATCGGATCGATGAACAGCCGCTCGTGCGCGATCCCGTACGCGTCCGCCTTGGCCAGAATGCGTTCGAACAGTTCGAGGCGCGCCTCCACCGAATCGGGCACGCCTTCGTCGGAGCAGAGCAGCGCGACGCACTTCCACTCCGTGCCGGCGATGAGCGGGAATATCGTTTCGATCTTTCCGCGTTCCAGCGAAACGGAGTTGACCAGTCCCGCGCGCCTGCACTGCGGCAGGACGGCGGCGATCGCGGCCGGGTTCGGCGAATCGACGCAGAGCGGCAGATCGACCGTATTCTCGACAAGACGCGCCATCCACAGAAGCGTTTCCGCCTCGGCTTCGCCGGGCACGCCCGCGCAGACATCCAGATAATCCGCCCCTGCCGCCGCCTGCGTAAGCGCGCGCTCTTTCAGGAACGCTTCGTCACGTGAGCGGACCGCCGCGCCGACGGATGGAATGGAACCGTTCAGCTTTTCGCCGATCAGAATCATAAAAGCATCCTCCCCGAAAGGATTTTGTATAGCATAACAGAGTGGCGGGTGGAAACCAATCCGACATTTTATTGACATTTCCGATTGCCATTAGTACACTATGTAGCATGAAACGCGAGGAAGGATTATGATACAGAAGGGTTTTTTGTCGCAGGAGTTGACCTACCGGTATCCGCAGATGCGTTCGCATCTCAACCATACGGAAGAATCGGTTGACCGCCCGCTGTTTTTCGACGAGGGTGCGCGTGCGGACGACGCCCGCATCTATGTCTGTTCGGCAAAGCAGGCAGCCGCGCTGCAGGGCAGCGACCGGGGAAAGGGGCTGTTTCTCTGCATCGGCGAACCGGACGGGCCGAAAAACGAGATGCCGGACTGCTGTGTTTTTCCAGAAAATGTGAATCCGCAGATTCTGATGAATTTTGTGCAGCGGATCTTCGACCGTCTGGACGAGTGGGATCTCAGGCTCAGACGGATCGCCGAAGCGGCGACGGACTGCTCCGAATTGCTGGACTGCGCGTCGGAAATGCTCCAAAATCCCGTCTGGATGTGCGACGAAAGCGGGCGGTTGATCGCGCGCGCGGAGCGGTTCGGGCAGGAAAATGTGCAGAAAGAATGCGAACTGTCATACAAAATGATGGAACGCCGGCCAGCCGACGCACCGGATTCAGAGCCGGTTCCGGAGGAGCGCGTCCGCCGTAAACAGGACGAGCAAAGCGGAACGGAACTCCTGTATGCGCGGTTTTCGGCGGGGAAGGAGCGCTTCGCGCTGCTCTCCGCCGCGCGGGAACGTGCGTTTTACGCAAGCGACGAAACGGTTCTGGAACGTCTGTGCGGATACTGCAGGCTCGTTCTGCTCAAACGCCGGCCGACGGAGCAGACGCAGGGGCGGCCGCCGCAAAACGACCGGCGGGAACGGCTCCTGCGCGCCGCGTTCGAACGAACGGAAACGGAGTCCGCCGTTACGGCAGGGCTTGTCGCGCTCGGCTGGGACGGGCGGTCGTCCTATTTTGTCGCCGCGGCGGAACCGTCGGCGGGCGACGGGCGCGAAAGCAGGATGCGTGCCGTCTGTATGCGGACGGAAGCGGCGCTGCCAGACTGCTGCGCGTTTCCCGTCGATTCGCTGGCGGTCTTCGTATTGAAAGGCGCGTTATGCGGCAGGGAAACGGTACGCGCGCTGGAAAAGCTTGCCGCGGAGGAGGAACTGCGCATCGGCGTCGGAGAACCGTTCGCCGGGTATGCGTTCTTTCCGCAGAGGCTGGCGCAGGCGAAGATCGCGCTGCAATCCGCAAGGGAGCGCGGCGCGAGCGTAACGGCGTTCTCCGATGCGGCGGACGCGTATCTGGCGCGCCGGACGGCCTCCGAACTGCCGTACGCGCTCGTCTGCCTCGGCGCGGTGCGCGAGATGCTCCGTTACGACCAAACGCACGGCACCGCATATTTTGAAACGGCGGAGCGATACGTAAAAAACCGTTTCAACGCGGTAAAGACCGCCGCCGATCTGTTCATACACAGGAGCACGTTCCTCTACCGGCTGGAGCGGATTCGTTCGGAATTCGGGTTGGATCTGGAAAGCGACGGATGCGTGTCGCTTCGGCTGATCGCGTCGCTGGAACTGACGCGCGCGGCTCTGAACGAGGGCCGCAAAGAATAGACGCATTGGAACGCAAGCATAAAAAAACCGCCGGAGCGGTTTTATGGGGCAGGCGGCGCGCTATTTGCCGACGCGGAGCTGGCCGCCTTTGACCGCCCTTTCCAGATAGCCGCCGCGCTGGGTTTTGATGTCGGAAACCGTAACGACGGCATCCTTGCAGTTGGTCTCGATCCATTTCAGCACCTCTGGAAGGCGCTTGCGCTGCATGGTCATCAGCAGCATGCAATGATCGTCGTCGCGTCCGTGGACGTCGAGCGCCGTGATGCCGAAGCCCTTTGCGCGGAGGCAGGTCTCGACGTTTTTGGCCGTGTACGCGTCGCGCAGAACGATCTGCACGGAACTGAGGCCAAACGCGAGCAGTTCGTCCAGCCAGGAGCCGACGTAGTTGCCGCAGGCATAGGCGAGCGCATAGACGACGCCCTTGAGGAAGTCCTCGTGAAATCCGCTGAGGACGCCGCTTGCAATCACCAGCCAGAGCGAGATTTCGATGATGGCCATGAGGGAGCCGATCAGACGTTCGCCGCGGTTGATCAGCACGATGCGGAGCGTGCCGAACGAAACCTCGAGAATTTTCCCGAAGAAAATAAACAGATACACCCAGACGGAACGGCCGAGCACAAATGCGGCGACGGCCTGTAAAAACTGATTCATTGTCCGCCCTCCTTTTTATGAACTTGCCGATTATACTGTACCATGTTAGGATTGTCAATGAAAGGAATTGTGAACCATTCCGACGTGATCTGGCCGATTTTCATTGCAAAAAACGGAAAGCGCATCGGGCGGGGAAGGAGACGGATCTTCAATGCTGCAGGGCGTGAGCTGGAATCCGTGGCACGGCTGCCATAAGCTGTCCGAAGGCTGCCTGAACTGCTATGTCTACCGCATCGACGGATCGCACGGGAAAGACGCGGGCGTCGTTTCAAAAACATCGGCGTTTTATCTGCCGGTTTCGCATGCGCGCGGCGGCGGATATAAGGTGCCGTCCGGTTCGTTTGTGTGGACCTGCTTTACGTCGGATTTTCTGCTTGAGGACGCGGACGCCTGGCGTGCGGAGGCGTGGCGCATGATGCGCGAACGCAGCGACTGCGAGTTCCTGTTCATTACGAAACGGATCACGCGGTTTACGGCGTGTCTGCCGGAGGATTGGGGAGATGGGTATCCGAACGTGCACATATGCTGCACGGTGGAGAATCAGCGCCGCGCGGACGAACGGCTGCCGGTATTCCGCGACGCGCCCATCCGGTATAAGGCGATCGCGTGCGAGCCGCTGCTTGAGCGGGTCGATCTTTCCGGATATCTCGGGGATTGGGTGCGGCAGGTCGTAGCCGGCGGCGAGTCGGGCGAACAGGCGCGCACCTGCAATTTCGATTGGATCCTTGATTTGCGGGAACAATGCAAAAACGCCGGCGTGCGGTTCCGGTTCAAACAGACGGGCGCAAATTTCGTAAAGGACGGCAGGCGGTACCGGATCAAGCGGCCGCTGCAGCACGCGCAGGCGAAGAAGGCGGGTATCGATCTGTCTTAATTTCAGTACGTGACGCTGGAAACGACCACGCCGACGATACGGTCGTCCCTCTCGCACCGCGCGGTTGCGCTGACGCTGTCGCCGACGGCGAGCGACTCGTCGAACTGAAGCTGAACCTCATAGGTTGCGATCACGTTCCCGTCCGCGTCGACGAACTCGACGAGCGCGTTCAGCGCATCGAGCGTGGTGTTTCCGAGGTTAAGAAAACGAATGCGCGCGGTGGTCTGGTTGCCGTCGACGGTCAGCTCGCGGACGGTCGTTTCGATCTGACAGCCGTCGCAGTAGATGGTGTCGACCGTGTTGAGCATCGTAACGGACGGCTCTTTGCTGCAGGCCGCTGCAAAGAAAAGCAGCAGGGCGAGAACAAACGGCAGCGATTGTTTCAGCGTTCGCGCCATGGGAATTCCTCCTTCTGTCCGGCCGGCGTTCGGCGGTTTCGTTCGGGCGTCTTTCCGTCTTTATTATACGCGCCTGTGAAAGCGCATGCAATCGCGCGCCGGCGCGCCGGATACCGGCATGTTTTTTTAAAACATTGCAAACCGGAATCCGTTCCGCCGCGCGATTCGGAAGTTGACAATCCGGCGCGGGATTTGCTATACTTCAGAAGGCGCATTTTAGGAGAGATGTCCGAGTGGTTTATGGAGCCGGTCTTGAAAACCGGTGATGCTGCAAAGCACCGGGGGTTCAAATCCCTCTCTCTCCGCCAATGAAACGCCAACGACACGGAGAAGTACCCAAGTGGCTGTAAGGGGCTCCCCTGCTAAGGGAGTAGACTGG
>CAZIQO010000052.1:0-21402 GCA_964541465.1 uncultured Oscillospiraceae bacterium
TACTGCGGGCGAACATGCACGCGGCCTGAATCTTGGGCAGCATCGAGCCGGGCGCGAAGTGTCCCTCCCTGATGTACTGCTCCGCCTCGGACACGCGGATCCCGGACAAGCGTTTTTCGTTTTCCTTGCCGTAGTTGAGGCAGACCTGCTCGACGGCGGTCAGAATCAGCAGCGCGTCCGCGTTCAGGTCCTCGGCAAGACGCTCGGAGGCAAGGTCCTTGTCGATGACCGCCGCAACGCCGGAAAGGTTGCCCTTTTCGTCGCGGACTACGGGGATGCCGCCGCCGCCTACGGTGACGACGACGAACCCGCCCGCGATGAGGCATTCCACTTCGGGCAGCTCGACAATCTCTACGGGCATGGGGGACGCGACGACCCTGCGCCAGCCGCGCCCTGCGTCCTCTTTCACCGAATAGCCTTTTTCTGTCTGCAGCTTTTTGGCCTCCGCCTCGGAGTAAAACGGGCCGATCGGCTTCGACGGATTCAGAAACGCCTTGTCGTTCCGATCGACGATCACCTGGGTCACGACGGTGGCCACGCCGGTGCGAATGCCGCGCGAACGGAGCGCCTTTGCAAGGCTCTGCTGGATATGATAGCCGATCATGCCCTGACTCATCGCGCCGCACACGTCGAACGGCATGGCGGGCGTAAGGGCGACCGAGTTTTCGTTCTGCAGAACGATGCGCCCGACCTGTGGGCCGTTGCCGTGCGCGAGAACCACATGATATCCCTTTTCGATGATATCCGCGATATACGCGGACGTTTTCTCCACAACCGCGAGCTGGGCTTCCGCCGTCGCCGGACCCTTGCCCTCCTGAAGCGCGTTCCCGCCGAGGGCGATGACCAATTTCTCCATGATGAGCCTCCGCTATCTAAAAAAAATTGTTTTCCGCAAAATCAACTTTAGCATGTGTGTTCCCGCTTGTCAATCGAACGAACCGGCCGAGATGGATTTTACTCACAAACACTTCCGGGACGGGCGAAAAGCGCGTGCGGCGACGGTTCGAAAACCGTCCCGCGCGTTCTTGACTTTGCATGTCGATTCGGCTAGACTGGACATGGTATGCAGAAGCAGTGGTACGAAATCAACGGCGGAAAACGGCTGGAAGGCACCGTCACCATCAGCGGCGCAAAAAATGCGGCGGTCGCAATCATTCCGGCGGCGGTTCTCGCGGGAGAGACCTGCGTGCTGGAAAATCTGCCGCACATTCAGGATGTCCAGAGCCTGCAGATGATCCTGAAGGAACTGGGCGCGTCCGTCGACTTCACCGACGGGGACTGCATGCGCATCGACCCGCGCACGCTCAATACCACGAAGGCGCTGAGCACGGCGGTCAGCAGCATGCGTGCGTCGTACTATCTGCTCGGCGCGCTGCTTCCGCGCTTCGGCGAGGTGGAAATCGCGCTGCCGGGCGGCTGCGTGATCGGCGCGCGGCCGATCGACCAGCATCTCAAGGGCTTGCGCGCGCTTGGCGCAACCGTCGAGTGCGACGAAGAGCGCAACATCGTCCGCGCCCATGCAAAAAAGCTGGTCGGCGCGGAGATCTATTTCGACCTTGTGAGCGTCGGCGCGACCATCAATGTGATGCTCGCCGCGAGCATGGCGGAAGGGGCGACGGTGCTCAGCAACGTCGCCAAGGAGCCGCATGTCGTCGACGTGGCGAACTTCCTGAACATGATGGGCGCCTCCGTCAAGGGCGCCGGCACCGACGTAATCCGCATTCAGGGAAGGCCGAAGCTGCACGGCTGCGGCTACGCCATCATACCGGATCAGATCGAAACCGGCACGTTCATGATCGCCGCGGCCGCGACGCGCGGAGATGTCGTGATCAAAAATGTGATTCCGACGCATATGGAAGCGGTTTCCGCAAAACTCATGGAGAGCGGCGCGCGTGTGATCGAAGGCGATGACGGGCGCGATTTCTATATTCGCGTCATGATGGGGGACCGTCCGCGTGCGATCAATGTCAAAACACTGCCGTATCCGGGCTTTCCCACGGATCTGCAGCAGCCGATGATGGCGTATCTCTGTGCCGCGAACGGCATTTCGACGGTCAACGAGACCATATTTGAAAATCGGTTCAACCATGTCCGCGAGCTGAGGCGCATGGGCGCTTCGATCAGCGTCAAGAACAATACGACGGCAAAGGTAAAGGGGATCCGCTCGCTGCACGGCGCTGAGATTTCCGCAAGCGACCTTCGCGCGGGCGCGTCGCTGGTCGTCGCCGGCCTCGCCGCAACGGGGACCACCGTCGTGAACAACATCCATTTCATCGACCGCGGATACGAATATCTCGATCAGAAATTCAACGCGCTCGGCGCAGATATTCGAAGAAAAGAAAAATAAAATCCCGCTTTTACCCCGCTTGGAAGGCCGCGCCCGTCATGGCGCGGCCCGGTTGATTTTATGCGGATCTGTCGAATGCTGCAGAACCGCAGGGTTCGACAGATTTGTCACATGAAAAGAAGAAACTCGTCGAAACGTTCCCCGCATTCAATTTCGGAATGCAACAGAAGAGACGGGGTGTTACGCACAGATGTGCAAACGGTAATACTATAATAACAAGTATTTCGACAGATTGTTGTTTCATGCACACGTGTGATGCTGTCGAACAAGGACGCATCGCGTATCCACTTGCGACAGCCGGTCCCGGACGACAGAATCCTGCGCCGAAAACAAGCAAAAACCACAATATCTATTGCTTCGATTTGGTTTTCAACGCGAAATATGGTATTATGCTGAATTTACAAAAATTGAGTCATTCTTCGCGCCGTCTTCGACAGAACCCGTGTGATTCCACCCCTGTTCATACGGATCGGTTGCTGTTACAATGTTATTGTACGTAATAGATGCGTATAATACAAAATTTGGCAGGGGGAGAAACATGTCACATTATCGCGTTCTGGTCGTTGACGACAATGTCAGTTTCGTTGAGTCGGTGCGTGCGTATTTCACGGCCGGCGAGTCCATCGGATCCGTAGACACGGCGTTCGACGGAAGGGAAGCGCTGGACAAGCTCCGGCAGGTAAAATACGATATCCTGCTGCTGGATCTGATCATGCCGCACATCGATGGGCTGGGCGTGCTCGAGCAACTCAAGCATCTCTGCCCGGACGCGCCGCCGGCGGTGATCGTGGTGTCCGCCATGCGAAATGAAAACATGGTGCGCCGCTGCTGCGCGCTCGGCGTGCGCTACTTCATGGTGAAGCCCGTGGAGCCGGAAGCGCTGCTCAAGCGCGCGCTCGAGGCGGTGCAGCAGGAAAACCCGCAGGGAGGGCTTGCCAGCTATGCGCAGCCGCCGCGTTCGCTGGATGAGAAGATCACGTCCATCTTCCTCGTTGCGGGAATCCCGGCGCATATCAAAGGATATCACTACCTGCGGGAGGGAATCCGCATGGTGTATTATAATTCCACGCTCATCAACCGCATCACCAAGGAGCTCTATCCCGGCATTGCGAAGCGGTTCGGCACGTCTTCGAGCAAGGTGGAGCGCGCGATCCGCCATGCCATCGAAGTCGCTTGGACGCGCGGCAAGATCGAAAACCTGAACGCGATTTTCGGTTACAAGGTATACGGCAAGAACGACAAGCCCACCAACGGGGAATTCATCGCGCTGGTGGCGGATAAACTCATCATGGAATCGCAGAGCAGGGAGCAGGCGGGCTGATGCGATGACAAACCGGCATGAAAGCGGCGGCCGCATGAGCGGCCGCCGCTTTCACGCCGATAAAGGAAGGTACGTTGGAGGCTCCGCCCCCCAACCACCGCAAGGGCCGTAACGGCCCTAAGAATTCATTTCCAGGCGCCCCAGATAGGGCCAGAAATTCCCAAGGGACGTGTCCATTGGGTGGAAGGGGGTGAATCCTCTGTAAAAGGACTTTTTTAACAGCAAACAGCGGCGATGAAACGAATCAGCTCGGAACCCGTCGAAATACACGGCCCGGGTCCGTGCGTTCGTGTTTCCTGCGCTGAATCGACCCGTTTTTCCCGATAAACAGCGCGATTTCCCTGCCGAATGCTGGCGCAGAACGTGCTGCAGAGGGGGAAAAACACGTCTGATACGACGAAATTACCACAAATGGTAATTCATACAAGTATAGCATATTTTTGAGAAACTGCAGGAAAAAATATACGGAATCGCACCATACAGGGTGATTTGCAAGCGGTGTACGGCGCTTGGTTTATGCGTTCTATACGGCAATATACGTCGCTTTTTGCACACTGCCTGAACTTATGCACATTCGGAAAACCCAAAATAGCACGGCTTGTGGATAACATGGTGGATAATGTGGATAAAGGTATGTGGATAACAGCGGTTGTATTCATGAATACGGGAAACAGGCCGTCTGCTGCGCTCTGTGGTAATTTATAAGATCGGCCGATGATTTTGCAGGAATTCCTGCCTGCCCGATCCGTCATGCGACGCTGGCAAACGAGAGAAAACGAGCGCCCTGTTCGCATGAAAATCGGTCGGGCCTCTGGCGGGTGCGGGCCGGATTCGCTATACTGTTTTATAGAAGGAAAAGCCGAGGAAAAGTCGGCGCGCACGCAGCCGCCGCTTTTCGGCAGATCCGAAGGGGAGGTCCGTTTCATGCGTCTGTTCATCGCCGTTCCGCTGCCGCCCGATATTCTGCGCGCGGTTTCCTGCGCGCGCGTCGCGCTGGAGGACTATGGCGCGTCGGGACGGTTTGTGCCGCGCGAGAACTATCATGTGACGCTGCATTTTCTCGGAGAGACGAACGCATTTGCCGATGCGGCGGACGCGGTGTGCGCCGCATCGCGGGATATTCAGCCGTTCGTGCTGCGGCTCGGCGGTTACGGCGCGTTCGGCGGCGAAGGCGCGCACACGGGCTACGTTTCGGTCTCCTGCGACGGGGAGGAACTCGGCAAGCTGTATGAATCGCTCGAGTCCGCGCTGTGGGAGTGCGGCTTTTCGCATAACCACAGCCGGCTCGTTCCGCATATTACACTCGGACGGAACATCACGGGCGACCGGGGCTTCGTTCTCAAACAGGGCCGCGCGGCGTTTACGGCAACCGAGGTTGTGCTCTATGAAAGCCGGAACGTCGGCGGCGTGATGCGTTATACGGCGGTGCACCGGGAGCGGTTTGTATGAGCGGCGAGGTGCGCGTTCTGCTCGGCCGGGCGGACACGGGAAAAAGCGGATACATGGTCGGGGCGCTGCGCGCGCATCAGCGCGCGGGGGAACGGGCGATCCTCATCGTGCCCGAGCAATATACATTTGAAGCGGAACTGCTGCTTGCCGACGCGCTGGACGGGCTGCTCGGCGTGCAGGTGTACAGCTTCGAGCGTCTGTGCGAGCGCGTGCTGCAACTGCACGGGCGTACGAAGCCGTTCCTTTCCGGGCAGGGGTACCGCATGGTCGTCCGCCGCGCAATCGACCGGAAGCGCGCGGAGCTGAAGGTGTTCGGTGCCGTGGCGGAGCAGGCGGGGTTCAGCGGGGAGCTTCGGACCATCTTCGGCAACTGCAAGCGCGCGGGCGTGCGTCCGGACGATCTGGACGCGCTGATCGGAACGCTCGACGCATCGTCGCCGCTGAGGGAAAAGCTCGGAGATATCGCCCTGCTGTACCGGGAGACGGAGACCTATCTTGCCGCGCGGTATCTCGACGCGGACGACGCGCTCAACGAGGCGGTTTCGCTGCTGCCGGAGTCGTTCGTTGCAGGGCTGCCGGTCTACATCGACGGACTCGAGCGGCCGAACCGACAGCTCTACCGCATGCTCGGCGCGCTGATCGCCTGCTCGCCGTGCGTGACAATTTCGCTCCGGTGCGACGACGACTCGGCGGACGCGGAGCTGTTTGAGCCGGACCGGCGCGTACTGTGGACGATCCAGGCGATCGCCGCGCAGCTTGGCGCGCGCTTCAGCGAGCGGCGGCTGACGGAACAGTCCGGCCGATGCGATCCGCTGATGCGGCATATCGAGCAAAACCTGTTTTCCTGCCCCGCAAAGCCGTTTTCCGGCGACGCGTCGAAGCTGACGATATTCGGCGCGAGCAGCCGCCGCGCGGAGGCGGAATCGCTGGCGGAGGCGGTGCTTGCGCGCGCCAGGGCCGGCGTGCGCTACCGCGAGATGGCGGTGGTGGTGTCCGATATGGACGCGTACGCGTCGCTCGTGCTGCGCGCGTTTCGCCGCCGGCGGATTCCGGTGTTTCTCGACCGACGGCGCCCGCTGACCGGACACGCGGCCGTGGACGCCGCGCTCTCCGCGGTGCGGTTTGCCGCGAACGGTTATCCGCCGGCGGAGCTGCTCCGATACGTCAAGAGCGGGTACGCCGGCGTGGAGCAGAACGACGCGGAGGAGCTGGAGCTGTACCTGAAGCGCACGGGCGTTCGGGGAAGCGCGCTGCTCAAGTCCTTTACGCGTGCGGACCCGTCCGAGGGCGCGGAACGCGCGCGCGGGACCGCCGCCGCTCCGCTCGCCGCGCTGGCCGAGGGACTCAAGGGCGCGGACGTTTCCGGACAGGTGCGCGCGCTGTTTTCGTTTCTGCAAAGCATTTCGCTGGACGGGCAGATCAGGGACCGGGCTGCGCGGCTGCGCGAAGCCGGGCGCGTCGCAGAGATGGAGGAGCACGCGCAGGTGTGGAATCTGCTCGTTTCGCTGCTCGAGCAGACGGACGCGATTCTCGGCGAACTCCGCGTGGGGCGGAAGGGTTTTCTTTCGCTGTTGGAAGAGGGCCTCGGCGGACAGGAGATCGGCGTGATCCCGGGGACGAACGATCAGGTGCTCGTCGGGGACATGATGCGGACCAAGAGCCGCGCGGTCAAAGCGCTGTTCGTCGTGGGTGCGAACGAGGGACTGTTGCCGCGCGCACGCACGGACGACGCGCTTCTGGACGACGGAGAGATCGCCGAACTTCGCGAAAAGGGCGCGGAACTCTGGATGACTTCGCCAGAGCTTTCCGACTGCGACCGGCTCGATCTGTATACCGCGCTGTCGAAGGCGCGTGAAACGATGTACGTCAGCTTTGCCTACGGCGGCGCGGACGGCGAGCTTTCGCCCTCGCCGATCGTGGGGCGGCTCAAAAAAATCTGCCCCGGCTGCACGATGAAGAGCGACGTCGAAACGTCCGACGCGCTGCCCGACTGCGGCGCGCAGGCGCTCACGCTGCTTGCGTCCGACCTGCGCCGCTACGAATCGGACGGAAACTGCCCGGCGCGTCTGCCCGCGCTGATGAAACTTCTTTCCGAACAAGCGGAGACCAGTGCGCTCGTTGAACGCATGGCGCGCGCCGGCGGGACCTGGACGCCGGAGCCTTCGATCGGGCAAGAGGCGGCGCGCTCTCTTTACGGTGCGTCGCAGCCCATGAGCGCGAGCCGGCTGGAGACATTCAACGCCTGCCCGTTTCGGCATTTCGTGCAGTACGGCCTGCGCGCCGAGGAGGTCAGGGAGTTTACCGAGCGGGCCGCGGATCTCGGGTCGTTTTACCACGCGGCGCTCGAGGCGTTCGTCAACCTTGCGCGCGCGCGCGGCGTCGACTGGAAGCGGTTTTCGGACGAAGACGCGCGGCGTCTTGCCGACGAAGCGCTGCCGGGCGTGATTGCGGCGCACAACGACGGGATCTTTCTGGAAAACGAGCGGCTCCGCGCAACGCTGTTTCTGATGGTCGGCGTGGTGCGGCAGAGCGCGGCAGCGATCGCGCGGCAGATGCGCGCGGGGAGTTTTGCACCGGTCGGAACCGAGGTGCGTTTCGGCGCCGGTCAGCCGTTTCCGCCGATCCGGCTCGAGTTGCCGGACGGAAGCGCGGCGCTCCTGGGCGGCAAGATCGACCGTATCGACGGCACGCGCGTGAACGGGCGCGACTGCGTGCGCATCGTCGATTACAAAACGGGCGGCCGTGATTTCGATTTTGCCGGCGTGTTTCACGGGCTCGCGCTGCAGCTTCCGCTGTACCTTGCCGCGGCGGCGGGCGGAAGGACGCACGCGGGTATGTACTATATGCCGGTGCTGCAGCCGGTGATCTCGGACGCGGAGCCGGACGCGGAAACGGCGGCGGCGGACGCGTTCCGGCTTAAGGGGCTCACGCTGTCCGAACCGGAGATCCTGCGCCTGAGCCAGACGGATCTCGACGGCGAGTCGTCCGTACTCGCGGGGGTCCGGTTTTCCGGCGGGGAGGCGAAGGGCGGCGTGTGTGCCGAAGGTGAAATGGACGCGCTGCTCGGCGCTGCGGTGAACAAGGCGGAGCAAACGCTCTCGCGCATGTACCGCGGCGAGACGGACGCGTCGCCCGCGGCGGAGAGAAAGGGCGGGGAGGTCTGCCGGTACTGCGAGTACGGCAGCGTCTGCCGGTTCGATCCGAAGGTGCCGGGCTGCACGGTGCGGCGGCTGACGAAGATTTCGCAGGAGGAGTTCTTCGGGCTGCTCGGCAAAGGAGGCGCGGATGGACTGGACGAATGAACAGCGCGAGGCCATAAAGACCCAGGGCAACCTGATCGTCTCCGCGGCGGCGGGCGCGGGCAAGACCGCCGTGCTGACGGAGCGGGTCGTCTCCCGTGTGCTTGCCGGCTGCCCGATCGGCGGCATGCTGGTGCTCACGTTTACGCGCGCGGCGGCGTCCGAGATGAAAACGCGTATTTCCGACCGCCTCAACGCGGCCGCCGACGCGGAAGAAGATCCCGAGCGGATGCGGTATCTCCGGCGGCAGGCGCGCGCGGCCGACGGCGCGTATATCTCCACCGTGCATGCGTTCTGTGCGCGCGTGCTCAGACGGCAGTATCATACGGTCGGCCTGCCCGCCGGTTCGCGCGTGGCGGACGAAATGGAGAGCGCCGCGCTGGTGGAAACGGTCAAGGACGCGCTGCTGACCGAGCTCTCCGCCGCGGAGGACGCCGATTATCAAGCGCTGCTCGCTGCGTTCGGCGGCGAGAACGCCGCCTGGGAGGCGGTGCAGAGAACCTACGAATTTTCACGCGCGCTGCCGGAGCCGGACGAATGGATGACCGAGGCCGCGGCGCGCTACGGCGACGACGCGGCGCTGAACGGATTGCTTGACGACGCGGTGTCCTACTGCAAACACGAGCTTTCTCTTGTGATCGAGACGGTAGAAGCCGCGCGCGATTCGCTTCCGCCCGAACTGGCGGGCGTGATTTCCGTGCTCGACGACGACCTTTCCCGTTACCGCGCGCTGCTGCTCTGCTGTGGATACGAGGAATACCGCGCGGCGCTCGGCGGCATCGAATACCTGCGTATGACGTTTCCGCGGGGGACGGACGAGTCCGAAAAGGCGCCCGTGCAGGAAGCGCGGGAGATGGGAAAAAAGCTCGTGAAGGACCAGCGCGCACGGCTGACGCGGAACGCTTCGGAGTCGCTCGAGATTATGCGGCGCGCGGGCGGGGCGGTGTCCGCGCTCGTGTCCGTCGTGCGGCGGTTCGATCGGGCGTACACGGAGGCCAAGCGAGGCGCGGGCTGCATGGATTACGCCGATCTCGAGCACCTGACGCTCGCCGCGCTGAAAAACGAGTCCGTCGCGAAGGAATACCGCGGCCGGTTTGAACTGATCGCCGTCGACGAATATCAGGACATCAACCGCGTGCAGGAGGCGATCGTGCGGCGGGTGTCGCGTGGGAACAACCTCTTTCTCGTCGGCGACGTCAAGCAGTCGATCTACCGGTTCCGGCAGGCGGAGCCCGCGCTGTTTCTGGAGAAGCTGATGCGATTTTCAGGAGAGGCGGGGCGGCGAGTCGATCTGAGCCGGAACTTCCGCAGCGCGCGGGAGGTGTTGTTTGCCGTCAACGATGCGTTCGGTGCGGTGATGTCCAGGGAAGCGGGGGAACTGGACTACGACGAGCGCGCGCGGCTCGTCTGCGGCGGCGACCCGCCGCCGGGCGGTGCGGAGCTGCATCTGATCCGGCGCGGCCGCGAGGAGCCGGAAAACGGGGAGGACGCGCTTGAGGACGCGGCCGATCTGGAGGTCGAATCCCGTCTGATCGCGGGGCGCATCCATGAACTGATCGCAAACGAAGGGTATACCGATCCCGGCACGAAAAAAACGCGGTCCTACGGATACCGGGACTTTGCGGTGCTGCTGCGCGCGGGGACGGACGCGCAGACCGTTGCGCAGACGCTTTCCCGCTGCGGCGTTCCGTGCTACGCGCAGTCGAGCGGCGGCTATTTTGACGCCGTGGAGGTGCAGATCCTGCTGAATCTCCTCCGCGTGATCGACAACCGCCGCCAGGACGTGGCGCTGCTCTCGGTGCTCTGCTCGTCGGTCGGAGGCTTTTCGCTCGAGGAGCTTTCGCGCGTTCGCGCGGCGCACCGGGACGGATCGTTTTTCGAGGCGTTCGCCGCCTGCGCGGACGGAACGGACGCGCTCGGCGCGCGCGCGAAGGCGTTTCTGGACCGGCTGGAGGCGTACCGGGCGGAAAGCCGGCTTGTCTCCGTCGAGGAACTGCTCGGCAGACTGCTCGACGAAACGGGCTTCTACGAGGAGATGGGCGCGGGATACGGCGGCGCGCAGCGTCAGGCGAACCTCGACGCGCTGCTCGACAAGGCGCACGCGTTTGAACGCGGCGGCGCGCGCGGGGTGTGGAACTTCCTGCGTCAGATCGACCTTGCCGCGAATACCGCCGCCGTCGGCGCGGCGCAGACCGTTACGGCGGACGTGGTGCGCCTTCTCACGATCCACAAATCCAAGGGACTTGAGTTTCCGGTCGTGTTCGTCGCGGGACTCGGGAAACGCTTCAACCTGCAGGACACCTTCCATTCGCTGCTGCTGCACGCCGAACAGGGGATCGCGCTGCGCTTTCTCGACGATGCCGGCGCTGAAACGCCGCGGCTGAAACGCGATACGCTCGCGCGGCAGATCCTGTCCCGGCGGCTTCGAGTGGAGCAGCTCGGCGAGGAGATGCGCGTGCTGTACGTGGCCATGACGCGCGCGCGGTGCCGTCTGATTCTGACCGGATGCGCGTTCAAACCGGAGGAGAAGCTCCTGCGGGCGCAGGAAAACCCCGCCGCATGGGCGGTGCTGCGCGCCGGCACGCCGCTGCAGTGGCTGTTGATGGGGCCGCGGCGCGCGCTGGAGATAAGCTGCTATGAGCGCGAGACGTTCCTTGGCGCGGAACGCGCGCAGACGGCGGCCCCGCTGCCGGAGGCGGACCCGGCGGTGGTCGCGGCGATCGAAAAGCGCCTTTCCTGGCGGTATCCGCATGAAGAGGCCGTGCGCCTTCCGGCGAAAGCCGCGGTCAGCGGCGTCGGCCGGGAAACGGCGGAACTTCCCGCGCTGAACGTACCGGCGTTTCTCGGACGGCCGAAGGACGGCGCGTTCGCCGGCACCGCGACGCATCAGGCCATGCAGTATCTGCCGCTCGACGGCAGTCTGGACCCGGGCGGCGTGCGGGACTTTCTTACCCGTCTTGCCGACAGCGGGCGGCTCACGCCCGAGCAGGCGGACGCGGCGGACGCGCGCGCGATCGGCTGGTTTCTCTCCACCCCGCTCTGGGCGCGCATGCGCCATGCCGAACGGCTCGAGCGCGAGCTGGCGTTTTCCTGCGCAATGGACGCGTCCGCGCTCGGCGAGACCGACGCGCACGAGAGGATCCTGCTGCAGGGCGTGATCGACGCGTGTTTTCTAGAAAACGGCGCGTGGACCATCGTCGACTATAAGACCGACCGCGCGCGGGAAGGCGAAAGCGCGGCGCAGGCCGCCGAACGGCACCGCACGCAGATTTCGCTTTACGCCCAGTCCCTCGAATCGCTCGGCGGCGCGCCGGTCGGCGAACGGCTGATCGTACTGCTGTCGCGGCGCGCAGTCGTGCCGCTGTAAATCGCGGGGACCGGCCGCCGCAACCGCGGCGCGTTTCGCCGGAAAGCGTAAAAAATCGCCTTCGGCTATTGAAATCCCCGCCGGAACATGCTACGATAGGCGAGAATCCGGAGAAATGAGTCGATTGTTTCCCGGGAAACGAAAAATTCGGCCGTTTCGGGCCGACATAGCTTCGGGGCGGGGTGCAATTCCCCACCGGCGGTGATGCGGCCTCTGCGCCGACGAGCCCGCGAGTTGAACGACCGAGACGGTGCGATCCCGTCGCCGACGGTAAGCCGAGCCGAATATGGCGCGGCGAGTCCGGATGAAAGAAGCGAACGACCGATTGTTACAATCGGATTCCACCCCGCTGCAAACTGCGGGGTTTTTCTTTTGGAGGTGCGCGTATGATTCAGAAAAAAGGGATCGACCGGCTGGTGAAACTCGGCATGCTGACCGCGCTGTCGATCGTTCTGATCTACTTAATCCGATTTCCGATCTTTCCTTCGGCGCCGTTTCTGGAGTACGACATGGCGGACGTGCCGATCCTGATCGGGACGTTTCTCTACGGGCCGTGGTGCGGGCTCGCGCTGACGGCGGTCGTGAGCGTTCTGCAGTGGCTGCTTTTTTCTCCTGCCGTGTGGGTCGGCGCCGTGATGCACTTCTGCGCGACGGGCAGCTACGTGCTGGCCGCCGGGCTGATCTACCGCGGGCACCGCACGAGGAAGGGCGCGCTCGTCGGCATGGGCGTCGGCGCGGTCCTGCAGGTGCTCATGATGATTCCGATGAACCTGCTCTTTACGGTTCATTTTTACGGCATGCCGCGCGAAACGGTGCTCGCGCTGCTGCCGACCGCGATCATCCCGTTCAATGCGATCAAGACGGTGGTGAATTCGGTGATCACGTTCTTTCTGTATAAGCGGGTCGCAAAAATCCTGAAGATCGAGCTGATCAAAACCCGGCCGCCGAAAACGGATGGAAAAATGATAAAAGAGCAATCGGATCAATAAATCGATTCCGCGAAACACAAAATACTCCGTGCGGACGAACGCCCGCGCGGAGGTTTTTTATGCGCAAAACCTGGACGATCCTTGCGTGCGTGCTCGGCGCGCTTGTGCTGACCTATTGCATCCGCACGCTCTATATCGTTGGAATGGACCCCGCGCGCGCGTTCGACACCGTTACGCCGCTGCCGGAAAAAACGCGCGCCGCCGCGGCGACCCCGACGCCCGAGGTTACCCTTTCGCCCGAGGAGGCGCTGGAGCAACAGGCGGATGCAGATTTCATGAAGGACCGCGTGAACATCCTGCTCGTCGGGTTCGACCAGAGCCCCGAACGCGAAGACGAGAGCGAAAGCGTATACCGGAACGCAAGAAATAATTACCGCTCGGACGTGCTCATCCTCGCCGCAGTCGATTTCGACGCGGGCACCGTGCATCTGATCTCGATCCCGCGGGACACCTATACGCCGATCTACGGCACGCGCGGGCGCTGGAAGATCAACGCGGCGTTCGCCAAGGGCGGCGCGGCGGAAGGAGACGGGTTCCTTTACGCGACAAAGACGGTGGAGATGCTCTTCGGCGTGCCGGTGACCTACTACGCGGGCGTGAGCATGACGGGACTCAAGCACCTGGTCGACGCGATGGGCGGCGTGGACTACGACGTGGACGTGGAGATCCATCTCAACGGCCGCACGCTTGAAACGGGCTACCAGCATCTCGACGGGCAGCAGGTGCTCGATTACTGCCGCGCGCGCAAGGGCATCAGCACCGACCTGGGCCGCAACGACCGCCAGCAGCGTATGTTGCTCGCGGTGTTCGATCAGCTCCGGAAAAAGGACCAGCTTGCGTCGATCCCGGCGATATACGAATCGGTCCGGGACGACGTCTATACGAACCTGACCGCCGCGCAGATCGCCGCTCTCGCGTCGTTTTCGCTCAAACTGAGCGCCGGCGACTTTGAGCGAACGACGCTCGAAGGGGAATACGTCAGCAACGTTTACAACGCCTCGTACTATGTGCTGAAAAACAAGAAACTCGCCGAGCTGGTCAAAGAGGAGTTCGGCGTTACGATCAAGCGGGACAGCAAGTACGATCTCTCGACCGTCAGGCGCGACAAAGCGGCGGAGGAGGCGGCGCGGGCCGCGGAGAGCCTCGACGATGTGGAAGCGATGCTCACGCTGCCCGCCGATACGACGGGCAGCTATGCGGCTGAGCTTCTGGAAAACGCGCGCGCGGCAGCAAACCAGTTGCTCGGCGCAATCGATATGGGCGTCTCCGAAACCGAAATCGTGCGGCTGAAACGCATCTACGAGCACGACGTCGCGCTGCTTTTGCGGGAAAGCGGCATCGAAACAGACGTGCCGGAGGCGCTCAGAACCCTCGTGCCCGGCGGCGGCTGACCACGCGGCGCGCGCTGCTTCACGGATCAAAAAACATACAGACAAAAGTAATTATATATAGTGAAAAAGGACTTGACAAAGGCGAAGGTCAGGACTATGATAATAACAGGAATCGTTATTGTTAAATGCGTGCATCGAGCATCGGAAAGAAGGGAGCGGCATGCGGTATTCGCATCAGCGGGAGCGGATCTGCCGTGCGGTGACGGAAAGCGACAGGCATCCGACCGCCAACATGGTATACGACGAGCTCAAGGCCGAAATGCCGAGATTAAGTCTCGGCACGGTCTACCGCAACCTCAACCAGCTCGTCGACGCGGGCAGGCTCAAACGGATTCCGCTTGCCGACGGCAGCTGCCGGTTCGACAAAACGACCGCGGCGCATTCGCACATCGTCTGCGAACGGTGCGGCAGCGTGGCGGATGTAACATTGCCTCCGCTGACCCCGCTCGAGCAGTCCGTCGAGCGGGAAACGGGATTCCGACTGCGTTCGTACGACGTCGTGCTCAGCGGCATCTGCGGCGCGTGCCGGAAATCCGAAGCGGACCGGCGGGACAAACCAGCTGTAAAATGAACAGGAAAAATTAGCAAGGAGGAACGAACATGAATCTCAAGGGAACCAAGACGGAAAAGAATCTGCAGGAAGCGTTTGCTGGCGAATCGCAGGCAAGGAACAAATACACGTATTTTGCGTCGGTCGCCAGGAAGGCCGGGTACGAACAGATTTCCGCGATCTTCTCCGAAACGGCGGACAACGAAAAGGAGCACGCAAAGCTCTGGTTCAAGGCGCTCAACGGCGGCGAAATGCCGGATGTTCTGACCGCGCTGGCGATGGCGGCCGACGGCGAACACTATGAGTGGACGGATATGTACGCGAGGTTTTCCAAGGAGGCCAAGGAGGAGGGCTTCAACGCGCTTTCGCTCCAGTTCGCGGCGGTTGCGCAGATCGAAAAGGGACATGAGGAGCGCTACCGCAAGCTCCGCGAGAACGTCAAGGACGGCGCGGTGTTCACCCGCGAAGGAAAGGTGTTCTGGCAGTGCCGTAACTGCGGGTATATCTACGAGGGGACGAAAGCGCCCGAGGTTTGCCCGGTCTGCGCGCATCCCAAGGCGTTCTTCGAGATCTGGAAGACCAATTACTGAGCGGGATGGGGGACGGCGGGGCTCTGCCCCGCACCCCGCCAAAGGGCCGGCCCTTTGGAATCCTATCTTTTGAGGGCGTCCCGTACAGGACGCTCTTTGTTTTACGGTTTCATTTTCGCTGTGCGAACGGGGGCCCGAAGAGAGACTCCGGTACTCTTTGCGTCGCGTATGTTTTCAAGCGGCGGAAACATATAATGAAGCGCCGGCAAAACCCGGCGAAACGGGAGGGGGAACGGGGAGATGGCGTGGTTGTGGGCGGCGCTGTTTGGCTGCGGAACAATCGCAATGCTGATTACGCACGGAGGGGACGCGACGCTTGCGAGCATGCTTGCGGGCGCAAACGATGCGGTCGCGCTCTGCCTGGAGCTTTCCGGCGCGTATCTGCTGCTTATGGGGCTCGCGGGGATCGCGAGGCGCGCGGGACTGCTGGATATGCTGACTAAGCGGCTCGGCCGCGCGACAAACTGGCTGTTTCCGCGCGCAGGGGCGGCGGCGGGCGCGCTGTCAATCGCGCTGGCGGCGAACATGCTCGGCCTCGGAAACGCCGCGACGCCGCTCGGACTGGCCGCGATGAAGCAGCTTGACGAAGTCCAAACAGCGAACGGCGTGGCGACGGACGAGATGTGCGTGTTTGTGGCAATCAACGCGTCCGCGCTGCAGCTGGTCCCCACAGGACTGATCGCGCTGAGAAACGCGTCCGGCAGCGCCGCGCCGGCGGAGATCGTTCTGCCGTCTTTGCTTGCGTCCGGCGCGGCGACGGCGGTGGCGGTGATTCTCTGCCGCGCGCTGACAAGGCGATGACCGAGGCCGGCGCGATCGTGCCGCTCCTGTTTCTCGGCGTGATCATCGCGGGGCTTTGCAGGGGAACGGACGTATACGCCGCGTTCGCGGAGGGGGCCGCCGACGGGCTGCCGGTGCTGCTGCGGCTGCTGCCGTATCTTGCGAGCATGCTCGTCGCGGTGCGGCTTTTGACGGACAGCGGCGTGTTTTCGCTGCTGTCCGGGGCGCTGTCGCCGCTGTGCGGGGCGGTCGGGCTGGACGCGGAGGTCGTGCCGCTGATTCTGATCCGCCCGTTTTCCGGCAGCGGCGCGATGGCCGTGCTGCGGGAGTTGTTCGCCTCATGCGGCGCCGATTCGCGCGCGGCGTTTACGGGGAGCGTGCTGATGGGATCGTCGGAGACCATATTTTATGAGGTCGCGATCTATTTCGGCGCGGTGGGCGTGAAAAAGACGCGCTTTGCGGTTCCGGTCGCGCTCACGGCGGCCGCCGCGTCGCTGCTCGTTTCGGTTCTGTTGACGCGCGCGTTTTACCGGTAGCCGGCGGCGTGCGGACCGGAGAATCTCAAAATTCGTTATGCTATATACGGCAGGGACAAGCACGTTTGCGGGATCAGGCGCAAAACGGAAAAAAATGAAATAGTAAGAAGTACAGGAAAAGATCCGTTCAAAAACCGGCGGCGGTTCGGGCTGGAAGCGATTTTCCAGCGCGCGAGAGAATTTCACAATGTTGCCGGGCTGATGTTGCAATGCGGGGCCTCGGGCGTTTGCATATCGGGACGAATCAATATATACTGATCATACGATCATGGGGCAGTGCACACGTTTGCTCCATGACGGAGGTGAAGAAAAATGGAACTGCATGGAATCGTAACGCTGCCCGTCATTCCGCTGAGGGGAATCGCGGTATTGCCGGGTGAGATTATGCATTGCGACATCGGGCGTAAAAAGACGCTTTCCGCCATGGAGCAGTCGCTCTCGGAGGAGGGCTACGCGCTGTTTGTCGCGCAGAAAAACGCAAAGACGGTGGATGTTTCGCCGGACGAACTCTATACGGTCGGCACCGTCTGCCGGATCCGCCAGGTGTTTCGCATCCAGAACGACGCGGTGCATCTGCTGGTTACCGGCATGGCGCGCGGACACATCCGCGCCATCGTTTCGGAAACGCCGCACTTTACGGCGCAGGTCGAAATCTACGAGGAAACCGAGCCGGACGCGGCGACCGCCGAAGCACTGCGGCGCCGCCTGAGCGCGGGCTTTACGGAGCACGCCGCCCAGCGCGACCGCCTGACGCAGGACCAGCGGGACGCGATCCTTGCGCTGCCGACGCTCTCCGAACTGACCGACGGAATCGCGCAGCAGGTGGTCGGCAAGCTTGAGGATAAGCAGAAGCTCATCGAGGAGCCGGATCTCGTCAGCCGCGCGGCCGCGCTGCTCGGCATCATCGAAAACGAGCTGCTCATCATGCAGGTGGACCGCCGTATCGCGGGTAAGATCAAGGCGGCCATGGAGCATAACCAGAAGGAGTTTGTCCTGCGCGAACAGCTCAAGGCCGTGCAGGAGGAACTCGGCGAGGACGACGACGGCACGGTGGAGACCTACCGCGCGCGCATGGAGGCCAAACCGCTGCCGGAGGAGGCGCGCGTAGCGCTGGAAAAGCAGATCGACCGCTTCGCTTCGCTGCCCGCGGGTTCGCACGAGGCGCCGATGGCGCAGGCGTATATCGAGCTGATCCTCGATCTTCCCTGGACCGAGAAAACCGAGGATAACCTCGACCTTGCGCACGCGCGCGAGGTGCTCGACCGCGACCATTACGGTATGGACCGCGTCAAAACCCGCGTTGTCGAAAGCCTCGCGGTGCAGAAGCTCACCAACAATCCGCAGGGGCAGATCCTCTGCTTCGTCGGCCCGCCGGGCGTTGGCAAAACGTCCATCGCGCGCGGCATCGCGGAGGCAATGGGCCGGAAGTTCGTGCGCATGAGCCTCGGCGGCGTGCACGACGAGGCCGAGATCCGCGGGCACCGCCGCACCTATATCGGTGCGGAGCCGGGCCGCGTGATCGAAGCGATGCGCAAAGCCGGCTCGGTCAATCCCGTGCTGCTGTTCGATGAGATCGACAAGCTCGGCTCGGACGTACGGGGCGACCCCGCGTCCGCCATGCTGGAGGTGCTAGACGGCGCGCAGAACTTCGCGTTCGTCGACCATTTCCTCGAGCTGCCGTACGATCTGTCGCGCTGCATGCTGATCACGACCGCCAACGATGCGGAGGCGATTCAGAAGCCTCTGCGCGACCGTATGGAGCTCATCGAGGTGCCGAGCTATCTCTTCAACGAGAAGGAGGAGATCGCACGGCGGCATCTCCTGCCCAAGCAGATGGAGAAGCACGGCCTGAAGAAAACGAACCTGCGCGTCTCCGAGGAGGCGCTGCAGACGCTCATCGGCTGCTATACGCGCGAGGCGGGCGTGCGCGAACTGGAGCGCGTGCTTGCCAGCGTCTGCCGGAAGGCCGCCTGCGAGGTGGCGGAGGGCAAAACGCGCGTCACGCTGACCGAGGCGCGCATCACCGACTGGCTCGGGCCGCGCAAGTTCAAGCGGGTCGACCCCCTGCGCCCGGATACGGTGGGCGTTGTGACGGGACTGGCGTGGACCAGCGTCGGCGGGGAAACGCTCGAGGTGGAGGCCGCCGCGGTGCCCGGCAAGGGCGTGCTGCAGCTCACCGGCCAGCTCGGCGATGTGATGCAGGAGTCCGCCAAGGCCGCCATGACGTATGTGCGCGCGAACGCGGCGCGCTTCGGCATCGAAACGGGCTTTCTGGAAACGCTCGATCTGCATATCCACGTTCCAGAAGGCGCGGTGCCGAAGGACGGCCCGTCCGCGGGCGTGGCGATGGCGACGGCGCTGGTCTCCGCGCTGACCGGCATTCCGGTGAAAAGCACGGTGGCCATGACGGGCGAGGTGACGCTGCGCGGGCGCGTGCTGCCCATCGGCGGGCTGCGCGAAAAGCTGCTCGCGGCCGTGCGCGCGGGCATCGAGTGCGTGATCCTGCCGCTGGCCAACCGCGAAGATCTCTACGACGTGCCGGCCGAGGTCAAGGCCGCGCTGAAGATCGAGTACGTCGAGGATATCGACGGCGTGATTTCCCACGCGCTGACCATGAACCCGCACGGCGCGGAACCGCTGATGAACCTTTCCGGAATGGAACTGGCGCATGAAGCCGTACGGCATTAAGAAAACCGAATTCGTTACCAGCGTGGGGCAGGGCGCAGATTACCCTGCCCCGCTTCCGTGCGAAATCGCGCTTGTCGGGCGCAGCAACGTCGGCAAGAGCAGCCTGATCAACTGCCTCTGCGGCAGCCGCAGGCTTGCCCGAATCTCCCAGACGCCCGGAAAGACCCGCCTGATCAACTATTATCGGCTCAACGACGAGGTCTATCTGGTCGATCTGCCGGGGTATGGCTACGCGTCCGTGGGCAAGGCGGAGCGGCTGGCATGGGGCGAGCTGATCGGAACGTATCTTGCGGGCGGCCGTCCGAAGCATCTGTTTCTGCTGCTGGATATCCGCCGCGAGCCGTCGCCGGAGGACCGGCAGATGTTCGAATGGGCGCTGTTTTACGGCGTGCCGTTTACCCTGATCGCCACCAAGGCGGACAAGGTCGCAAAATCCGCCCGCCGGACGGACGCGAACCGGGTGGCCAAGCTGCTCGGCGCGCCGCCGTATGCGATTCCCTTTTCGGCGGAAACGACCGAAGGACGCGAGGAACTGCTCCTGCAGATCGCGCAGATCGTTGGGGACCGCCCGCGCTGAACGGGGCGAGACGCCGATTGCGTCCGCCTTTATGCACCCGGGCCGCGCCCAGTCAGCGCGCGTAAAGTTTCCCTTGACATGTCCGTAAATCTTTAGCATAATATCCACCGTAATGTTTGGGAAATAAGGCAGGACTGATGTCTATGACATTGCGTAAGTGCCCCAGATGCGAACTGAACTATATCCGCGAGGGCGAAAAGTACTGCAACGTCTGTATGCGCGAGCTCAAACACGCGCAGTCGCGCCTGCACCGCGGCGACGAGGAATCCGAGGAGGACGAGGTCATCATGTGCACCGAGTGCGGGGAAGCGCCGGCGGTGCCCGGCAGCGATCTCTGCGCGGCCTGTCTCAAGGAGCAGAAGCGGCAGGTCGAGCTTGAGAACGCGGCGGATCTGGACGCGGAATACGAAGAGGCGATCGCCGACGACGAGATCGACGAATCGGCCGAGGAAGAATAACCGCGGAACGCGGGGGAGGAACGGACGGATGCGAATCTACGCCATTGCGGACCTGCATCTGTCGCTTTCCACCGAAAAGCCCATGGATGTGTTCGGCGAAGCATGGCGCGACCATGCTGCGAAGCTGGAACAGAACTGGCGCTCGCTTGTCGGGGAGGACGATCTGGTTCTGATCCCCGGGGATATCAGTTGGGCAATGCAGCTTTCGGCCGCGTTGCCCGATTTGGCGTTTATCGGCCGTTTGCCCGGCAGAAAGATCCTGCTCAAGGGCAACCACGATTACTGGTGGAGCGCGATCGGACGCGTGCGCGCGGCGCTGCCGGAGAATATGCGCGCGCTGCAGAACGACGCGTTTGTGGAAGACGGCGTCGGCATCTGCGGGACCCGCGGCTGGCTCTGCCCGGGCGGGTCCGCGTTCACGCCCGCCGACGAAAAGATCTACCTTCGCGAGCAGGACCGCCTCCGGCTCTCGCTCGCCGCGCTGCCCGAAACGGAGCGGACGATCGCCATGATGCACTTTCCGCCGTTCTGCGAACGGGACCGCGGCTCGGGCTTCACCGAACTGCTCGAGGCGCGCGGCGTGCAGACGGTGCTGTACGGGCATCTGCACGGCGAGGCCAACCGGAGCGCGTTCGAGGGCGAGCGAAACGGCGTTCGGTATCTTTGCGTCGCGGCGGACAAGCTGAATTTTACGCCAAGGCGGATTCTGTAACGGGGAAGGGTTCGTTCTGCCGTCCCGAAGGGGCGGCAGGGAGTGTCGATCAGGGAGGTACGCTGGAGGAGGCTTCGCCTCCAAACCACCGTTTAGGGCCATAACCTCCCTAAGAGCCCATTTATGCAAGCGCCTTAGGCCTTGCGGTGCCGGAGATTTCCAGGGGAGGTGTCCCTTGGGTAGGGTGCAGGGATAAAATCCCTGCAAAAGGATTTTTAACAGACTGCGCCGCCCGATAACGGGCGGCATTTTTGCTCCGCACGATTTCAATAAAAAAGGAGCGCCCTTCGATTTGGCTCTACACTATAGATTGGGGTAAGTAAAAAAAAGAAGAAGCATAACCGCTTC